>NZ_JAMOKS010000029.1:0-87289 GCF_023656785.1 Parabacteroides caecihominis
AAGTAGCTCCTTGTGTCCCTCCCTGTCAATGCTCAGTACATTATAGATCGCACGGGTTACCGCGCAGCCACGTTCATCCGTTACTTTGTAATGAATGGCATCCATCCAGACTATAGGATAAACAGAATCAAGCATCCGTGATTTCCATGCCTTTATCTCCGGAAGTACACGGTCTGTGATGGAACTGATTGTGTCGGCCGAAACACGATTCCCAAGATTTTCTTCCATCCAGTCACTGATTTCCCTAGTGCTGTTTCCCATTGCATACAAGCCAATTATACGGTCAGCAACACCTTCTGCCAGAATAGTCTCACGCTTCTTGATAAACTGGGGATCAAAACTCGAATTACGGTCACGGGGAGTAGAAACGGTTACTTCGCCCAAGGGAGTCTGAACCTGCTTTTGCATCTTTCCGTTGCGACGGTTGCCCATCTGGCGTTCTTCTTCTGTCAAATGTGCATCCATCTCTCCTTCCAGGGCTGCATTCAATATACTTTCCAATAGTGGGGCAAAGGCGCCGTCCTTACCCAACAAAGGCTTGCCGGCTTTCAGCTGTTCAATAGCCTTGTTCTTGATACTCTCGAAATCAAATTCTTCTTTCATAAAAAAAACTGTGTTAGCAAAGTTAATACTTTATTCCTTGCTGACACAGTTTAATTTACATCCTCCAAAAAGTCCGCGACACACTTCATCATGACATATATCATTTACTCTGTTTACATCCTTTTCTGGGATTCTGTGAAACCTGTCTGAATGACGTAGATCAACTCTCTTACCGTTCACTAGTCTCGGGTCACATTAAAATAATTTATACCGTTCACGATAAATATATTTATATCCACATGCTTTGGGATTGCCGACGTAATCCCAAACAACTTCAAAGCGAAATAAAAGAACGTAAATAAAACTTATCAAATGGAGTTGTATCAAAAATCGGTTTTAATACAACTCCATTTATTATCATTTTCCCGTTTTATACTTCGCCTTAATCTCCGGCAACGCCCGCTGTATCTCTGCGATACGAGTGGCATCACTTGGGTGAGTGCTCATAAATTCAGGAGTCGAGCCGCTTTTTCCGGCAGACATCTTTTGCCAGAAATTTACCGCGACATCGGGATTATATCCAGCCATCGTCATAAATACCAATCCCATATAATCCGCTTCCGATTCATGCTTGCGTGAGAAAGGAAGCATGACACCATACTGCGCCCCCACGCCATAAACCGTATTGGCAACCGTCTGGACTGCCGCACTCTTATTGCTTACAGCCTGTCCCAAGATCGCGGCTCCGTATTGTGCCATCAACTGCTGGCTCATCCGTTCGTTACTATGTTTTGCCACCGCATGCGCCACTTCGTGACCAACTACTACGGCCAGTTCGTCATCCGACGATACCAGCGACATCAAACCTTCGTAAACCACAATCTTTCCGCCCGGCATACAAAAAGCATTTATCTGGTTATCTTTCACCAGATTGAACTCCCACTGGAAATTCTTAATCTCACTTTCCATTCCGTTCGCTTTCAGATAAGCCTCCGTTGCTGCGGCAATCTTCTTACCCACACGGGTCACCATCGCACTCTCATTCTTATCCGACGACTTTGTGGCTGATTTCATATAATCGCTGTATTGCGTTAAGCTGGAGGACAATACCTCCTGGTCGGAAACCAGCAACACCTGCTTTCTCCCTGTCAAAGGCACACTTCCGCACGCACTCAGCATCAGAAGCATCGCCATCAATAAACCTGTAATCTTTTTCATCTCTCTCATTTAGTTTTTACGAATACAAAATTATCATTTCTTTATAAGAATAGAACAATTCCAAAGGTATTTTTGCTCAACAGATATATAACAATACTATCCTTTCAGTATATATCCTTTCTTTGTGAGAGAAACAATACCAACAGACAAATCCCTCTTCAGAGCTCTCCTCAGATAAGTGATTTGTACATTCAGGGCAAGAGAATTGGCATATGAATTATTCCCCCATATGACATCCAGAATGACATTACGGTCTACCGCCTTGTTCAGGTTACGTACCAGGATACGAAGAATATCCGCCTGCCGGGAGGTAATCAGCGTTTTACTGTTACCTGTACGTATTTCATTTGTTGCATAGTTGAAAAACGTATCTCCGAAAGAGTATAGTTCTTCTGCTGTTTCCACTGATAGATTTTGTTCAAAACGTTCCCTGATACGTGCCAACAGTTCTTCCGGATAAAAGGGTTTAGCCAGATAATCATTTCCCTTCACACTAAATCCTTTCAAACGATCGTTCTTATCCGAACGGTCGGATAAGAAAAAGATCAAGACATTATGATCCTGTTCCCTTATCTTTTCAGCTACTTCAAAACCATTCTTTCCCGGCATGTTGATATCTAATAAAACCAAATCCGGTTTAACCGCCGGAAACTGTTCCAAGGCCATCGTTCCATTTCCTGTATAGGTTACTTCATAACCTTCTTTTTCCAGAAATCTCTTTAAAAGAATAGAGTATTTCAGATCATCATCCGCCAGTAAAATTCTCAGAGGTGTTGCCATATATTATAATGTATATAAAAACGTTTTGTATTCTTATTGAGGTAATGTCACAATAACTTTCGTTCCCTCCCCTATTTTGCTTTGAAGAGAAACTCTTCCATGATGTGCTTCCACGATCTGTCTTACATAACTCAAACCAAGTCCAAGGCCCGGTATCTGTTTGCCTGATAAACGGGGGGAACGGTAAAATTTCTCAAAAACCTTCCGCTGCTCGGCCGGAGAAATACCGAAACCATCATCCTCCACCGACAATTCAACACTTTTACCCATTCGCATTGCAACAATACGTATATGGACCTCTGGACCGGAATACTTGATTGCATTCTCTACCAAATTACATAACATATTTGCCATATGCACCGGATCTGCCGTAATATGGGACAACCCGGGGGCATATGCCGTAGAAAAAGAAACCTGTTTATCCGGCGGAACCGGTATGAGGCGTAACACTTTCTCCACCAACTCCTGCAAATTAAATGAAGAAATAGTAAACGGAGTCATGCCACCATCAGCGCACACCATATCTTTCAGTTTACCCAAATAAGCAGAAAGATTATCCAATTCGAATATAGCATCATGGGTAACTTCCCGGCAAGTCTCTTCATCTGTACGCATTTCCGGGTCATTTAAAAAGGAGATACACATTTTCAGGGCTTGTACCGGACGTCTAAGTTCATGTATCATGGTATGGACAAAATCTTCCCGCATCATCCCGATCTTTTTCTGTTTTAAGATCGTAGCTATCTGGAACCACAGACAGGAAATAAGCAACAAGATCAAAAGCAGACTTATTCCTAACTGACCGGCCATCCGGACAAGTAACGGATGAAAAGAAAGCGATACGTTCATCAGGATGCCTCGCGCTTCAAATGGAGAATACATATATTTAATAAGAAGAGAAGACGGAAGAAAAGTATCATCCGACAGTCGCCAGGAAGAGGCGGTATCCAGCGTATCGCCAACTTCCAGGGGCGAACAATTTATTGCATATTCCGGCAACCGGACTTTCAGTAAGCTGTCCAGACGCTCGCCGGAAAAAGGGACAAAATGATCCACTACCGAGCGGTCCACTCCCATCAGCAGGCTATCTTCCGGCATGGACGCATTAAATTTCAGATTGAACTGGTCTATCCGACCGGAATCTTTTAAACTCAATTTAAACCCCGTAGAAGTATGGGACAACCGCTCATCCACCAACGAAGCGCTATGTTCCACATTCCGGTTCAAGACATAGGTCACTTTTGTATCCAGGGCTTCTTGCTTGCGCATACGGAACTCTTCTTCCTCTACTTCTTTTATTTTTCCAACCAGTTCCTTTGCATATCGTTGCATTTCATATTGAAGCTGGTTATACAGCCAATATCCCTGCATCCCAATCGCAGACAATGCAGCAAATAAGGAGAATATATAGATAAGTCGTATGCGTTTTTCCATCCTCTTTTTCCGACAAAGTTAACAAGGAGGACGAGTGGACAAAGAGTAAACAATCTATTTTTTCCCGAAATAATAAAACAGTAATATTTTCCCTTCGTAATACTTCAGTAATAAATTTCTTCCTATCATACTCTTTCAAGCCTGTAATTTTGCCTCAAACCATTTAAAAGAAAATAAAGATGAAACAGTCACTATTAACAATTGCATTCATCTGTTCTACGCTTTCCGTAGCGGCACAGGTCAATATCCGGGTATATGATATCAATGATGTACTGAGGTCAAAACCCATAGACCAGCTTTTATTTACCGTCCAATATCAGACAGCTTTCGTCAGTGATACTTTGTCACCAGATAAACGGACGGAAGAAACCATGATGCTAAAGGTCGGCTCCCAGAGCTCGGTATACTACAGTTACGCCCGCTTCCGTACGGATTCGTTAATTGAAGCGGACAAAGCGGCGGGAGCTTCACAGGAAATTATCTCCGAACATCTGAAACAGAGTAACGGCTATGTCAATGACCAGATCTATAAGAATTATCCGAAGGGAAAAACTACGACGCTCGACCAGCTGGCGGCAAGCCGTTTCCGGTGTGAGGAACCGGTCGAAAGGCCGGAATGGACTTTATACCCCGATACTGCAACCGTTCTTTCCTATACTTGCCGGAAAGCCACCTGTCATTTCCGCGGAAGGGAATACGAAGCCTGGTATGCCCCGGAAATCCCCAGAAGTGAAGGTCCCTGGAAATTACAGGGCTTACCCGGTTTAATACTCAAAGCCTCGGACAGCCAGGGACATTATACGTTCATCTGCTCAGGCATAGAGAAAAGTCGTAAAGAGGAAATGATACAGTTCACCGGATCGGAATATGAACCTGTTTCACCGAAAGATTTGCAGAAGGCACATAAACGTTATGCGTCAGATCCGATCGGTTATGTCACGGAGACCTCTCCCGGAGTGAAGGTGACTATCAAAGGAGAAGACGGCCGCCCGTTCCGTCCGAAGAATATGCCATATAATCCTATCGAAAGATGAGACCACTGATTATAGCATCTCTTTTGTGCCTTCTTACTTTTCACCTGCGGTCGCAAATACAGATAGAGGGACTCGTTACGGATGCTGAAAATAATAAGCCTGTCGATGCCGCCACCGTTCAATTACAGAAAAAAGGGAGCGGGATACCTGTTAATTATACGCTGACTGATGCGGAAGGACGTTTCATCTTTCCGGCTATACAGGTCAATGATTCAATGGTTGTCCGTGTTTCCCTCTTGGGATATGGCACGATGGTACTTCCCGTAGTGCCCGGTGAGAAATTGCATTTCCAGCTCTCCCTCCGGCCGTTCAGCCTGAAGGAGGTCGAAATACGTCCCGGAAGGATCTATGGGAGACAAGACACGATCAATTATGATGTGTCCCGTTTTATCTCCCCTAAAGATGAATCGGTAAAGGATATATTAAAACGACTTCCGGGTATCCAGGTGAATGATGCCGGAAAAATATCGTATAACGGAAAAGATATAAGCCGTTTCTATGTGGAAGGGATGGACCTGTCCGACGGGAGATACGGGCAGATCAGCAATAACCTCCAGGCTAATGCCGTTGAAACGGTACAAGTGTTGGAGAATCATCAACCGATACGTGTACTCAGTAAAAAAATATCGACGGAAGATATAGCCCTCAACCTAAAGCTGAAACCACAATTCCGCAACCGCTGGCTCATCAATCTGGAAGGAGGAACAGGAGGCTCCCCCATCCTCTGGTCAGGCAACCTGAATGCGATGCAGTTAAGCCGTAAAAGCCAGTCGGTCTATCTCTATAAAGGAAATAATACCGGAAACGACGTAACAGACGAGCAAAGATTTTTCCGGACGGAAGAGGAGGAAAAAAAGTACGGGTCGCTCCTCCCCACGTTCCTCAAACAACCCTCGCTGAGCGCACCTTTGAAGAAAGAAAGGCTGCTGTTCAACCAGGTACATACATTATCTGCCAACCGCCTGTATAAGCTGAATGAAACGGCGCAACTCCGGATAAATGCCAATTATGTACATGACTTACGAAGCCAGCAACGAGGAAGTATCACTCATTATTACCAGGAGGCCGATACACTCACCCTGAAAGAAGAAAGCAATACTCAAATCAGAAATGACCGTACAGAACTCGCAGCAAGTTTTGAAAATAACACGGAAGATATTTTCCTTACGAATCATTTCAACCTGACGGGAAATTGGGAAAACAGCCTGTCGCATATCCAAACCGGACAGAACGTCACCCAACGGATACAAACACCGGACTTCGGGGTACACAATTACCTGCAAGGTCTTTGGACACGCGGTAAAAATACGATTGAAGCCCGTTCACTCGTCCGCTATCACAACCTGCCGGCACGAATCGGGATAAATGATTATTCGGATAAAATGAATCTGCACCAGTTATACATCGATCATTCATTGTCGTTGTTACGCAAAAAAGGGGTACTCACCCAACGGTATACAGCCGGTGTTTCCGGAGATATAAATAACCTGCATAACGGTTTCGCCCTATATGCTATTCCGGAATACCAATGGAATCTGCCGAAATGGAGTATTTCGTTCAACCTTCCGTTCCGGTGGACTGCTTTTCCCGGAACGGAAATCTCGCATCCGGCGCTTAATCCTTATTTATCCATCCTTTATAAGTTAAATTACGCCTGGCGTTTTTCTGCCCGTGCAGGATATAAAGAATCATACGGAGATATCACCAATCTATACACTTCTCCTTATCGTACAAGTTTCCGGAACCGGATCGTGAGTAACGGGATACTGCCAGTAGAGCGAAAACAATCATACGCTCTGTATGGAGAATATAAAAGTACGGTACATGAATTCTTCCTCACACTTTACCTGAACTATATCAATAACCGATCAAACCGTATTTTTGAACGACGGGTAGAGGGAGAAGAAGTATCACTCATATCTCTCCCAGAAAAAAATGATTCATATAACTGGTCTGTCAACGGAACCCTGTCGAAAGGCTTTTACGATTGGGGGATAAAATTTGCCCTTTCCTATCTCATTGGGCGCAATAAAGCGGAGCAACTCAGTGACGGGAAGCGATTACCTTTCCGTTCCGATTATATGCAATATGAACCTAAAATAAGCTGGACACCGTCACGATTACTGGAAATAAATTACCAATCGACTATTTATTACGGAGGATCACGTATCGGGAGCGAAACCCACCTCAACCCGTTATTAAACGTAGTTCAGAAGTTCGGAATCATCTATAGTCTGGCGGCCGTGGATATTCAGCTTTCCCTCGATCATTATCATAACGATATCAGCCGGGACAAATCGGCAGATGCATTCTTCGCCCATATTTCCCTCCGCTGGAAAACCGGTAAATGGCAATTGGCTGCCGATGCCACCAATTTATTTAATAAAAAAGAATACCGGTATACACAATATTCTACCACAGAAAGTTACACCTCATGGCTAACCCTCCGCCCCAGGGAATTTCTGGTAAAGGTCAGATACAAATTTTAAACACAAACAAACATGAAAGGCGGATTATAATAATTATACAAAAAAACCGCCCTTGTATGTATATTTATTCAATTATTCGCTTTATATTTGCAACCGTTTTGCATAAATATACAAACATGAGTACAAAAAAGGAACGATTGGATGCTATTTGCCGTATCATACAAACAAAGGCTATATGTAACCAGGAAGAGCTGCTGAAAGAATTGGAAGCCAGCGGATTTCAGGTGACACAAGCTACTTTGTCGCGCGACATTAAGCAACTGAAAGTAGCCAAAGTACATGATGCGAACGGCGATTATGTATATTGTCTGCCCGATTATTCAGCTTTGATACAGCCGAACAAGGTGCAGACAGAACATCATCCGAACATCGAATTTTCCGGAAACCTGGCAGTAGTCAAGACACGTCCGGGATATGCGATGGGTATTGCATCCGACATCGACACCCATGCCCCGCATGAGATACTGGGTACGATTGCCGGAGACGACACCATCCTGATCATCCCCCGTGAAGGGATCAGCAGGGACCGGATAGTAAAAGCATTATCACATTTTATATAAGGGCGATTAAGGGAGACAACGGTTCTTCCGTTTATAAACAAAAGAAGACAAAGAACAATCGGAAAAATGAAACAAGAAACAGAAATCGATGTAATGATTGCTGACGCCTCTCACGAAATATACGTAGACAAGATATTGACTACCATTGAAGAGGCGGCCAAAGTGCGTGGAACAGGTATCGCTAAGCGCACGCATGAATATGTGGCCCAGAAAATGATTGAAGGGAAAGCGGTCATTGCGTTGGCCGGGGATCAGTTTGCAGGTTTCAGCTATATAGAATCGTGGGGTAACAAGCAGTATGTGACGACCTCCGGTTTAATTGTTCATCCGGATTTCCGTGGTTTGGGTATTGCCAAACGGATCAAGGATATGACGTTTCAACTGGCCCGCATGCGTTGGCCGAAGGCTAAGATATTCAGTCTTACGTCCGGCGCGGCAGTAATGAAAATGAATACGGAACTGGGATACGTGCCGGTTACCTTTTCTGACCTGACGGACGACGAATCGTTCTGGCGCGGTTGTAACGGTTGTATAAACCATGATATTCTGGAACGCACGAACCGGAAATATTGCATCTGTACGGCGATGTTGTTCGACCCTGCCGACCCGCACCGTGCCAAACGGGAAGCAGACGAAAGAGAAAAAAATAATAATAAATAATAAAGGAGACCTTGTAAGAGCGTTTCGCGAAACGCCCTTACGGAACCCACAAAAAAAAGACAGACAATGAAAAAGAAAGTAGTAGTTGCATTCAGCGGAGGTTTGGATACCTCATTTACCGTTATGTACCTTGCCAAAGAAAAAGGGTATGAAGTATATGCCGCTTGCGCTAATACAGGCGGATTCAGCGAAGAGCAACTGAAACAGAACGAAGAAAACGCCTACAAACTGGGCGCAACCAAATATGTAACGATCGACGTTACAAAGGAATACTACGAAAAGAGTTTGAAGTATATGGTATTCGGTAACGTTTTGCGTAACGGAACCTACCCTATCTCAGTAAGCTCCGAACGTATCTTCCAGGCTTTGGCCATCGCACGTTATGCCAATGAGATCGGTGCAGACGCTATCGCCCACGGTTCGACCGGTGCCGGTAACGACCAGATCCGTTTCGACATGACATTCCTGGTGCTGGCTCCGAACGTAGAAATCATCACATTGACACGTGACATGGCGCTGACCCGCGACTACGAAATCAATTACCTGAAAGAACATGGTTTCGTTGCCGACTTCACCAAACTGAAATACTCTTATAATGTAGGTTTGTGGGGAACTTCCATCTGCGGCGGTGAAATTCTGGATTCTGCCCAGGGATTACCCGAAAGCGCTTACCTGAAACAGGTGGAAAAGACCGGTAGCGAAGAACTGCGTATCGAATTTAAAAAGGGTGAGATCCATGCTGTCAACGGTGAAGTCTTCGAAGACAAGATCGCAGCTATCCAGAAGGTGGAAGAGATCGGTGCAGCTTACGGTATCGGCCGCGATATGCACGTCGGCGACACAATCATCGGTATTAAGGGCCGTGTAGGATTCGAAGCTGCCGCCCCCATGCTGATCATCGGTGCACACCGTTTCCTTGAAAAATATACATTAAGCAAATGGCAGCAGTACTGGAAAGACCAGGTAGCCAACTGGTACGGCATGTTCCTGCACGAAAGCCAGTACCTGGAACCGGTTATGCGTGACATCGAAGCCATGTTGCAGGAATCACAGCGTAACGTAAACGGTACGGCTATCCTCGAACTGCGTCCGCTGTCTTTCTCTACCGTAGGCGTCGAGTCGGAAGATGACCTGGTGAAGACTAAATTCGGTGAATACGGTGAAATGCAGAAAGGCTGGACAGCAGAAGATGCCAAAGGCTTTATCAAAGTAACTTCTACACCGCTGCGTGTTTATTATAACAACCATAAGGACGAAGAAATATGATTAAGATCGGAATTATAGGTGGTGCGGGATATACGGCAGGCGAATTGATTCGTCTGCTGCTTAATCACCCGGACGCCGAGATTACATTTGTGAATAGTACCAGCAACGCCGGCAACCTGATCACTGACGTTCACTGCGGCCTGTTCGGAGAAACCGATATGCGTTTCACCGACCAACTCCCGCTAGACAGCATTGACCTTCTGTTCTTCTGTACCGCTCATGGCGATACAAAGAAATTCATGGAAAGCCATACTGTTCCCGACAACGTGAAGATCATCGACCTCAGCATGGATTACCGTATCGAAAGCGATGAACACGATTTCGTTTACGGCCTGCCCGAACTGAACCGACGACGTATCTGCAAGTCCCAACACATTGCAAACCCCGGTTGTTTTGCCACTTGTATCCAGTTAGCCGTTTTGCCGCTGGCCAAGCATCTGATGTTAAACTCGGAGTTGCATGTGAATGCGATCACCGGTTCCACGGGAGCCGGCGTAAAGCCTTCGTCAACATCCCATTTCAGCTGGCGAAACGATAACATTTCGATCTATAAACCGTTCACACACCAGCATTTGGCCGAGATAGGCCAGAGCCTGCGTCAGTTACAGAATAGTTTCGAAAGCAATATCAACTTCATTCCGGTGCGGGGTAATTTCTCCCGTGGTATTTTTGCAACGACCTACATCGACTGCAAGGTGGGACTGGATGAAATCCGCCGTATTTACGAAGAGTATTACGATGATCATTCATTCACGTTCATTACCGATAAGAACCCGGACCTGAAACAGGTAGTCAACACCAACAAGTGCCTCCTGTATCTTCAGAAATACGACAACAAACTGCTGATCATTTCCATGATCGACAACTTGTTGAAAGGCGCCAGCGGACAAGCGGTGCATAATATGAACCTGCTGTTCGGTTTGGAAGAGACTGTAGGATTACATCTCAAACCGTCAGCGTTTTAAATAAGAAATTATGAAATTATTCGACGTATATCCTTTATTTAATATAGAGATTGTAAAAGGCAAAGGATGCCATGTATGGGATACGGAAGGTACTGAATACCTCGACCTGTACGGCGGACATGCCGTTATCTCCGTCGGTCACAGCCACCCTACTTATGTAGCTGCTATCACCGACCAGGTAAACAAACTGGGATTCTATTCCAACTCGGTCATCAACAGCCTGCAACAAAAACTGGCTGACAAGCTCGGTAAAGCATCCGGTTATGATGACTACTCACTGTTTCTGATCAACTCAGGTGCCGAAGCAAATGAAAATGCGCTGAAACTGGCTTCTTTCCATAATGGCAAGAAACGGGTGATCGCTTTCAAGCATGCTTTCCACGGACGTACTTCGGCTGCGGTTCGCGTAACGGACAACCCGAAAATCATTGCCCCAGTGAATGAAGACCTGGCAGTGACCTATCTGCCACTGAACGATTCGGCAGCCGTTGAAGCTGAATTGCAGAAAGGAGATGTATCTTCCGTAATCATCGAAGGTATCCAGGGTGTCGGCGGTATCCAGCTTCCGACAGACGACTTTATGAAAGAACTGCGTGCCCTGTGTACAAAATATGAGGCTTGCCTGATTCTGGACGAAATCCAATCCGGTTACGGACGTAGCGGTAAATTCTTCGCCCACCAGTATGCTGGTATCAAACCGGACCTGATCACAGTGGCTAAAGGCATCGGCAACGGTTTCCCGATGAGCGGATTGCTGATCAGCCCGATGTTCAAACCCGTTTACGGTATGTTGGGAACCACTTTCGGTGGTAACCATCTGGCTTGTGCGGCTGCTATCGCCGTTCTGGAAATCATGGAAAATGAAAAACTGATCGACAATGCTGCACAGGTTGGTAACTTCCTGATTGAAGAGTTACACAAACTGCCGGGGATCAAAGAGATCAGAGGACGCGGCCTGATGATCGGTATCGAGTTTGAAGAGTCTATCAAAGAAGTGCGCAGCAAACTGCTCTTCGAAGAAAAGGTATTCACCGGAGTGGCCGGCACCAATACGATCCGTCTGCTTCCGCCGCTTTGCCTGACAATGGACGAAGCGAAAGAATTCCTTACCCGTTTCAAAAAAGTACTCAATGCTTAATTAGTTCTTTATTATAAAGAAGGCCGCCAACGGAATTTCCGAAGGCGGCCTTCTTGCTTTATTTTATCTCCTGTACGGTTGCAGTATCAGCAACGCTTCGGTTCCTTTAACGACAACGCCTCGGTTCCTAGTATCGAGACAGTACTGTTGCTACATCGGGAACCTCCCCTTTCGCGGTATCGGGAACCTCTTTTGAAGCCGCAATGATAATAATAAAGAGTTTCCCCTTTGTTATCTCAAAGAACTTTACGTTATTTGTATGTTCAGAAACAAATACAATAAATACAAATGAAACTAAATAAGCTGATTGTTGCCGCCGCTATTACTATTTTTTGCAGTAATCTGTGTACCGCACAAAAATCATTGGATTTAGAAGATGTACTGAGTGGAAAACTTATCCGGACAAAAGGCGTTGGTGCCATGAACTGGATGAAAGACGGGGAGCGCTACAGCCGCCTCGAACCAAACAAGGAAGAAGGAGGAATGGATGTCGTAGCCTATCGCGCCAAAGACAATGCCCGCGAAGTAATTATCCCCTCTGCTATGTTCACAGATAAATCGACCGGCAAGAAAATTGCCATGGGAAGAATATCGTGGAGTGATGACAATGATAAAGTTCTGATCTACAACAATACGCAACGTGTATGGCGCTACGATACCCGTGGTGATTACTGGGTACTTTCTTTACATGACGGCAACCTGCGCCAACTGGGAAAAGGACTACCCGAATCGTCCATGATGTTCGCCAAATTCTCACCCGACGGAACAAGGGTGGCTTACGTTTCCAACAATAATATATATGTGGAAGACATAAACTCCGGCAAAATCACCCAACTGACCAGCGACGGAAGCAAGACCATCGTAAACGGTACATTCGACTGGGTATATGAAGAGGAATTCAGTTGCCGCGACGGTTTCCGCTGGAGCCCGGACGGCAAATACATCGCTTACTGGCAAAGCGATACGGAAGGAACCGGCGTATTCGATATCATCAACAACGTCGATTCTATCTATCCCACTATCCTCCATTTCCCCTATCCGAAAGCAGGAACTGCCAACTCGGCTGTAAAAGTCGGATACATCCCGGCAGCAGGAGGAACAACGACCTGGATCGACATTCCCGGAGATCCCCGCAACAACTATATCCCGCGCATGGACTTCATCCCCGAAAGCAATGAACTGTTCATCCAGCAGTTGAACCGGGAACAAAATACCAACAAAGTATGGATCGCCCAAATCGGCAGCGCAACCCCTAAGAATATCTTTACGGATAAAGATGCGGCATGGCTGGACACGAACGATAATATTCAATGGCTGAAAAACAACCAGTATTTCACCTGGGAAAGCGAACGGAGCGGATGGCGCCACCTGTATCGTGTAAGCCGCGACGGAAAAGAGATCGTCCCCGTTACCAAAGGTGACTTCGACTATATCCAGCCCGTCGGGACCGACCTGCAAAAGGGGCTGGTCTATTTTATCGCTTCACCGGAAAACTATACGCAACGTTACCTGTACAGCGCCAACCTGTTCGGCAAAGGCGAAGTGAAACGGCTAAGTCCGGAAAACCAGCCGGGACAGCACCGCTACAACATGTCTCCGACCGGAAAATGGGCCGTACATACCTACAGCAACTCGGTAACCCCTCCGGTGATCGACATGGTTTCATTCCCGAAAAATCAATCCGTACGCATCCTCGAAGATAATGCAGAGGCCAAGAAACAATACGATGCCCTGGGACTGAACCCGAAAGAGTTTGTCAAAGCCAAATCGGGCGACCTGCTACTGGACGTCTGCATGATTAAACCTGTCAATTTCGACCCTTCAAAGAAATATCCGGTCATCATCGAAGTCTACGGCGAACCAGCCGGCTCGACCGTACAGGACTCATGGGGAGGCGGTGACCTGTGGAATCAATATCTGGTGAATCAGGGATATATCTATGTCAGCATCGAAAACCGCGGGGCCAATGCTCCACGCGGCCGGGAATGGCGCAAGTGCATCTATGGCGAAGTCGGCACATTTGCATCGGAAGACCAGGCACGGGGCATACAAGACCTGGCACGCCAGTATCCGTTCATCGACCTGTCACGCATCGGCATCAACGGATGGAGCGGCGGTGGTAGCCAGACATTGAACTGCATGTTCCGCTATCCGGAAATATTCCATACGGGCATTGCGATCGCCGCCGTTGCCGACCAGCGTTTATACGATACCGTTTATCAGGAACGCTATATGAACACACCACAGAATAACCCGGAAGGTTACCGCAAAGGTTCCCCTATCTCCTACGCCGAAGGCTTGCAGGGCAACCTGTTGCTGATACACGGAACGGGGGACGATAACGTGCACTACCAGAACTGCGAAATGCTGGTGGACGAACTGGTTAAACATGGCAAAGTATTCAGCCAGATCAGTTATCCGATGCGTAGCCACGGCATCTACGAACGCGAAGGAACAAGCCTGCACCTACGGAAAAGTATGGCTAAATACTGGCTGGACCATCTGCCGGCAGGAGGCAAATAAAACAATCACTAAAAGGGTAAAAACACAATGAAACAGTTGATTTTGTGCATTGCCGCCATATCGGCAATATTCCTTATGCCTTCCCGGGCAACGTCCCAGATCAGGGAAAAGGCGGAAGGATTACTGAATGCCGTTATTACAGAAAATAAAACAAATGACATTCCTGCTGATTCATCGGCAGCGATTGAAGATAAACTCCGCCTGGATTCCATCAGGATGCAGGAGTTGGAACTTCAGTTGCAGGAGATGAAGTTGAACGAAATCGTACTCCGGACCGAGTTGAGTGACGCGCTGAACAAGCATATCACCACCGACTCGCTGAAAAAAGAAGAACAGCGCCGCAGCATCGACTCGCTACGGACGCTGACTCCCGGTGTTCATCTGATCATCGACAATGATACCCTCCTCACTTTCTACGCCAAACGAGGAGGTGTCTCGGCCTATGACCGGGCAGAAAATGCCGTCAACATGATCCAGAAAATAGGTAAAGACCTGAGCCTGAAAACAGATTCAGTCTACCTGTTTAACAGTGAATACCAGACAGATATCATGTACGGGGAAAAAGTGATACTCAGTGTGACGGATCAGGACGCCCTTTGGTTGAATACGGAAAGGGAAAAACTAGCCAAAGAGTATCAGTCTGTTGTCAATAATAAGATCCTGGAGTTAAAAAAGGAACACAGTATACTTCAGATTGCCAAACGGGTTGCCTTGTTCATCTTGGTACTGGTCGTCCAATATTTCCTGTTCAAACTGACCAACTATCTGTTCAGGAAACTCCGCCGCCGGATTATCTGGCTGAAACAAAACAAGCTCAAATCCATTACCATACGGGATTATGAGTTTCTGAATACCCACCGGCAAGGCAGAATACTCATCTTTCTGAATAATATCCTGCGTTATATTGTCCTGCTGATACAACTTATGTTCAGTGTTCCGATGTTGTTCGCCATATTCCCACAGACGGAACACCTGGCAATGAAACTGTTCACTTATATCATAGAACCGATCAAGATGGTTCTTAAATCGGTTATTGAATATATCCCCAACCTGTTCATTATCATTGTCATTTATTACTGCGTAAAATACATCATTAAGGGTATTCAGTATATAGCCAATGAGATTGAAAGCGAAAAGCTCAAAATCACCGGCTTCTATCCGGACTGGGCGCAACCCTCTTTCAATATCATACGCTTCCTGCTCTACGCGTTTATGATCGCGATGATCTATCCTTATCTGCCCGGCTCCGACTCCGGTGTGTTCCAGGGGATATCTGTCTTCGTCGGACTGATCGTTTCTTTAGGATCGAGCACGGTTATCGGAAATATCATAGCAGGACTCGTCATCACTTACATGCGGCCTTTCAAACTGGGCGACCGCATCAAATTAAACGAGACGACCGGAAATGTGATTGAGAAAACTCCGTTCGTCACCCGTATCCGCACACCTAAAAATGAAGTGGTCACGATCCCGAACTCGTTCATCATGTCGTCACATACGGTCAATTACAGTGCCTCTGCCCGTCAGTTCGGCCTGATCATCCACTCGACAGTCAGCATCGGCTACGATGTCCCCTGGCGCCAGGTCCATCAGTTACTGATCAACGCAGCGCGATCCACGCCGGGAGTCATGTCACACCCGAAACCCTTCGTTCTGGAAACGGAGTTGCAGGATTACTACCCCTGTTACCAGATAAATGCATATATAAAGGAAGCCGACCAGCTTTCGCAGATCTATTCGGACCTGCATCAGAACATACAGGATGTATTTAACGAAGCCGGCATCGAGATCATGTCACCCCACTATTATGCAGGACGTGACGGAAGTGCCGTCACTATCCCGGCTGAATATCAGCAAAAGCCGGATTCTCCTGATAAAAAGTAAGAAACAGCGCATTATATAGTTAAAAAAGTCCTCCTGCAAAACAAAATGCAGGGGGACTTTTGTTATAACGCAAAGTCACTAATAAAAAATGCAGAATAATGAAAAAGTATTTTATCGCAGTAGCAGCTCTGGCCTTATTAGCTGCATGTAGCGGGAAGAAAACAACCGAACCCGCTCTTATAGAAGAAGATATTTATGCAATAGACGAGGCTGCGCCAGGCGCACCGGCTTTGCCTACCGTAACAGGAAAAGCTGCCAAACCGGTCAATATGCGTGATTCGCTGAAAGTAGATCCTAAAAAAGGAAGTGTTATTCAGAAAAAATATAAGGGTACATTCCCGGCAGCAGACGGTCCCGGCATCGTTTATGACCTGACTTTATATTATCAGCAGGATAGCGACGACGGCGTTTACGAAATGGACGCCACTTACCTGGAAGCTGAAAACGGAAAGGATAAAACATTCTCTTCTACCGGCAAACGCAAAGTAAAACATGGAACACCGTCTAACTCTGAAGCAATCGTTTACGAACTGATCCCCAGCGACGGCGACATGGCATTTTACTTCCAGGCAGAAGGCGACAGCCTGACACTATTAAATCAGGAATTACAGAAAGCAGCATCAGATCTGAATTACACGCTGATACTGGTTCCATAAAAAAGCTACCCTATAAAAAAGCACATCTTTGTATAAATAGAAAAGAGGCGCCCCAACTCCTACCGGGAAACGCCTCTTTTTGCTTTATTATCAAATGACTGTTATTTTACTTAATTCCTAACTTCGTCTTAATTGCTTTCGGAAGTGCATCTTTGTGTACGACAATGTTCATTGTTTTGTAACGTACGAATGCTTTTGATGCATACCAAATACCGTTATATTTGTTGGCTGTACCCCAAGAGTTTTTCACCATATAATATTCGTTTCCTTCCTGATCTTTGGCAATACCATAAATCTGCATACCGTGGTCGTCAGTAGTTTCCCAGTTATCATAAGCCAACTGGCGTTCTGCCTGTGTACACCATTTCTGCGGTTGCGGTTTCGTATTCAATTTCTTTTCTTCCGGTTTCATCTTCAACCAATGAGCCATGTCAGATCCGCTCAGTTCCTGTACCTTTTCGTTGTCAGGCATAACAGCTACACCGTCGCGGGTAAAGCCAGACTCACTTACGTCGGATCCCCAGGCAATCGTATAACCTGTATTGATCGCATTGTCGAACACTTCCATGAACTCATCGATCGGCAGGTTGTAAGACAATGCGTGACGCCAGTTATCCTGGATTTCCAGCGAGAACTGCGTATAGAACGGATGATGCGTATAAGAAGTCAACGATACATAATCCGACGGTTTTAATCCTGTAGATTCATAAAATGACTTCGGAGTGTATTCTTTTCCTTTATAAGTAAACTTTTCCGGAACTTTTCCTAGATAGATTTCATGCACGGCAGCTACAGCCTTTTTCCACAACAGGTTATAATCCTCGTCATACTGGAATTTTTTTACTTTACCACCGGCCATGGCACCCACCATAGCATCTGTGAGGGCAGACAACTCTCCGTGGTTACTCAATGTATCGCTATACATCACCCCGGGGCGCATTTCTTCTTCCGGCACCAAACCGAAAGCTTCCATTCCGTAAATCACATCATAGAAAGACCCACCCTGCGAGAACGAAGCATCGCCATGAGTACGGACAGCCATATCGGCACGATCCTGATAAGTGTGGTAAACGGTAAACATCTCCGAAAGATCATATTCTCCCTTTCCCATACGAAGCAATTCAGATTCCAGGAAAGCCATGGTAGAGTAGCACCAGCAAGTACCTGCCCGGTTCTGATTCTTAATGGATGTAATCGGGTTTTCCTTTACTGTTGTAAAAATGAAACCTTCTTCTTTTTCTCCCTCTTTTTCTTGTGCTCCGACATTTGTTGCAGAGAACGCACAAGCCAGCATCAGACTGGCAACAATAAGTTTCTTCATCTTTTGTTTTCGATTATATTAGCAATTATACATTTTGAGACAAATGTACGGGTTTTATTCCTTTTTTCCATACTTTTGCAACTCATGATTTTACATTTATAAATTAACGGAGACATGAAAATAACTATTATCGGAGCCGGAAATATCGGCGGCGCCATTGCCCGCGGACTGGCAAAAGGACATATGTTCAAAGCATCTGACATAACCTGTACAGCACAGTCGCAAGCTACATTGGACAAAATGAAAGCGGCCAATCCAGACTTTGTGTTGTCACTCAACAACATAGAAGCTGTAAAGGGAGCAGACATCATCGTCATAGCAGTAAAGCCCTGGCGGGTGGAAGAGATCATCGACCAAATAAAAGGAGTGCTCGATTACGACAAACAGATCATCGTTTCGGTAGCTGCCGGAATCACCTTCGATACGCTGAATTCTTATCTCACTAAAAACACCAGTTATGAAGACTGGGTTACTCCGGCCCTTTTCCGTATTATGCCCAACACCGCTATCGAGGTATTGAGCAGTATGACTTTCGTCTCCGCCCATAACGCAACACCGGAGCAATCCGACCTGATAATAAATATATTCAATGAGCTTGGCAATGCGATGTTGGTAGAAGAACGCCTGATGGGTGCCGGTACTGCACTGGCATCCAGCGGTATCGCTTTCGCCCTCCGTTATATCCGTGCTGCTATTGAAGGCGGTGTCGAATTGGGTTTCTATCCGAAGCAGGCACAGGAGATCGTTGTCCATACCGTAAAGGGGGCTACCGACCTGTTATTGGAAAACAAGAGCAATCCGGAAATGGAGATCGACAAGGTTACCACTCCCGGCGGTATTACCATCAAGGGGTTGAATGAAATGGAACTGTCCGGTTTCACCTCTTCTGTCATCAGGGGATTGAAAGCCAGTAAATAAAAAAAGAATTATAAATTGATTCAGAATTTATCAAATTTGAGCTATTTGTGTCTCTTTAATGGGGCAAAGTCCCATGCCGCAGGCTCTCTTTTGCCGTCAGTTTCAACTGACGGATAGATAATCTTTCCGGTTTTACCGGATTCCTCTGTGGGTTTCAACCCCTTTCCCGGGTGTTATTATAATGAAAGGGGATAAATCCCACAAAGGAAGAGGCTTTGCCTCCTGTATTTAAAACCGTTGGTTGAAACCAACGGCAAAAAAGAGCCTGCGGCACGAGGCAAGCCTCGTTGAAAGTCGATACGGTCTGTCCCTTTGCGATCCCGTGTCGAGCACGGGAACGGGATAGCTCAATTATTTCTAATTTCGGATGTTATGTCATTCGCAAGGAGACTTGTTAATGTAAGAAAAAGGCATACTACAACGTAGCGAGTAAAAGCTTTATATATTTTGCAGCAAATGTACGGGTTTTATTCCTTTTTTCCATACTTTTGTATGCTATGATAAATGCAAATCCGAATGAAAAAGTCCTTATCCCATTTACCTAAAGAGAAACAGACCGATTTACGTCTGATCGCCCGATATGTAGTCGAAGTTCTTGGTGATCAATGTGAAATGATCATTCTTTACGGTAGTTATGCTCGTGGCAACTACGTAGAGTATGATCAACGGATCGAGTTTGGAATACCGACTTATTTCATGAGTGATTTCGATATACTGGTCATCACCCGGAATGATTGCAATAGTAACGGAATAAGCCGTCAGTTGGAAAAAGTGGAAGATCGTTATTACAAATATAAAGGGATGGGAAGATTTGCATTTACGACTCACATTCATTTTATCGATGAAACGATCAAAGACTTTAACAAAGAAATAACAAAAAGCCGCTACTTTTATACAGACATAAAGAAAGAAGGTATCCTGCTATACGATAGTGGTAATTGCAAATTAGCCCGTCGCCGCAAGCTTAATTTTTCCGAGATTGGAGAGTTGGGACAGGAATATTATACTACTAAATTTAAAATAGCGACAAGTTTTATACGCAGTGCCCGTCATGCTTATGACGACAGAGATTTTAATATCGCTGCTTTCTTTTTGCATCAGGCTTGCGAGAACTTATACCGTGCTATTATTCTGACATTTACAATGCATACCTATAAAATACATGATTTGGAAGAGTTAATTAAAGCTGCCAAAACACATTCTTTGGAAATAACCAAAGTATTCCCCCGCGATACCGAAGAAGAAATACGATTGTTCAATTTGTTGCTTAAAGCCTACATAGAAGCACGATACAATAAATATTATGCTACAACGAAGGAAGATATAGAAGCCTTAATTCCACGTGTAGAGCATTTAGCAGCGATCACCAAAGATGTTTGCGAAAATAGAATAAAGGAATATGCGAGTCGTGCCAGAACGACAAACTAACCGGCAGAAGCCGGGAAACTAATTCATTCCTCCCTACTAACTAATTGAAATGTAAGGACTTCTTATTGGCAAGGTGTACAGGATAGCCAGCCAAGGTGTACAGGATAATCCACCAGGGTGTACAGGCTAATCGATTATCCTGTACAGGGTAGTTATACTAAGTAAGGAGTTAACAATTAGTTTATTATAGGGTTTGATTTACTTAGACTGGAAGGGAGCAATAGTTTCAGAAGTGATACATGATAAAACATCTTTTATACACAATGTTTTCAGTATTTATTTGCCATTTGCAATATACTTTTATAACATACTGTCAATAAGCACAATAAGACATGGCAAATAACTATTCTATTTGCCATACTATTTGCCATTTGCCATCATTCCTCTTACGGTTGATTATGGCAAATGACAAATAACATTGCAAACAGAAAAAGTATTTGCAATAGTATATATAACTGTTTAACAATGCATTGCATCGGTATATTGCATATGGCAAACAAAATACCGAAAACATTCTGTGAGTGTTTATCGATTCATCTTCTTACGCCGGTTCAATTCTGACTGCAACATCTTCAGTTCACGGCTGGTCTGCCCTGCGACCGAAGTGTTTTCTTCAGCACGCCGGATCAGGTAAGGCAATACGTCTCTTACCGGAGCATAAGGCACATACTTGGTTACATTAAATCCTTCATGAGCCAGATTGAATGAGATATTATCGCTCATCCCCAGCAACTGGGCAAAAAAGATACGGGAATCTTCCCGTTTGAGGCCCTTTTCATCTATCAACTTAGCCAGTTTATAATTACTTTCCTCGTTATGCGTTCCCATAAACATCTCGAAATGCTCCAGATGGTCCATGGTAAAACGAACAGCCGCATCGAAATTCTCATCGGTCGCCTTCTTATCCTTGCAGATCGGGTCGGGATAACCCAAAGCCGCAGCACGCGCACGTTCGGCCTCCATATAAGCGCCACGCACAAACTTGACACCGGCGATATATCCTTTTTCTTTGGCATCATCCAGAATACGGCGCAGGTAAGGCATACGGTCATGACGATACATCTGTAAGGTAGCAAATACGATCGCACGTTTCTTATTGTATTTCCGCATCGCCTCGTCGGTCAGTTCATCCAGCGCATCCTGGAAACAGTAATCTTCCGCATCGACAATCAGACGGACATCGTTCTCATAAGCACGCTGGCAGAAAGCCATAAAGCGTTCTTTAAATTCACGGAAGGCTTTTACTTCTTCGATGGTCAGTTCGCCCCGTTTTTCAGAAGCCTTGGCTAGAAGTTCATCGGTCGTTATAGTAGAAGGTTTGAACACGGCATAAGCCAGGTTATCATTTCCTTTGGCAAAATCGATTGAACGTAATGTTTCTTCAAATGTTGCCCGTATACCTTCAGGAGTCTGCTCGCCTTCGGCAGAAAAGTCAAGGGTAGAACGCACATTAAACTGCCGGAGATGGTCGATCGCTTTGGTACAATCCTGTAATGTCTCACCACCGACAAACTGTTTATATAAAGTTGGCTTTACAGCCCATGCTAAAGGGAAATGAATTTTTAAGGCGATATTACTTCCAAAACTGGCACATTTTACCAGCCACGGATATTTTATTGTATTGAAGAGTAAGTAAGCGTTTCTCAATTCAGACTGCGATTTGGATGAAAATGCAATCTCGGTATTATTAAAGTCTAACATAGTATCTGATTTTTAAAGTTGACAGATGACAGTTGACAGTAGACAATTTCGAAGCATATTACCTGTCAACCGTCACTTGTCAACCGTCAACTGATATGTTATTTTTCTCCTAAGAACGGATAACCGTAAGAAGTAGGCGGAACCAAAGCCTCCTTGATACAACGAGGATTCGTCCAGCGGATCAGGTTCAACGGGCCACCGGCCTTGTCATTCGTACCGGAAGCTCTCGAGCCACCGAACGGCTGCTGTGCAATAACGGCACCGGTCGGCTTATCATTGATATAGAAGTTACCGGCAGCATAGCGCAGTTTATTGAATGCCACGTCGATAGCATAACGGTCACGTGCAAAGATCGAACCGGTCAGGGCATAAGGAGAAGTACGGTCGCACAACTCCAATGTTTCCTCATATTTATTATCGTCATATACATAAATAGTAATCACCGGACCGAATATTTCTTCCACCATGCTCTTGAACATCGGATCTGTTGTCTGGATAACAGTCGGTTCAACAAAATAACCTACCGATTTGTCGCCATTACCGCCAAAGACAATCTCAGCATCCGGAGATTGTTTCGCATAGTTGATATAACTCATGATATTATCGAATGAAGCCTCATCGATCACCGCATTGATGAAGTTCGTGAAATCCTGTACATCACCCATCTTGATCTCTTTCAGCATATCGCCTACCATCTCTTTCACATCTTTCCACAAAGAAGCCGGGATATAGGCACGTGAACCGGCAGAACACTTCTGACCCTGATATTCAAACGCACCGCGAACGATAGCAGTCGCCACGTCCAATGCCGGAGCAGACGGATGAACAAAGATAAAATTCTTACCCCCCGTTTCACCGACGATCTTCGGATAAGATTTATAATGGCCGAGATTCTCGCCCATCTGGCGCCATAGCGTATTGAATGTCGCAGTAGAACCTGTGAAATGGAAACCTGCCAGATCGCGGCTAGCAGTTATCACCTTACCGATCACGCTCCCCTGTCCCGGGATAAAGTTGACAACACCATCCGGAAGTCCGGCTTCCTGGAATACCTTCATCAGCAGATAGTTTGAATGGATAGCCGTAGTAGACGGTTTCCAGACAGCCACATTACCCATCATAGCCGGCCCCATATTCAGATTGCTGGCGATAGAAGTAAAATTAAACGGTGTCAACGAGAACACGAAACCTTCCAGGGCACGGTATTCCATACGGTTCAGGATACCCGTTTCCGAATAAGGCTGGTCGGCATATACCTGGCTGGCATAGAATGTGCTGAAACGCAGGAAGTCGATCAGTTCGCAGGGAGCATCGATTTCCGCCTGGAACGGGTTCTTGCTCTGTCCCAGCATCACCGAAGCATTCAACAAATAACGATATTTTGTAGCAAAGAGTTCAGCCACCCTTAACATAACGGAAGCACGTTCAACCCAGGGCAGTTCAGACCATTCTTTATGCGCTTTCATAGCGGCATCGATAGCCATCTGCACCTCTTTCTCGCCGGCCTTATGGTAAGTTGCCAGCACATGATGATGGTCGTGCGGCATAACAACTTTACCGGTATTACCCGTACGGACTTCTTTTCCGCCAATGATCAAAGGAATATCCCATTCTTCATTTGAGAGTTCAGCTAACGTTTTTTTCAAAGCTGCTTTTTCACTCGATCCGGGTGCATACGATTTTACCGGCTCATTAATAGGCTTAGGAAATCTAAAAATAGCGTTATCCATGTTGTTTTTAGTTTATAAATAGTTAATCAATGATTTTTTCTATGCTGTAAACGTAGTAAAATAATTTTAAAACAAAGTGAGTAAAGAGTTAAATTAGTTTTAATTAGAAACGCTTTGGTATATGGTATGTATCAACATTTCCCCATCCATAGTTGTTATTAAAATATAATCATCTTAAAGGTATAGAAACTATGGCTATTAAAAGTGTTTGGATAGAAGAAGACTGTATCGCTTGCGGTACTTGCGAAGGCATCTGCCCGGAGGTTTTTCATGTGACGGATCGTTCCCGCGTAAACGAGGGAGTAGACTTCAACGACTACGAGGAAGAGATCAAAGAAGCAGCCGAAAGCTGTCCGGTCAGCGTTATTAAATATGATTAAGTGAGGAGGACCACTCACGTTTTACAGAGTAAAAAGTGGAGAGGTTATTCCGGTTTGGGATAACCTCTTTTTCCTGTCAGGATTTGTGGTTGTTCCAATAAAAAAACGTATATTCACAAAAAAGATAATTGGGATGAAGAAAACTACTATACTTCCGGTATTTTGCCTTATTCTGCTGAGTTTCTGTACCGGCAAAACGGATAAGGCAGCTGCTGACGGACAACCTGCACCAGACTCTGCGACTGTAGAAGTAGCGGAAATAATAGATACTGTCCCCAAAGAAATAATCATTGAAAAGGAATTGCTTTACGACCAGCATACTCTGGAAGACACCTATCCGTATAAAGATACGACACGGGAGTTCCAGTGGGAAAAGATAAAGGAGCGCCTTGCCTGGCTCGAATCCATCCAGAAAGAACCGGCCACCTGGTCGATCCTCCAGAATTACAGGAATAAAAACGGAGAAGCGCCATTGGTAAAAAATTATCACAGAGATTCATACCGCCGTATAGCCGACTCTTTGGGCGTCGAACGCTTCCAGGGAATACCGCTCTACCTGACAACAGACACTGCGGTGCCTGAACTCTACGGCAGGGACGGTGCCCTGGTAAAGCACCTGGAAGACTATACTAATTTCACCCGGGTTGCCTCCGTGCATACCGGAAAAGAGTGGATGATCCCTAAAAAATATATCCAGACGATTCCTGATACGATCGTCTTCAAAAAAGCTGTCTTTGTAGATACCCGGAATCAGAATATCGCGACACTGGAACAGGAAGGCGACAAATGGCTGGTTAGAAGCATGAACCCGGCTACAACCGGACTGCACAGGCCACCCTATGCCCAGGAAACGCCTCCCGGAGTATATATTATTCAGGAAAAGAAACCCCGTATGATCTATCTGGTGGACGGTACCACGGAGACAGGAGGCTTTGCTCCGTATGCCAGCCGCTTCACAAACGGGGGGTATATCCACGGAGTTCCCGTCAATGCTCCGCGCAAGTCACTGATCGAATACAGTTCGACGTTGGGAACCACTCCCCGCTCCCATATGTGTGTCAGGAATGCCACTTCACATGCTAAATTCATCTACGACTGGGCACCGGTTTATGAGACTCTTGTTTTTGTTTTCGATTAAAAATTCTAACTTTGCAGTCTGATTCACACAGACATGCACAAAGTTTTCATCTATCTGTTCCTATTATTTATCCCGGTAAACTTCTCTAAAATGAGAAGTACGGAACCGGTCATCCATGAAGTTTCAAGCTGCCGGCAGTTGTACCAGGAGATGCAACTGGAAGGAGTAGTAAACTTTGAGGCATTCGAACAGGCAATCACCGGATACCATAAAATCGAAGATAAAACGAAAGAAATCCTTACACTGGTCGATTTCAGTAAGCCCTCGACCGAAGAGCGTTTTTATGTATTCGACATGAGGCATAAAAAATTATTATTCTCTTCGCTGGTATCACACGGAAAGAATAGCGGAGGGAATTATGCCACCTCCTTTTCCAACGAGAACGGTTCCCTCAAAAGTTCACTGGGATTCTTCCTGACAGAAAACACCTATCAGGGAAAAAACGGTTACTCACTTGTACTGAACGGATTGGAAAAAGGGATCAACGACCGCGCCAAAGAACGGGCCATCGTTATCCATGGAGCTGCTTACTCCAATCCATCCGTAATTGCTTCATCCGGCCGCCTGGGACGCAGTTTCGGTTGTCCGGCCCTGCCACAAGCTGTAAGCAAGCCTATTATCAACACCATAAAAGGAGGTTCACTGCTTTTTATTTATGCCAACAATAAGAATTATCTGGCTTACAGCCCCATCCTATCCAAACGGCAGGTTGCTTCTATGTAAAAACTATATCTTGCAAACGGATAAAGAAATGAGATAGAACACACTTACATAATAATTTAAATCTAATAAGTAACAATGATGAGTAAAGTACTGAATGCATTGTCGGTAATACTGCTGGCCTTTATAACATTACCGATATCGGCACAATCAGAATTCTATGTTTCCGCGACAGGCAAAGACACGGGTGACGGAAGCATACAAAATCCGCTAAACCGTATTCCTGCGGCTTTGGAAAAAGCACGGACAGAGAAAGGAGACGTAGTCATTTACCTCCGGGAAGGGAAATATCTCCTTAACGAACCGCTGGTTTTCACCTCCCGCGACGGTAACGACACCAGACAACTTTCCGTAAAAGCCTATCCGGGAGAAAAAGTGATTCTTTCGGGAGGTATCCCCTTGGCACTACAATGGGAACCCTATAAAAAAGGAATCATGAAAGCCAAAGTAAACGGCTCTCCTATTATGGACATGCTAATCGCTGACGGCCAGATCAGACATATGGCCCGTTACCCGGACTTCGACGAAAAAGCTGTCCGTTTCAATGGTACTTCTGCCTCGGCTACCGCTCCCGAACGGGTAAAGAAATGGAAAAATCCGGCAGGAGGATACCTGCACGCCATGCATAAACATGACTGGGGTGACTTCCATTACCGCATCACCGGAAAAAATAAGAAAGGGGAATTGTCAATGGAAGGCGGCTGGCAAAACAACCGTCGGTCGGGCCTTCATCCGGATAACCGGATGGTGGAGAATATATTTGAAGAACTGGATGCTCCCGGCGAATGGTTCTATAATGCCGACGAACAAACGGTCTATTACTATCCGTTTGAAGGTGAAAAAGTATCCGAAGTACTTTTCGAATCGCCTCAACTCAAACACCTGATCGAGTTCAGGGGGACAGAAGCCAATCCGGTAAAAAACATCACACTGGAAGGACTGGAACTGACACAAACTTTGCGGACTTTTATGGAACCGTACGAACAACTACTCCGCTCGGACTGGACGGTTTACCGGGGAGCCGCAGTCTTCTTCGAAGGAACGGAGCATTGTGCCCTGCGTAATTGCTACCTGCACAACCTGGGAGGAAATGCCATATTCTTTTCCAAATACAACCGCCATTCAGAAGTATCCGGCTCACACCTTACCCGGATCGGGGCCAGTGCCATCTGCTTTGTCGGCGATCCGGAGGCAGTCCGCTCACCGAGTTTCGAATATGGAGAATTTGTTCCGTATGAACAACTGGACCATGCAAAAGGTCCTAAAAACAACAATTATCCGGCCCAATGCCTGGTATATGACAACCTGATCCATTCAATCGGTCTGTATGAAAAGCAGATTACCGGAGTGGAACTTTCCATGTGCCAGTCTATTACCGTCAGTCACAACAGTATTTACGATACTCCACGTGCAGGAATCAATATCAGCGAAGGAACCTGGGGCGGTCATATTCTGGAATTCAACGATATTTTCGATACGGTCAAGGAAACAGGCGACCACGGCTCTTTCAACTCCTGGGGGCGTGATCGTTACTGGCACCCGAACTATAAAACAATGGAATCTATCGCGGCAAAAGATCCGGCCCTGATACTGGCCGACGCAACCCAGACTACCGTCATGAGAAACAACCGTTTCCGTTGCGACCGCGGCTGGGATATCGACCTGGATGACGGCTCCAGCAACTACCATATTTATAATAACCTGTGCCTGAACGGAGGAATCAAATTACGGGAAGGCTTCTACCGGGTAGTCGAAAATAATATCATGGTCAACAACTCTTTCCATCCGCATGTCTGGTTCATCAACAGCGGCGATGTCTTTACACGCAACATCGTTATGACGGAATACAAACCGATCGGCGTACGGGAATGGGGATTGATGGTCGACTATAATATCTTTACCGACAGCCTTTCGCGTGCTGCCGCCCGGAAGAACCATACGGATGAACATTCGATCGTTACTTCCGTGCAGTTCAAAAACCCGTCGGAAGGTGATTTCACGGTTGCCGATGATTCCGAAGCGATCACCAAAGGTGGTTTCCGTAATTTCGTGATGGACCAGTTCGGCGTTGTCTCTCCCCGTCTGAAAGCGATTGCACATACTCCCGAAATGCCGACACCGGTTATTATCTCCGGTCATACCGACAGCGATGTCATCAACTGGAGCGGCGCGACAATCAAAAGCCTGCAAACACTCGGTGAACGTTCGGCAACAGGTATGGATTCGGAACGGGGCGTATATGTCGTTTCGGTCAATGCACTGGGAGGCAAACTACGTGATTATATCCGTCCCAACGATGTGATCCTCAAAGTCGGAACAATCCCTGTCAACAACCTCAAAGAGATGCAGGATGCACTTCAGAAAGTTGACAAATCAAAAGAGATCGAATTTATCATCTTCCGTACACAGAAGGAAAACAAAGTCGCTATTCCCGGCAAATTGCTGGACTAAAGAGAATACGGAAGTCTTTACCTGATATCACCTTTTCAAAAGATATACAGGACAGACTTCCGTCATGTATAAAAACAAATTATAAGCTATTCATACACATGAAAGATACGTTCCATCAACTGCCATTTCTCTGCGGAACTGGCATTCGGGTCAGCCTGTTGAAAAACAGACATATATTCTTCCCATTCAGCCTGACGGGGTAAACCGGCGAGACGGCTGAATGCCGTATCCCAATCAAAATCGAGCGGTGTTTCCACGATCATGAACAAACGGTTCCCGCACAGATAAATTTCCATCTCCAGGATTCCGACACTTTTAATCCCCTCGCCTATTTCGGGCCAGTAACATTCCTGTCCATGTCTTTTCTTGTATTCTTTGATTAACTCCGGATCATCTTTCAGGTCCAGCGTCTGACAATAACGTTTAGTCGGGAAATCATAATGTTTGCTTTTATATCCGTTCTTTTTATCTTCCATAAACCATATTATTTTTTAATTCGTTCAACAGGAACGATTATATTACAAATGTAACGATTATTATGCAACCGGAATAAGAATATTTCTACAAGGGATAAAACGATATCGACACCGGTTTCATGAAATACGGATCTAAATCGTTATCTTTACCCGCTCAAAAATAATATAAAAGATGAAGATCACTGCACCCCGGATAACTAAAGTATTAAAAGAAGACTGTACACTCGATGAAACACTCCTGCTGCCGGGAGAAGACCTGGCGGAATATTCTTTCAGGAATCAAAGGGTATTCGAAATTAAAACGGAAAATATGAGTATGCAGGACTGCCTGTTCACAAACAGCATACTGATCGGTTGCGGCATAAAAAAATCGCAGTTCAGTGATATCATCTTCAAGAACTGCGACCTGTCTAATATGAATTTCTCCGGTTCCGGTTTTCACCGTATCGAATTTATCGAATGCAAACTGATCGGGACAAACTTTTCCGAATCAGCGCTAAACCATATTGTTTTCAGCAACTGCAAGGCAGAATACCTCAATCTGAGCATGAGCAAACTGAAATATGTCAGTTTCGACCGATGTGACCTGCGAAACAGTTCCTTTGAGAACGGCCAGTATGCAAGCGTGAACTTCCATGAAAGTGATCTCAAGGAAGCTGAATTTTACCGTACCTCCTTAAAAGGCGTCGACTTCAGCACCTGCGACATTTCCGGCATCCGGATAAGTCCCATCATCGGCTGTGAATTACGCGGAGCAACAGTCACCTCTTTACAAGCATTGGAATTAGCCCATCTGCTGGGTGTTACAATTAAAGGATAATCTTCTTCGAATTCGTTATTTTGCATATTCCTGATGTCTTTTTAACCAGGCAACTGCATAAGAACAGGTAGCCCGGGGTTTCAATTGATTTTCTATCGCGTAGTCAAAAGTCGCTTTCACCAGTGAAGCGGCTATTCCCTGACCTTCCAGAGGTACCGGAACTATTGTGTGAATAATATCCAGATTATTACCGACAAGCCTGTACTGCACAAAGGCAGTTAAACCATCCTGCTTTATTTCAAAGCGATATTTCTCCGGATGGTGAACAATATCATATTCCATAATTTATTTTTTATCTACAAAACAACACCCTGTTATAGATAAAACAGTTTATTCGGGAATTAGTTCACCTGCCGGTTCATTTTGTCCGGATACAGGCCGCTTTTGTTGCTTTTTCTTTCCGGGATGGAAGAAGTTCTTCACTTTTGTAAAGAAGCCGGAGACATCTTTGGCTACATCCTGCGCCTTCTTTGAGACTCCGACTGACTCCGTCAATGCCGGACGAAGAATTTGCCACAGATAATTAAATGTAGAATGATACGGGTCACGTTCTATCGTCAGATGAGAATGACGGGGCCTGCGTGTTCCCTGTTCCGGATGGTCGGGATTATCATGTTTCAGTACCAGGTTAGCCAAACGCGACAGGAATTTATTATCGATCACCTCCCCTTTTTTCTCCTTCATTATCTCTGCCTTCAGATCCCTGTAAAGGAATAGCATATCGACAGTGGCACCTTTGGTCGAGGCTTCAGTGCTAAATGTAAAATCGACCAGTTTACCACTCTCCACTTTGGCAAAGGCCAGCGGTGTGATCAGTTCGTTCAATGCAGTCAGATCAAAGTCCTCCATATGCGCATCCAGCAGGAAACGATCGTTCAGGGAATCGACCGGAAGCTGCCAGGTGGCGGTAAAATATCCTTTCCCCATTAATTTGCCGTTTGCATCCAGACGGATATACTGGTCCGGATAGGAAACGATATTAGTGAAGCCGGAGAATTTCCCGTTCATTTCCGTGAAAAACAGTTTACCCGGTTGTATCCCTTTCTTTGACAATTCTTCGTAAACAACGGAAAAGTTATTTACACGGAGACTGTCGATAGCCATTTTCACCGGTGCCTTCTGCAAACCGGAATAGATCATCGGTACGATATGGCGGGGCACGACAATCTGTTGGTTCTTAAAATTCTGAAGTTCGGCATTGTCAACCTCTACATTTTTTATCCGGACCACTTTCTCCGAGAAGTAAGCCGGCAAATCGATTCCCGACAATCCTAACCGGCCGACTTTGACATCAAACCAATCCTGATGCTTTGGTTGCCGGTAAGCAAATTCCATTTTCGGATAGGCGGAAACCAAATGGATATCTTCCAGATTCAGATCGGTATTATCCAGATTGACTTTTCCTATCTTCAATGTATAAAAACCATTATCCAACGGGAATGCCAGGTCTTTGGTATCGAATCGGACAGTCTTCAGCCCGAATGTCCGGTTCCTGACATTGACATGCAGTCCTTCAAGAAACAGGTTTGCCGTATCACGATTCCAGACAGCATTGGAGACTGTCAGTTTTCCCAGTGAAAGGTCAGGCGTAAACCGACCGACTGCCTCATAAATATCATCCGATAGGACGGCGGGAGATTTCTTTTTTGTCTTTATCGGATCGGGAGAAGTCCCGGCCTGATAACTGACAACCGGATCTGACAGGTTTATCGAACCAACAGAAAAATGCAAACTGTCCCACACGACTTTATCGATACCCAAGTCCTGAAGTGATACCTGTAACAGGCTTCCGTCTTTTTTCATCAAGCGGATATCGGGTGATTCGACATGCAGCGAAGCAGCATCCAGGCGCTGAAGCAAATTCTCTGGCAGACGGTTCAAACCGGTTGCATAAATCATCGGAGTCTCTATACGAAGATATGAATTTGCTCCCATTTGCCATAAAGAGTCTTGCGGGAGCAGTTTCACGTCCTGTAATCCCAATATGCCTTTTGCCGTAGAGAAATTACCTTTCCGGACAGACAGACGGTAGGCTTTTCCCGGCAAATAATTGTCGAAGTCTTTGAAACTGAAACCAAAATGATCACAGGCAAAGAACAGCCCTCCACTCCGGTTCGTACTATCGTCCACCAGGAAGCGGGTGGCATAGAAATTGAAATCCTTCAGCTTATAGATTATCGGATCGGGAACGCCTCTGTCATTCAATGTGAGATATGCATGATTCAGGTCGATCCGTTTGATAGACAGATATTGCAATAAAGGATTTAGGATGCTTTCCACATCCGCCTTCGGATTTACCGGCAGCTTCGTTTCCTTGCTTTTCTTCGCATAAGACGGGGATTTATAATAATAGATAACCGGATGGTCTATCTTGAAAAGGTCAGCACTGATCCCTTTATCATAAAGCAATCCCCTGATACCGACTGTGTCAATGCTACCGGATATATAGTCTTTCCGTGAATTTACTTTTATAGGTTTCAGGCGGATTTTCTCTATATTGAAATCGCCGGACTCCGTATCCAATGCCATACGGGCAATATCGAAACGGTGGTTACGTGCCGTCATCTCCCCGCTGATGCCAGTTGCTTCAAAGGCGAAACTACGGGAATACCACAAGCCATGCTTCTCTTCCGAAACCGAATCAACTAGGAAGTCGTTTGCCCGGAAATTGAAGTTATCCAGTTTATAGACTTCCACCAAGTCTTTTACCGCTTGCGAATAAGTAACTTTGGCGGCATCGATTCCGACAGTCCGGATAGAAACGCTATGCAATACCGGCGATATTATGTCATATAAAGATAAAGCCTGTACCAAAGAATCCGTATCAATTTTTGTAGCATTGCCTGCCGCTTTTTTCGCAGCCGGGGCATTAGCGGCCAGATTAAATACCTGAATGTCCGACGAAGATATTTCAAAAGAACGGGCTGTCAGATAATTCAATGCATCTTCTCGTTTAAAACGGATTCCGTTGACTTCCACTGTCCGGACCTGTGCATCGACATAGCTATCCGGACGTTGTTTCGTCTCCGTCCATAAACTATCCTGCGGAATCAGCCTGATTTTCTCTATATAAATAATCGAATCCTGCGTACTGAGTTTTATGCTGTCTGTTTTAAGGAGGAAGTCGTTATTGGCTAGCAACGTCTGCGGTTGGTTCGTCACAAATTCAAAGTTATCACAATAGAGTAACTTTCCGCTCTGTGACGAGTTCTTATCCAACAGAAAACCGTAAGCGCGAAAGCTGACATCATCAAGCCCATAGACGATCGGTGTCACAGGATTCTCGACGGTATAGGATACGCTGGCGTTCGACAGGTTCAGTGTCCGTACGCTCAACACATTTATATAAGGAGAGATTACTTCATACAATGATTTGGTATCGGCATGCCGGACCTTTTTCTCCACACGCCCCGAATAATAAGAATCGAAAACTTCTATCCGTGGGTCTTTTATCTCAAACGTATTAAAATGCAATTCTTTATAACTCCACCGCCAGGTAAGGTTTACACCTTTGAAATCTATCATGCCGATCTCCGCTTTCACATAAGTACGGGGAAGGCTGTCAATAGCTTTCCACTGTTGAAACACAGTTGAATCGGGCATCAGCCTGACGCCTTCGATTTTCAGTTCTCCTTTCACAAAACCGATCGAAAGATCATCGAACGACAGGTTATAGAATCCGTCCGTAGCCTCAGCAGTACGCCGGCTCAATTCTACTTTCAAATATCTTTCCAGGCGGTTGCTCAGATACAGGTTCAGGACAGTCAGAAGCACCGCCAGCAATCCTATTGCCGGGAAAATGTATTTTATGATCTTCTTGTTCCGTCCCATATCCTTTCCCTATCTATATCGTTGACATAGTAACATCGTGTTCCCTTATTGCGGATCACAGTATCATATATTATGATATTAGAATCGCATATATTATGAAAATAAAATATCATATATTATGATACACTTTTCTCCTAATATATAATACTCCTGTTTTATAATTTACTCAACAATTTATATAAATATACTTCTCTATCATTTAGAACAAAGCTATCGGTAGAATGTTGCGAACGGATAAAAACAACCTCTCTATTCCGGATTGCCAAAGCAGGAAGGGATACTATAAACAAGAACAAACTCCGGAAATACTTTATAGCTCAGAACATACGACTTTCGTTCGGGAGTCCGGGTTTCAAACGCCCAAAGCTCTCCGGAACCGGTATAAGTAAACGGCTCCACATGCAGATGTTCTATAAAGTCAACATCCTGTTGCCGGATCATCTTGAATAAAGCCTCCTTGGCACACCAATGGACAAGCAGATGCTCTGTTTCATAATCCGGACCGACCGACGCATTCTCTTCCGGAGACATAAAGCGGCTACGTATCTTTAATACCCGGTCGGAACGGTATTCTATATCTATACCAACCGCTCCCTGCTCCTGCAATAACACTGCCGCATAGCCATTCGTATGGGAAATACTCAGGGATAAGGATGAATCGGGTAAGTAAGGAGCGCCATCGTCATGATAAGCGATCAGCAACTCCTCTCCCGCCAACTCTTTCAGGAGAACACGAGACGCCAGCCATTCCTGACGACGTTTTTCTGTTTTTATCTGTTGCAGGAAAGGGATATATTCGGATGGCAGTTCCAGCATCGACAGCAATTCTTCCGAACTTTCTTCAATCTTCCAGACACCCAACAACGGCTCTGTGTATTTAAACAGGACAGGCATTACTTTTTCCAGCTAAAGGATTGTATCAACTCGATAATATCTTTTCTCAGATAATCTGTAACCGGAGCCAACGAATCGGCATTCGGTACACAATCATAATATAAAGCACCCCGAAAGAAGTTCGAAGCACTGTCGGTCAACATAAACTGCACAGGAGAAGCAGACTCCCCATCCAACAGGAAAAGGGAGCCATACACCCGTTCATCCGGGTTGCTATAGGCTTGTTCCTTTACCGCTTTCGCCTGCTTCGCCTGGCGGGAAACTAGGGAACGCGATTCATTCTCTGCTATTTGCAAAGTAGAACGGGTGACGGGTAAATAACTGCAATAAATCTTTACACCCAATGAAGGATAAGACAAATTGATCCATCCTTCCGGACTTCCAATCTCCGGCAGCTCGACAATAGCCAACTGAGAAACATTGAATGAGTAGGGCAAACTGTCCAGAGGCAACACCTGATAACGTGCCCGAGGCGGTTCGATACGGAAATAACCACGCGGTTTCGGTGTATATTCCGTACAAGACACACAGCACAACAGGATACAAAGGAAAACCATGCCGGACAGAATCTGCTTCATCACTCCTCTCCTTCTTTCTCTATTTCTGAAATGCAGTTGAATTTCACTTTCAGGATTCTTCGGTTATCCATTTCCAGAATCTGGAAACGATATTTACCGTAATCTATAATCTCCCGACGGCGCGGGAAGTCACCTTTTATTTCCAGTAAAAGACCGGCAAGCGTTTCTACATCTTCCGTCAGTTTGCCGAACTCGGACGGGTCTGTATTGATAACGCGGAAGAAGTCTGTCAATAAAATCTTGGCTTCGAAGATCAGGCTGCCGTCTGCCAGACGGACAAACTGCTTTTCATCTTCATCATATTCGTCCGAAATCTCGCCGACAATTTCCTCCAGAATGTCTTCCATCGTCACGATACCGGACGTACCGCCAAACTCATCCACCACAATCGCCATGTGAATCTTATTGGTACGGAATTCTTCCAGCAAGTCGTCGATCTTCTTTGTTTCGGGAACAAAGTAAGCCGGACGAATTAAGCTCTGCCAGCGGAATGTATCCGGCTTTTCTATATAAGGAAGCAAATCCTTTATATAAAGGATACCTTTAATATTATCTTCCGATTCGGCATATATAGGGATTCGCGAATAACCGGATTTGATAATGAAATCGATCACATTGCGAAAGCTGGTCTTTATCTCGATGTCCTCCATATCCAAACGGGGCGTCATGATCTCATCGGCCGTCTTATTATAGAACTTGATGATCTCAGCCAGCATCTCTTTCTCTTCCGGAATCTCTTTAGAGGTCAACTCCAAAGCCTTGGATAACTCATCGACCGACAAGTCATATTTTTTCTTCACCAGCGCCTTGTTGATAATAGAGGTAGAATTAACCAATACCACCGAAAGCGGACGGCAGATGCGTTCCACCATATTCAACACCGAAGCGGAACGGCGAACGAAACGGAGCGAATTTTTCTGTGCGTAGATCTTAGGCATGATCTCGCCGAAAAGTAAAAGCATAAAGGTCAGTACGATTGTTTCAAGAATGAAACCCAGGGCAGGAACAGCCGAGAAATTGATCAAAGAATTAATGCCGTAGGTACAAAGCATTACCACGGCCACGTTCACAAAGTTATTGGCTATCAAAATAGCCGCAAGTAAATATTCGGAGCGATCCAGTAATTTCCGGATCAACGGGTCCGAAGGCGAATTCTCCTCCCGGATGTCGTTTATATCACCCGGGGTAAGAGAAAAGAATGCCACTTCCGATGCCGACACAAAGCCGGACACCAACAGCAGTAAACAAGCAAGGCTTAACGCTATAACAGGGCCTGCTGTGAGCGCCTGTATAGTAACCTGATCGAATAAGCCCGATAAATAATAGTCTGAGTCCAAGGGGAACCGTATTAGTTAAACAATATCAGAACGGAAGATCATCCGCACTGTTTGAATCAGTTGAAATATCCGGCTGTTGCGATACCGGTTGCTGGTAAGACGTAGCCTGCTGTGTTGCCTGTGGCTGTCCGCCTTGCTGGAAACCTGTTCCGGCATTCGTTGCCGTACCGTCGGCCGGACGTGTGCCCGTATTATAAAATTCAATACGGTCTGCATGAATTTCAGTCACATAACGTTTCACACCACTCTGGTCGTCATAACTGCGGGTACGAATCTTTCCTTCTACATAAACACCCGAACCTTTCTTCACCCATTTCTCAACAAAAGCAACCTGGTCGCGGCGAACCACGATATTGTGCCATTCTGTTCTCTCCGGCACAACCGTACCGTTTGCCAGTGTGTAACCTCTTTCGGAAGTTGCCAAAGGGAAGTTTGCAACGGCCGTACCGCTGTCGAAATAACGAACGTCGGGATCTTTACCCACGTTACCAATCAATATGACTTTATTCAATGACATAGTTGTAATTCTTTTAATATCTTACAAAGAAACATAAATTCGATCATTCAGACAAATTTCCGTTTAATTTCTCCAAATAAATATGTACCAGGCGGGGAACGGCATAACGTTCGATATCTTCATACGGAACAGCCAGATACGAATTCAATGCGTCCGTCACTTTTTCAATCTCGACCCGGTAAAATGTCGTATAAAGAACCTGGTGGGAAAGGACATGCTTCACCTCGGACATATCCACGGAAACATTCATCCGACCGGCGCCGTCAAACAGTTTCCGGTACGCTTCCGTTTGCTGCAATCCGGCAAAATCCATCGGTTCCGCCGTCTCGATCAGGGGAAATTCGTATAGCCCTTCCCAGATATCTTTTTTGCCCCGGCGCGAAAGCCAGGTTTGCCTCTTATATATAATGTATAGATAATGAAAATAACGGGGCCGCGTTTTCGTCTTGTTCTGCTTGACCGGAAACGCTTGCACATTACCCGAAGCATAGGCCATACAACGTTCCTTCAACGGGCAAACTTCACAATCCGGATTTTGTGGAACACATTGCAAAGCCCCGAACTCCATAACCGCCTGGTTATGCGTCCCTGCATATTTGGGATTCATCACAAGAGCGGCCAGTTCCGCAAACTGTTTCTTTCCCTGCGTGCTATCAATTGGCGTGTCGACTGCATACAGCCGGGATAAGACACGGTACACATTCCCGTCGACAACCGGATAAGGCTTATTCCATACAAAAGACACAATGGCAGCAGCCGTATATTCACCGATACCTTTCAAAGACAATATCTCTTTATATTCCCCGGGAAAAACGCCGCCGAACCGATCCATGATACTCTTAGCGGCAGCATGCAGGTTACGGGCACGACTATAATAGCCCAACCCCTGCCAATATTTCAGCACCTCATCCTCTTCCGCCGCCGCCAGGGAAGCGACATCCGGGAAGCGTTCGGTGAACCTGTAAAAGTAGTCCATCCCCTGAGCGACACGGGTTTGTTGAAGGATAATTTCCGATATCCAGATTATATACGGGTCGGACGATTCCCGCCAGGGCAGCATCCTCTTATTCGTTTTATACCAGGCCAGCAAAATATGGCTGACTTCCAATTCGTTTTCCATTTGCGTTAAAATGTCCTGTTTTTGTAGTTTTGAAACTCTCAACTCGTTGATTAATGCAAACATACACAGATATAATGAATTGTAAGGAATCTTTTTTATTAAAAAATGGCAGGCAATTCTTTTCCCACTTAAATAAAAAGCTATATATTTGCATTCCAAAAAATTAATAGGTCCAAATCATTAATTAATTTATAGACATGACTAAAGCAGATATTGTTAGCGAGATTTCAAAAAGTACCGGTATCGATAAGCAGACGGTATTGAATAGCGTAGAATCTTTCATGGACATCGTGAAAAGTTCGTTATCTCAGGGTGAAAACGTTTATCTGAGAGGATTCGGAAGTTTCGTTATTAAGAAGAGAGCCCAGAAAACTGCTCGTAATATTTCAAAAAATACTACGATCATCATTCCGGAGCATAACATCCCTTCATTCAAGCCGGCTAAAACTTTCCTGAACGAAGTTAAGTAATTAGTAATTATAGTTTAATTTAAAATTTAGAAACAATGCCTAGCGGAAAGAAAAGAAAAAGACATAAAATGTCTACGCACAAGCGCAAAAAGAGACTGAAAAAGAATAGACATAAAAAGAAATAAGTCTATCGAGAAACTCTAAAGAACAAACTTAATAAGTGACCTTTTAAGTTTGTTCTTTGCGTATTTAGAAAGGTCTGAATTAAAAAACCCTCTTTTTAAGTGATAAGTGAATTAGTAGTTGATGTACAACCCAAAGAGGTATCTATTGCCGTATTGGAAGACAAAAACCTTGTGGAACTCCAGAAGGAGGCCCGCAATGTCTCGTTTGCCGTAGGCGATATTTATCTTGGCAAAGTAAAGAAACTGATGCCGGGTTTGAACGCTGCTTTTATCGACGTAGGGTACAAAAAGGACGCATTTCTTCATTATCTGGACTTAGGTCCTAACTTCAACACCCAACAAAAGTTCCTCAAACAAGCACTTGGCGACCCTAAAAAGATGCCCGCCATTTCAAAAGTACAGATACTTCCTGAGATTGAAAAGGACGGAAGCATCAGTAACGTGCTTAAAGTAGGACAAGAGGTGTTGGTACAGATTGCCAAAGAGCCGATCTCAACAAAGGGTCCGCGACTGACTTCCGAGCTGTCATTTGCCGGAAGATACATCGTATTGATACCATTTGCCGATAAGGTCTCTGTCTCCACAAAAATCAAGTCGAGCGAAGAACGTGCCCGTTTGCGGCAGTTGATTCAGAGCATCAAGCCGAAAAATTTCAGCGTGATCGTACGTACTTCTTCCGAAGGAAAACGTGTTGCTGAACTCGACCATGAATTAAAGACATTAGTGAAACGATGGGAAGATAACATCGTCAAAGTTCCCAAACTGAAAGTGCCGTCGATTGTATATGAAGAAACGGCGCGTACGGTAGCTTTGCTCCGCGACATCTTCAACCCGTCTTTCCAGAACATTTACGTAAACGATGCGGATGTTTATCATAACATACGCGATTATGTCAGCCTGATCGCTCCCGGAAGGGAAGAGATCGTACAGCGATATACCGGCGAATTACCTATCTTCGACAATTTCGGTATCACGAAACAAGTTAAATCGCTGTTTGGACGTACGGTTACGTATAAAAGTGGAGCTTACCTGATTATCGAGCATACCGAGGCCATGCACGTGATAGATGTGAACAGCGGCAACCGTTCCAAAGGGAGCGACGCCCAGGAGAAAACAGCTATCGACGTAAACACAGCCGCCGCCGACGAAATTGCACGTCAGCTTCGTCTCCGTGATATGGGCGGTATTATCGTGGTCGACTACATCGACATGGCGGAAGCCGCTAATCGACAGAAGTTGTTTGAACACATGACTAAAGCGATGGCAAGCGACCGGGCCAAACACAACATCCTGCCTTTAAGTAAGTTTGGTCTGATGCAGATTACCCGCCAGAGGGTACGCCCGGCAATGGATGTGGATACAACAGAATCGTGTCCTACCTGTTTCGGCACAGGGACAATCAAACCTTCGATCCTATTTACCGACAATCTGGAAGGTAAGATCGATTGTTTAGTGAATAAGCATAATGTAAAGAAATTCGCCCTGCACGTACATCCCTACGTGGCAGCATTCGTAAACAAGGGGCTTTATCCCCTCAGTATGAAATGGAAACTAAAATACTCAATGGGTATGAAAGTCATTCCTAACCAAAGTCTGGGTTTTCTGGAATACAAATTTATTGATTCCGACAAGAACGAACTCGACATGATGGAAGAAAAGGAAATGAAAAAATAAAAAATCCCCGGAGCGATACAGGCTTCGGGGATTTTTGTTTCTATTTGTAAGGAGAAATATATCCTTCTTGTAAAATCAATATCCGAGAATGCGGTCAAGGATTCCAGCTTTTTCAACAGCCGTAAAATCCCCCTTAACACATTTACGCATCATTTCACAAAAACGAATTACATCTTCGTGGCTAGTTCCTGGATTTCCTCCTCTGGCTTTAAATTATTTCAGAAAAAAGAGATGTACCCCAAACCAGGCACATCTCTTTCTTATTAATCTCTCCCCCTCTTTACTTACTCTTCTCTTTCGCCATCTCCAACGCACGAGTCGTTACATAATATTTTGCGATCATATTCGGTACCTCCCAGTCAGGCAGTTTACCATCCTTCAAATATTCTAAAAAGTTTTCCGTCACCTGACCAAAATGAGCTTCATGTCCTACGCGATAATTTGCGGGGATTTGAACCTGCCATACATTATCTGCGATCTTATTCAAGGCAACTCCAGGGTATTTGTCGGCAATAACGGGTATAGATGCGGCGAGTTCCTTTTCATAAGCTACCAGATCAACACCAGGAAGTGCTTCGATATACAACTCCGGCTTGTAGCCTTGTTCTTTACCCTGACGGATAATCAAGTCTGCCTTGCTTCCCTTCATGACAGAGAAATGCGTATCGCCACCGCCTGCCGGGAAAGTGTAATTCCATATAACCGAAACTTTAGCATATAAACCCTTCAGCTTGTAAGTAATATCACCATTAGAGTAGACTTTCAAGGTATCACCAACAACATCCTTTTGCAGATAATCGGGATAAGTATCCAGTCCGGTCACTTCTTTAAACTGTTCTTTAGACATAGGAGTCGTCCAACGATTTGCATCCAGCAACTCAATATCCTTCTGATAATCGATTACCACATCCGGAAACGCTTCCCACTGTACCAGGTCGACCAGGTGAGTCGTAACATCAACAATGCCTTCACCTTGCTGCTCCACGTCGAAAAACCATGCCGGACGCTTCAGCGGGTTGCCTGACACTGTTTTGAAAAAATGATGAACGCTCTCTTTTACGATACCCGGTTCTTCCGGACTACCGGCCAGTTGTTCCCCATAGACAGCAGGCAACAAAGATAACTCCCGCTGTAAGATCGTTGTAATCTCATGCCGCTCGGTCATAATGTCATAAAGCAGCACATGCTGGTCACGGGCTATATCAAAGCATTCTTTCAATACTTCGAAATTTGCCGGGTTAATCGCCATCGGTTTGTCTGCCAGTACATGAATGCCGGCCGATAAAGTGCGTTTGATGTAATCTGTCTTTTTACCGTTATTACCGGCAGTAACCATTACATTTCCTTTCTTTTCGGCAATCATTTTTTCCAGGAAGTCAGCTCCTGTATAAACGACTTCCTCCCAACGGGTCGGAGAATCCTGCCGGTTATTATAGGCTTCCACTTTTGCCAGATGTTCTTTTACATCATCACCGACCGGAGCATATACATATACTTCATCGGCAACCTGCGGGTAAGAATTTTTTTGTACCAAAGCTGCATGGAAATGTCCGGGATCGAGCGTTATCAATTTCACTTCACCCGGAACACCGGAGAAGCTTTTCGTATCCTCTTTTTTGACCGAGCAAGAGGTCGCAGTTAAAAGTGCAGTCATAGTAAAAATCAAGTAAGTCTTCATTTTATTGTTCTATTAAGTTATTTACTGTCAACAGAGTCACCACAAAGATAGAAAGAAACTTTACAAAAAGCGCTCGATTCCCGTTTGCAAACCGTCTATTTCCGCCATTCCTTTGAGGCGACCGATCAAGGGATAGCCTGGATTGGCTGTCCGCGAATAGTCATCGAGAATACGCAAACCATGATCCGGACGAAATGGCATTCGCCAATCTTTACGGCCGGACTTTCTTCGCCGCCGTTGTTCTTCCAGCAATATCCTTATGATAGAAAACATATCGACACTACCTGTCAAATGCCCTGATTCATAAAAACTATTATCGGCCAAGTAGGCCGTATTCCGCAAATGAACGAATTGGATACGCGAAGCAAACTCAGTTGCCATCGCCACCAAATCATTGTCGGGGCAGGCCGAAAGCGAACCGGTGCAAAACGTTATTCCATGAGCGGGAGAATCAGACTGTTCCATGATCCATCTAAAGTCGTCGGCCGTTCCCGCAATACGAGGTAAGCCCAACAACGGGAAAGGAGGATCGTCGGGGTGTATACACAGATTTACGCCGGCCTGTTCCGCAACAGGAAGTATTTCTTTCAGGAAAAAAGCCAGGTTTTCGCGTAATTGTTCTTTTCCGATCGCATCATATGTTTTCAAATAAGTCAGGAAACGATCTTTATAATTGTCGCTATCTTCCCCAATCACACCATGAATAAAAGCCTGCGTGACGATTATTATATTATGCGCCAACTCTTCTTTTTCATCTTCTGTTAAAGATCCGGCTATATCGCGCGCTTTTTGCCGTATATTTTCAGGGTAATCGCCGGCAGCACCTTCACGACGAAGAATGTATATGTCGAAAGCAGCAAAAGTCGGATAGTCGAACAGCATCGACTCCGCCCCGTTATTATTCTTAAAATGCAGGTCTGTGCGTGCCCAGTCGAGTACCGGCATAAAGTTGTAACACACTGTATCAATTCCACATGCACCCAAATTCTTCAGAGACAGGATATAGTTCTCAATCAGCTGCGGGCGGTCTGCCGACCCGATTTTAATGCCTTCCGAAACCGGTAAGCTCTCTACTACACTCCAACGCATTCCATGATGTTCGATCCCGGCCTGCACCTTACGGATCTCTTCCACCGGCCAAGCCTCTCCTGCCGGAATATGGTGGAGGGAAGTTACAACTCCCTCCACTCCCATTTGTTTCAAGTCGGCAAACGTGACCGTATCATTCCGGCCAAACCATCTCCATGTTTTTTCCAACGCCATATCACACTCCGCTAAAAGAACTGAAACCTCCGTCTACCGGTATGATCGTTCCGGTTATAAAACTGGCGTGTTCGGAACACAAGAAATGAACCAGTCCGTTTAACTCGCTGATATCGCCAAAACGCTTCATGGGTGTACGCGCCAGGACCTTGCGACTGCGTTCCGTATACGTACCGTCGGGATTAATAAGGACAGCCCGGTTCTGATCGCCGATAAAAAAGCCGGGAGCCAGTGCATTCACACGTATCTTCTCACCGAATTTCAACGCCATTTCCATTGCCAGCCACTGGGTAAAGATACTCACTCCGCTCTTGGCAACCGAGTAACCCGGCACACGTGTGATAGCTGAATAGACTGCCATTGAAGAGATATTGATGATACTTCCCTCGCCACTTTCCGCCATCGCTTTACCGAAAACCAGACAAGGATAAACTGTTCCGTTCATATTCAGATCGGTCACCCGGTTGAAATCTTCGACCTTCATGTCAAATACGGTCTGATCCTCCCGCAAAGTGGCACCCGGCAGGTTACCTCCTGCTGCATTCACGAGGATGTCAATCTGTCCCCACTCCGACAGCAATTTTGCCCGAGCCTCCTCCAGGCTGGTAATATCCAACACATCACACCGGATTCCTATCACTTGCCCCAAGGCTGATAATTCATCAACGCGTTTATCCAGTTGCTCCTGACGAATATCAAGTATCGCCACTCTCACCCCATTCTCTACCAAGCTGCGGGAAATACTTCCTCCCAGCACACCTCCGCCGCCAGTTACAACAGCTACCTTATCTTTTAAATTGATAATCATAATCGAATTATTTTAATGTTGATATAATTTATTTGATAGTTTAAGTATTATCAGAATTGACTGTTACTTTTCTCTTGATAGAAAAGTAACCAAAAGATCAAGGCTGCATCTGCCTCGCTACTCCGCCTCCTTCGTTCGCTGTCGTCTGTGAACTCGCTGCGCTCAAACAGCACAGCCTCCGGGCACTCACTACGGATGCTACGCTTTACGCTCACCAGATGAGGCCTTTCACAGAACGCTTTGCGTTCTCCGGGGATTGCCGATACCGACACCTATATAATATAACAGGTCCTTTCTCTTTCAACAGCCGGTATCGGCAATTCCAAGAGGAAGCAGAGCTTCCTTGTCAAGGCCTAAGCGGGTGAACGTCCGCGAAGGTGGAAGACGAAGCGTCAGGAGCATCTGCTGTTTGAGCGTAGCGAGTTCAGATGCGACAGCGTAGTCTTTCACCGCAGCAGTGAAGCCGGTTAAGCCTTGATCTTTTGACTACTTTTCCATCAAGGGAAAAGTAGGTTCAAATCTTTCTAATACAACTCTAACTCTCTTACTATAAACTATTTTCTTTAATTCAACTATCATACTATCACTAATTGAAGTAAGTGTTTGATTATTAGCCTTCTAATTAATGACAGTAGGCACTTTCAACTATCATTTATCTATCATTCAACCATCACTTTAATTCTATTTTAACTTAGTAGCCGTCTTTTTAAGGTTAAAAAGACAACTGCCCGGCTGCATGCAGCCTCTCATAATTCGTCAGTCTACTATCTTTTTATCCCAAAACAAGGACTTAATTTCACCCGAATACAGACTTTTTGTTGCCGGGATGCCTATCTCACCCTGTTTTACGCCCCCATCTTGACGATGCTGATACCCGGGTGTCGAAGGTACCAAGACCCGGGTGTCAAGCAACACGCATTACTATATCGTTGATTTTAAACTATTTACTTATCAAAAACAAGAGACTGTCTATCTTACTTTTTAAGCAGGATATGATAGTTGTGTGATAGATTAGTGATAGTTGAAAGCACCTACTACCACCAATTAAAAGACTAATAATCATACACTTATTTCAATTAGTGATAGTATGATAGTAGAATTCAAAAAACAATTGTATATACCTATTCATCTTATTCTACATCACTCCATTATTCCTATTCTTTCATATACTGCTCAAACAGAGTGGCAATGCCTGCTTCCTGACTATCTCCTTTATGGATCAGGACACGATAACGGAGTGCTATTTTTTCTCCTTTTTTCAGGTCGGTTGTCTTTCCGTTTTCAGACCAGTACATCGGAGTGGGTGACATAAATCCGTAATCACGCGTAAACCAGGGTGACGGATACCAACGGTTAGACGGATGCTGCATAATAGCAATCCCTTCCTTTCCGGTTTTACGTTCGCCATAACAGTCAATCCAGGCTGCCCCTACCCCGAACGTTCCTTTTTCACCTTGTTTGCCTTCCGAATTAATCATTACTCCTCCCTGCTTAACAGTCAGGTCCGGGTCGACTCTGGCACTGAACAAGGAATGGTTCGTCTTTTGAATCGTCACATCTATAAGCATCTCCATCTCAATGTCGAAATCAAGTTGATACAGTTCAGGGGAGGGAGCCGAAATAATAATCTTCCGCCTGTCCATAATAGGAGCTTCCGCATCGGGACGTTTCCAGAGACATTCATCTTCAATCACCACACGTTCACCTTTAGCTTCCACAATCCGGGCACCGACAGAAATGATACGTCCGCGTTCAAGGCCTTCCTGCCAGTAGTTACCTCCGTTCACCCGGTCGCACCCAAAAAACAGAGAGCTGTGATGAGGATATTGACCGTTACGCATGGAAGTAACTCCGGCTCCCGAAACAGGACCGTTTACCGGAAAAAAGAAAGGATATTTCTCATCCGGTTGGAACCGATAGCTGGTAAAGAACTGTTCACCGATTGTGACATCTATACGATTTCCTACTTTTGTAGCCGAAACTTCCTGTTTCTGGGCATACATAACTCCGGCCAGCCAAAGGGCCGTTATCGTTAAAATTATCTTTTTCATATTCTTCTATTTTATAAATACTTTAGGTGGATAAGCAAAATCGTTCCATAAACGGTTGGCTTCATCAGCAGTCATTTCTCCATCGTAAGTACAGATACGGTAACGCAAACCATACTCTTTACCAGGCATTAGCTGCCAATCTTTATTTTTAGTCGGTGCAAAATTGACAAACGCATCTCCCCGGCCACCATTAGAATTTTCATCCCAGATACGAAGAGGTTCCGGAGCATTGTAGTTTCCGGGATGGCTTAGAACCAGAAAGCCGGAACGGCTATTTCCTCCGCATGTTCCTGTAACAAAAATCCACCGGGCCGTTGTTCCATCTATTTCCGGACGATTTTTCCCTTCGGAAGTGACCATGGTGCAATTCTCCTTTGTCCATTCCTCTGTGGCACGCCATCCGAAACCGGCATACCGATAGGCTTTTATCAACACAGGTAAATCAGTGGAAGGATGCAATCCTGATTCAAAATCCCACAAAAATTTATCCGGGATATTCCAGCTTTTCACAGACCAGGATTCGTTCATAATGACTTTCTCACCGGAAGGAGAGAATATATAATGATCGAGGTTAGCCAAATAACCGGCGCAGATATTTCCCTGATAAACAACAGCTATATTTCGTGCACGGACTGTGCCTTTTTTATCCTTCAGATTCCATAAGTCATACATGTTTCCATCATACTCGATACGTGTCCAGGGATTCCAGATACCATAATGATGGTAATGATCTTTAGGTTGTATAGTGGTCAGCACATTTCCCGACGGAGCACAAGCCGGATGAATAAAACCGCTTCTTTGAAAAGCCGGATCAATGCCTGCCGGAGGGTAAACTGTTGCATAATTATAGTACAGGATCTCGTTGTCATTCTTTTTCAGGATTAAAGCCTTACCTGTATCCTCCGTTTTCATTATCGCCTTTCGTTCCCCTTTCCGGCTTCGTTCGGCAATAAATTCACGCATGGTTCCGGCAGGAGTTTTACCCGTCAATATCCAATACAGATGGGGAGTTCCATCTTTCTCACGTAGTAACTGGCACGATACTTTTATCCTTTTCTTTCCTATTCTCTCATACAAAACGACAGCTGAAAGATCTCCTTTCAGATCAAGCGAAGAAACCCCGGTCGAAACGACACAATCCGTCCGGTCATATGAACCGGCTTCCACAACAATCCGTATTTCTCCTGCTGCCCATAATGAGGGGAAAGAAATAAGACAAAACAAAACAACAGCAACCAACCGTCTCATCTCATTCAAAAATTATAAGGTGGACGGTGAGGGCGGGCAATCATAGAATTTGCTTCATCATCATCTTTGAAGCGTTCCAGAACCGGGTCCCAGTAAAGTTTACGATTTAGTTTCATTGCTATATGTTGCAACAGGCAAGCCGAACAGGAACGATGTGCCACTTCTGCCGGAGTGATATTTTGTTTTCTCGTACGGACACTTTCAAGCCAGTTACCATGATGATCGGAACTTTTATAAAGATGTACTTCATTTTCTCCGATAACAGAAGTCAGTATCTTCGGGTCAGAGGCTTGCAACGCCTTTGATGCACCGGCTGTTTCAGGATCGTTTGCCGAAGCTTTATAGGCACCGCGACTGACAAATATCCAACCTTCAGTCCCGGTAAATAAGACACCATTCGGTTTTTCTTTGCTGTTGGTCGTACCACGTACCACCACCCCATTATCATAAAGCATTTCGGTCGCATAATCACCATGTACATTCCATAAACCGGAGGTGGGAAATTCGGCATGTCCTGATATTTCAACCGGCCCGGAATACTCTTTATCCATGGCCCAATGGGCTATATCGAAATGATGTGCTCCCCACCCGGTAATCATACCGGCACCAAACTGTTCGCAACGCAACCATCCCGGACGGTCATACCCTTGTTGCGGATGTACCCGATCTATAGTATAAGGTACATAAGGGGTTTGTCCCAACCACATATCATAATTCAGATTTGCTGGAATAGGCATTTCTTCCGGATTCCCGCCGGGAGGATCACCCGGTAAACGGATCTCAATATCTTTCAGCTGACCGATACGCCCGTTCCGCACAAGTTCACAAGCAATCCTGAATTGCTCCATCGAACGTTGCTGGCTGCCGATTTGCAGGATACGTCCCGTTGCATTCACCGCATCACTCATCTTACGTCCTTCCTCTATAGTCAACGAAGTCGGTTTCTGCAAATACACATCTTTACCTGCCCGGACAGCATCGATCGCCATCTTGGCATGCCAATGATCAGGAGTGCTTATCAAGACAGCATCAATGTCTTTATTAGCCAACAGGTCTAAATAGTTTTCATAAGTCGTAACTCCACTGTACGGTTTACCCAGTTTTTTTGAATAATAGCCTTCAACCAGTTTTTTAGCATCCGCCACACGGTTAGCATCCACATCGGCAGCAGCAATAATACGCACATCATCATATTTCCACACCCCGGGCATATCATGATCCCGTGAAATCCGTCCTGTTCCGATAGCGCCGATATTAATACGGTTTGACGGTGCATGAGGGCCAAAAACAGAAGCCGGAACAATCGTCGGGGCTATAAACATTCCCAAACCGGCTGTAATCGATCTTTTCAGAAAGTCTCTTCGTGTTGTAGTCATATATTAGAATTTAGATTATGTTTCAATACACAAAACTAACACGAACCGGAATAACGGATACAGCCTTTTTTTGCAGATTATAACACGATATTGAGGAATTTCCCCTGAATATGTCCTATCCGCTCCTTTCCTGACATTTCTGCTAAGGTATGATGGACGAAGAATCTTAAATTCTTATATTTAATACAAATAAATCATTGTTTGTTCTTTTAAATAACGGACAGTATTATTTTATGCTAAATTTGTTCCTGCAATAATGAAATGAAATTATGGAAAACAAACTCATGCATGAACAACTGACTATCTATGCCGGCACTCCGATCATTGCCCGGCATTATGACTATGACAGATTTACTTTTCCCTGGCATGTTCATAATGAGTTTGAGATCATATATGTAAAGGAAAGCACAGGCGAACGCTTTGTTGCCGACAATATGGAAACCTTTTATCCTCATGATCTGACATTCGTCGGGCATGGAGTTCCGCATTACATGAAAAGCGCTCCGGAATATGAAACAAACAATCATTCTTTACGGGTAAAAGGAGTCATCATCCAGTTTGAAGAACATTTCATGTCGCATTCCATTAGTAACTATGCAGATTTAGCCCACATAAAAAAGTTATTGGATGAATCTGCCAGGGGAATACATTTCCCATATCCGGAAAACAAAGAAATCATACGGTGTATCGAACTATTACCCGACAGCAAAGGAACCATGCGTATTATCAATTTACTACACCTGCTCGACTTAATGGCCAATTTCAAATCTAAACGTTATCTGGGCAGTTTACACTTTTGCCAATCGGTATCCATTACCATGGATCAACGCATGGAAAAGATTCTATCTTTTCTGGCAAATCATTATAAAGAAAATATTGATTTAAACGAAATTTCTTCTATCGTAGCGATGAATAGTTCTTCTTTCTGCCGCTATTTCAAAGAAAGATCAGGTAAAACATTTATGGAATACCTGTTGGACCTACGCATCGGACACGCATGTAAACTACTGATTGAAAACAAAATAGACATAACACAAATATCCATAGAGTGCGGTTTTAATACGATCACCCACTTTAATCGTATCTTCAAACGCAACACCGGGCTTACTCCCTCCGAATACAAAAAACAGTTTCTAAAATAATATATTCCTGTCATAAAAATACACGAATTGATAAAAGTTCCTTCCACAACAACTGCCGTATTGTCATTATTTCTGACAGCAAAAACAATTCGGAACCGTTCATTGTTACTTTGGCATACGTTTTGTATACTAATTGGTGCAACTCGACAAGAGAAAAAGCAAAGACGAAAAATAATAACAATTAAAATAGTAGAAAATTATGGGAAAAATTATTGGTATCGACTTAGGAACAACCAACTCATGTGTTGCCGTACTGGAAGGTAACGAACCGGTTGTTATTGCAAACAGCGAAGGTAAAAGAACGACTCCTTCAATCGTTGCATTCGTTGAAGGCGGCGAACGTAAAGTTGGTGATCCCGCAAAACGTCAGGCTATCACCAATCCGGAAAAAACTATATTTTCTATCAAACGTTTCATGGGTGAAACTTACGACCAGGTTACAAAAGAAATCAACCGCGTACCTTATAAGGTAGTACGTGGCGATAACAACACTCCGCGTGTGGATATCGAAGGCCGTCTGTACACTCCGCAGGAAATTTCAGCAATGGTTCTTCAGAAGATGAAAAAGACTGCTGAAGATTATTTAGGACAGGAAGTAACAGATGCAGTTATCACTGTTCCGGCTTACTTTAGCGATGCTCAGCGTCAGGCTACAAAAGAAGCCGGTGAAATTGCAGGTCTGAATGTTCGCCGTATCGTGAACGAACCGACTGCCGCATCTCTGGCTTACGGTCTTGACAAGACCAGCAAAGATATGAAGATTGCCGTATTCGACCTTGGTGGCGGTACATTCGATATTTCAATCCTTGAACTGGGTGACGGTGTATTTGAAGTAAAATCGACAAACGGTGATACTCACCTGGGTGGTGATGACTTCGACCACGTGATTATCGACTGGCTGGCAGAAGAATTCCTTCGTGAAGAAGGCGTTGACTTGCGTAAAGACCCGATGGCTTTGCAACGTTTGAAAGAAGCTGCTGAAAAAGCTAAGATCGAATTGTCAAGCACAACAAGCACAGAAATCAACCTGCCGTATATCATGCCGGTTAACGGTATTCCAAAGCACTTGGTTAAGACATTGACACGTGCTAAATTCGAACAGTTGGCAGACAGCCTGATCCAGGCTTGTATCGAACCGTGCCGTCAGTCATTGAAAGATGCTGGCTTGAGCACTTCCGATATCGACGAAGTAATCCTGGTAGGTGGTTCTACACGTATCCCGGCTGTACAGGCTATCGTTGAAAAATTCTTCGGTAAAGCTCCTTCCAAAGGTGTTAACCCGGATGAAGTAGTGGCTGTAGGTGCTGCAATCCAGGGTGGTGTATTGACCGGTGAAGTAAAAGACGTATTGTTGCTGGATGTTACTCCGCTGTCTTTGGGTATCGAAACAATGGGTGGCGTAATGACTAAGTTGATCGAAGCCAACACAACAATCCCGACTAAGAAATCGGAAACATTTACAACTGCTGTCGACAACCAGCCGTCTGTAGAAATCCATATCTTACAGGGTGAACGTTCTCTGGCTAAGGACAACAAATCAATCGGCCGTTTCCACCTGGACGGAATACCTGCTGCACAGCGTGGTGTACCTCAGATTGAAGTTACTTTCGATATCGACGCAAACGGTATCCTGAACGTATCTGCAAAAGATAAAGGAACCGGTAAAGTACAGAGTATCCGTATCGAAGCATCCAGCGGTTTGAGCGACGAAGAAGTAAAACGTATGAAAGACGAAGCGACAGCCAATGCTGAAGCCGACAAGAAAGAAAAAGAACGTATCGACAAGCTGAACCAGGCTGACAGTATGATTTTCCAGACTGAAAAACAATTGAAAGACCTAGGTGACAAACTTCCGGCTGATAAGAAAGCTCCTATCGAAGCTGCATTGAACAAGCTGAAAGAAGCTCACAAGGCTCAGGATGTTGCAGGTGTCGATGCTGCCATGACTGAACTGAATACAGTATTCCAGGCTGCAAGCCAGGAAATGTACAATGCTCAGAATGCTCAGGGCGGTGCACAACCGGGACCTGACTTCGGACAGCAACAGGCCAACAACAACGCTGGCGGAGCTAAAGACGGCGGCGTAACAGATGTTGACTTCGAAGAAGTGAAATAAATAGATTACATTTTCCACATAAGATGAAGAGCGATTGTCGGATTAATCTCCGGCAGTCGCTTTTTTTGCATAAATATAATTTAAAGAATAAGATTCGTTGACAATCAAAAACTCCTTACTATATTTACAGCCTCATAATGCATTATAAAAAATAAGACTTACGACACTAGAATTACGGAAAGATCGCACTAGTAATTATGCAGACAGCGTTGACTAAATATCTATTCCATCTCACAGGCATACTGTTACTTACGGTCTGCTTTTCTTGTGACCGATCGGTTTCGGACATGAAGCGGGTATTGGTGATCCAATCATACGAACCGGAATACGACGGATACCACGGTACAGAACATAAAATTCGGAATGAATTCAGGCGAAACCATATAAAAGCAGATATCCGGACATTTTATCTGGATTGCGAAACATACCTGGACAAAGAGGAAAAAGCAAGGATCTATAATTACCTGGATTCACTCTCGGGCTGGCCCCCGGATATAATCCTGACCTACGATGATCAGGCATGTTACTCATTTATGAATTGCGATCATCCGCTATCCAAACAAATCCCAACCATTTTTGCCGGTGTAAATTATCCCAACTGGAACCTCCTGAAACAACATCCCAATGTGACAGGCTATTGGGATCGTCCGGAATTCCTGAAAACCATAAAAATGGCGGAAGATATATTCGGACCTATGAAAATTAATATCTGGACTGATGAAACTCCTTTGGGAAAGCAGACAACCGGTTCTTTTCTAAACGAATTAAAAGAAAAAGGCATAAATTATATCTCAGGTGCCTATTTTACTGTTGATAAAAATAACACATATACGTTCACAGCAGATAGCTCTCTATATGGATCAAAAACTTTAACCACTAAACCTCAAAAAACTTTTTATACAATGGTTGACGGACGGTCTACAAAGTCAGTGCAACTATTATGGGCCTTATCCGGATTGGCCCGCTACTCCGTCTTCGTACAAAGCAAACGCGATTTTACCTCCAAACGTCTGGGATTATTTGCCAGTGCTCCCACTATTACTGTGATCAATGAAGGCTTTGGATTAAAGGAAGGTTTGCTGGGAGGATACATTACACCTTACAATACACAAATCGAGTTATCTGTGAAAACAGCAAGTGAGGTTTTAAGCGGCAAACCATTCAGCAACATTCCCATTACGGAAAGTCCGAAAGAATATTTGATAGACTGGGAAGAAATGGTCCGGTGGCACATTCCCTTGAACCAAATACCCAAGAACTACCAGATTATCAATATGCCTTTTTTTGAAAGATACAGTTCCCATATCATATTATTCGGTATTTGCACAGGTATAGCAGTTATTCTCCTCATCTCATACCTGTTCCATCTCTATCTGCGAGAAAACCGCAACAAACAACAAGCACAGGAAGACCTGAGGAAAGGAGAACAATTCTTATCACTGGCTTTAGCCGGAGGAAAAGTATTCGCATTCCAGCTACGAGACAAGAGACTCTACTTTGACAAGGATTTCTATATAGCCGCAGGTATAAAAGAAAAACCTTTCAGCATAGAAGAATTTCAAAATTGTATCCTCCCCCAAGACCTGCCAATATTTAATAAGAATATAGAAATGGCGATATCCGGAGATCAGGAAAACAACATTTCCCAGATACAATGCATGTTTGACAACAAAGAATACCAATGGTGGGAATTCAGATATACCTATAATAAAGAAAATGATTTCTTCAGTGGCCTTTGCCTGAACATCCAACAGGAAAAAGAAGCCAAGCAGGAACTGATCTTCGCCAGACAGAAAGCCGAAGAATCAGATAAAATGAAATCAGCCTTCCTCGCGAATATGAGCCACGAAATACGTACGCCTTTGAATGCGATCGTTGGATTCTCAAATATCATTGCCGAAGAAGAAGTGGAATTATCAGCAGAAGAACGCAATGATTTCCTGAAACTGATCAACACAAATTCAGACCTTCTCCTAAAACTGATAAATGATATCCTGGACCTGTCACGCATCGAATCGGGCAGAATGGAGTTTTCCTTTGGTGAATACAATCTGTCGGATCTAATGAACGACGTTTATCAGACACATAAATTTCTGATGCCGGAAGGTGTTGAACTGAAAATAGAGAAACCGTCAGAAGCAGTTATGCTCAATACAGACAAACACCGTCTGACGCAGGTCATCACTAATTTCATCAACAATGCTTCCAAATTCACCAAAAGCGGATATATCAAAATAGGCTACAATTACAATCCCAGACGAATGGCTGTAGAGATCATCGTAGAAGACACGGGAATCGGTATCCCAAAAGAAAAACAGAAAGCAGTATTCGAACGTTTTAATAAACTGGATGAGTTTGCACAGGGTACAGGGCTCGGTTTATCCATTTGCCAGGTTATCATCCATCGTTTCGGCGGAGAGATCACACTACAATCGGAAGAAAACAAAGGAAGCCGTTTTACAATATCATTACCCTTACACATTTCCTAAAAAAAACGGCTACCAGGTTTCTTCCCGATAGCCGCTCTTTTTTCAATAACTCTATGACTCAGATAATCGAAAAAGCATCTGCATCCTTCCACGCCGGGAATTTAGCACGCAACTCCTCCAAATCACTCTTATTTAATGTACAGGTGCGAGTTATTTCCTCCCGTTTGCCGGCATCTGCCAGTTTCTTTCCTTTCGGAGAGAAGATCATGGAATCGCCCCGGTAAGTAGACCCTTTACCATCGATACCCACCCGGTTCACACCGCACACATACGCCATATTTTCAATGGCCCTGGCAGGCAATAATGCTTTCCATACCTTTTTACGGGGTTCAGGCCAGTTTGCTACATATATTAATAGGTCATACTCATTATCCACGTTGCGGCTCCATACCGGGAAACGGAGATCATAACAAACCAGCAAACAGATATTCCAGTCTTTATACTTTATTACCGTACGTTTATCGCCAGCCGTGAAATGCTTATCTTCAGCAGCCATCCGGAATAAATGACGTTTATCATAATAATATTCGTCCCCTTCCGGAGTGATAAAGAAAGCACGGTTAAAATATTTTCCGTCTTCTTTCGCTATAAAACTACCGGCGACAGCCAGATTATATTTAGCGGCCCATCCCTTTATAGTCGGGACAGTCGGGCCATCCATCGTATCAGCCAGCTTTTCCACCTCCATGGAAAAACCGGTTGTAAAGGTTTCGGGAAGTACGGCAATATCCGTTTTCCCACTCACACGCCGGAGTAATTCTCCGTAATAACCAAGATTCTCGTCTCTGTCTTCCCAAATGATATGGGATTGAATCATACTGATACGTAAGCTGTCTGCCATAATAGTAAATTAAACTTTTACGAAATTTTCCGGATGACAAGCTGTCACATCCCGGTAACTTTCACGAATTGTACGAATATCCTTTTCTGCATCCCCGGTTGGATAAAACAATCCTTTAAACCCGGCTTCCTTCTTTGCATAATCAAAATAAGCGATCATGATAGGAACCTGTGCCTTTTCAGCAATATAATAAAACCCTTTCTTCCATTCTTCCACCTTTTTACGTGTACCTTCCGGTGTCACAGCCAGCTGAAAAATTTTGCGTTTATTAAACACCTCAACCATCTGGTCGGTTACCGAAGTCCGTTGATGACGGTCGACAGGCACACCACCCAGCCACGAAAACAATACATTGAACGGAAAAAAGAACCATTCTTTTTTGATTAGAAAACTGGCGTTACGCCCTAATGCCGTATAAAACAACTTTCCGACAATAAAATCCCAATTGCTGGTATGCGGGGCGACGCATATCACACATTTAGGCACATCTTCGCTAACTGGTCCCAGTTTCCATCCGGCCATGCGAAGAAGTGCCTTACAGATCGCTTTCTTCATTATTTTTCTTTGCTTAGCTCTCCTATTTCGTTTGCAATAGCGTCGACTTCTGTCTGCAAATCAACTCTAAGTTTACGATAATACTCTTTTACCAGTGTTTTGTTGTCTTTGGCATCCGGAGTTCCGGCACGACGGATAAATTCATCCTGCATATCCAGTATCCTTGTCAACAGAACATCAGCTTTATCTTCCTCTACTCCAGGAATAAATAGCTTACAAACTAATACTTCAGAAAACAGTTCACCTGCTACATAGCTGATTTCTTTCTTTAAAATTCTTCTTTTAGCCATAATTTTCGCATTAAAATATCTACAAATCTACAAAATCCTTTATTAAATAACTCACACCGCAGGAAAAAAGATAAAAATAATGTATCTTTGCAGCTTCAAATTCTCTGATTATAAACAAAATCGTTTATGGATACAAAGACAACAACGCCAGAATATCTCTTTGAAAGCAGTTGGGAAGTCTGTAATAAAGTGGGAGGGATCTACACAGTGCTGTCTACAAAAGCGCACACTCTGCAACAGATGTTTAACGATAAAGTAGTATTTATCGGACCTGATGTGTGGGGACCCGCTAACGCTCCGGACTTTATCGAAGATGATGCTCTGTTTGCTGATTGGAAAAAACATGCAAGAACCACTGACAAACTAAAAATGAAAGTCGGACGCTGGAACGTACCTGGTACTCCTCCGGTGGTATTAATCGACTTCAAGCCTTTTTTCAGTGATCGGGACGCTTTCTTTTACTCCATGTGGGAAAACTTCAGGGTAGATTCGATGCACGCTTATGGCGACTATGACGAATCCTGTATTTTTGCCTATGCAGTAGGAAAAGTGATTGAAAGTTTCTACAACTTCTATAATCTTTCCGATAAGAAAGTAACAGCACTGTTCAATGAATGGATGCTGGGTATGGGAGCGCTTTATATCAAAAAGCAAATCCCCGCCATTGCAACCCTGTTCACTACTCATGCTACATCTATCGGCCGTTCCATTGCCGGCAACAACAAAGCATTATATGCTTATATGGACGGATACAATGGCGACCAGATGGCGAAGGAACTGAATATGGAAGCCAAACATTCGCTGGAAAAGCAAACGGCTCTCCATGTGGACTGTTTCACGACAGTCAGTGATATCACAGCCCGGGAGTGTAAACAATTGCTGGACAAGGCTCCGGATATTGTTACCCCGAACGGTTTTGAACCCAACTTCGTTCCCGAAGGAAAAGAATATACAAAGAAACGTGCAGAAGCCCGCAAAACGTTGATCAATGTAGCCGAGAAATTACTGGGATGCCCCATCTCTCCGGATGCATTGCTCGTATCGACCAGCGGACGTTATGAATACCGTAACAAAGGGATCGACGTCTTCATCGAAGCTATGAACCGTGTACGCAATTCAGGAGAACTACAACGTGAAGTCGTTGCCTTCCTGATGGTTCCGGCCTGGGTCCGCGATGCACGCGCCGACCTGAAAGAGGTGATTGAAAAAAATATTCAGACCACCTCTCCCATGCAAATGCCTTTTATTACCCACTGGCTGAATCTGATGGATCAGGACAAGGTATTAAATTATATCTCACACGCAGGATTCACAAATCAGGCTTCCGAAAAACTGAAAATAATATTTGTACCCTGCTACCTGGACGGACGCGACGGAATCTTTAACAAGCCCTATTACGATCTGCTGATCGGTATGGATGCAACCGTATATCCGTCATACTACGAACCCTGGGGATACACTCCACTGGAAAGTGTTGCCTTTGGCATACCGACAGTAACGACCAACCTTGCCGGTTTCGGCCTTTGGGCGGAAAAAAGTGTCTCCGGCAAAAACATCAGCGAAGGTGTGGCTGTTATTGAACGGACAGACTTCAACTATTTCGATGTTGCTGATGCTATCACTGCTTCAATTCTCTCACTCGTCAAGAAAGACAAAAAAGAAGTTGAAGAAATACGCAAACGCTGTTTTAAACTGGCAAAACAGGCTGAATGGAGTAAATTTATTGTTTTCTATCAAAAAGCTTTCAGCGACGCATTGGAAGCCGCAACCAAAAGAAACAGTTAAACATAGCTCATAATTAGCAAGATAATCCTATCTTTGCCACAGTTTTTTTACATCTTATTTTAAGTTGAATCATTTTAAATATCACAATAATGAAAATCAAGGCGAATAACGCAAACAGTCCGATCTGGAAGGACGTTTATTCACATTCGATGCTCCCCGAAGCATTACAACCCTTACACGAAATGGCTACTAATTTGTGGTGGGTATGGAATCATGAAGGAGCTAAATTATTTGGAAAAATCGACAAAAGCCTTTGGATATCTACGGAAGGCAATCCGGTACTTTTGCTCCAAAGCTTATCTTTCAAACGCATTGAAGAAATCCAGGCCGACAAAGTGCTGATGGCCGAAATCCAAGAAGTTTACGCCAACTTCAGGAAATATGTGGACAAGAAACCAGATGCTACAAAACCGTCTGTAGCCTATTTCAGCATGGAGTATGGCCTGACTAACATCCTGAAAATCTACTCAGGTGGTCTGGGTGTTCTGGCAGGTGACTACCTGAAAGAAGCCAGCGACAGCAACATCGACCTGACAGCTGTAGGTTTCCTGTATCGCTACGGGTACTTTACACAATCACTGTCTATGGACGGACAGCAGATAGCAAACTACGAACCGCAGAACTTCAACTCTTTACCTCTTTCTCAGGTAATGCAGTCAAACGGCGAACCGATGGTATTGGAAGTACCTTACCCAGGCAGAACCGTATATGCTCATATCTGGAAAGTAAGCGTAGGACGTGTTCCTTTGTATCTGATGGATACAGATATTCCTCAGAACAGCGAATGGGACCGTTCAATCACTCACCAGTTATATGGCGGCGACTGGGAAAACCGTATGAAACAGGAATACCTGTTAGGTATCGGCGGTATCCTGATGCTGGATAAACTGGGTATCAAAAAACAGATCTATCATTGTAACGAAGGCCACGCAGCATTGATCAATGCTCAGCGTCTGGTTAACTATATCCAGAACGACGGACTTACTTTCAATCAGGCATTGGAAGTTGTACGCGCTTCTGCTCTTTATACAGTACATACTCCGGTTCCTGCCGGACACGACTATTTCGACGAAGGCCTGTTCGGTCGCTACATGGGTGAATTCCCCGGTAAGTTGGGTATCAGCTGGCAGGAATTTATCGATATGGGACGCGAGAATCCGGGTTCTAACGAAAAGTTCTCTATGAGTGTATTCGCTTTGAATACTTGCCAGGAAGCAAACGGTGTAAGCTGGTTGCACGGAAAAGTATCACAGCGCATGTTTGCTCCGGTATGGAAAGGATATTTCCCGGATGAACTGCATGTAGGATATGTAACTAACGGCGTACACATGCCGACATGGGCTTCTACAGAGTGGAAACGTTTCTTCCACCAGCGTTTCGGTGAAAAATTCTTTGAAGACCAATCCAACAAAAAACTTTGGGAAGCTATCCAGAACGTCAACGATGACGATATCTGGGAACTGCGCAAAACTCTGAAGAATAAACTGATCGAATACATCAAAGGCCAGTACAAACAGAGCTGGTTGAAGAATCAGGGAGACCCTGTAAAGGTTGTTTCTATCCTTGAAAAGATCAATCCGAATGCGTTGCTGATCGGTTTCGGTCGTCGTTTCGCCACTTATAAACGTGCACACTTATTGTTCACAGACCTTGACCGTCTGGCTAAGATCGTAAACAATGAAAAATATCCGATCCAGTTCGTATTTACCGGAAAAGCCCACCCGGCTGACGGTGGCGGACAGGGATTGATCAAACATATCGTAGAAATCTCACGTCGTCCGGAATTTTTGGGTAAGATCATCTTCCTCGAAAACTACGACATGCGTCTGGCACGTCACCTGGTTGCCGGTGTCGACGTTTGGTTGAACACTCCGACCCGTCCGCTGGAAGCATCAGGTACATCCGGTGAAAAAGCAGAGATGAATGGTGTTCTGAACTTCTCCGTACTCGACGGATGGTGGTACGAAGGTTATAAAGAAGGTGCTGGTTGGGCATTGACCGACAAACGTACTTACGAAAACCAGCAGTATCAGGATCAGTTGGATGCCGCTACGATCTACCATATATTGGAAACAGAGATCATCCCGACTTACTATGCTAAAAACAGCAAGGGATATTCTCCCGAATGGATCCAGTATATCAAGAACTCAATGTCTCAGATCGCTCCCGACTATACTATGAAACGTATGTTGGACGATTATATCAGCCGTTTCTACAGCAAACTGGCTAACCGTTCCGCTCATTTGCGTGAAGGTAACTATGCTGAAGCCAAAGCTATCGCAGCATGGAAAGAAGAAGTGGCAGAACATTGGGACAGCTTCCAGGTTGAATCATTCACTTGCAGCAAAGATCTGGCTATCGACGGACCGGTTGTCGGCAAAGAATATTCATTCAATCTGGTAATCGACCGCAAAGACCTTCAGGGAATGCTTGGAGCCGAAGTGGTTGTGACCAAAGAAAACTCGGAAAATCATCAGCTTGAATTGCTTTATACAAAACCGTTCGAGTTGAAGAAAGAAGAAGGTTCTAAACTGTTCTTTGAATTGAAAACAACTCCGAGCGAAGCTGGTGTTCATAAAATGGGCTTCCGTGTTTACCCTGTAAACAAAGAATTGCCTCACCGTATGGACTTTGCTTATGTTCGTTGGATTCAGTTATAATAAACAATTATAGCAGATATAAAAAAGGATGCTTCCATAACGGGGGCATCCTTTTTTCATATTTATTTAATATCCAGGATTCTGTGTCAGATTTCTATTCAGGGAAAGTATATTTTCGGGAATCGGAAAGACAGTCGTATAACCACTGCTTTCTCCCGGTAACTGCGGACGGCTGCTATAGGTTCGTGTAAAAAGACCAAAGCGGACCAGGTCCTGCCTCCTCCACCCTTCCCAGGCAAATTCCAGTTGACGTTCGGCCAGTATATTTTCCAGAGTAGCCTGACGGTCCGGCATTCCGACACGGGAACGGACCTGATTCAACTCTGCCTCCCCGTTTCCCCCGTTACGGACCAATGCTTCACTTTTCATCAGCAAAACATCGGCATAGCGGAACAGCACAATATCATTATCCATCAGCTTCCCGTCTTTAGTCGCCGTTTTATCGATTGCATATTTCTTCATACGGGCACCCGCCACCTTCTCAAACGGTTTACCGGATATATCCACATCGACCTTCCAGGGCAGATATTCCAACACCTGCCCGGTATCGAGCCGAACGGTATCCCCATTCAGATCAAGCACAACACCGGCAAAATAGCATTTACTGAAACGGGCATCGACCGAATCCGTATCGTAACCGAAAGTCCGGAGCGCTTCTATTGTAGCGGCAGAGCCATTCTCACCGGATAATCCGTAAGCCTTCGCATGATTATAATGACGGGAACGAAACAGGTATTGCATCTGGTTCGTATAAAAATTCTTATCCATCGGAATCGTAAAGATATTCTCTACAGAGGTTTCGTTAAATACGGAAAAGTTCTCCTCATAAGTACGTGACAGTTGGTAACCAAGCGCTGTTATGGAATCGCAATAAGCGATCACGGTTTCCCACGCATTCAACCGTTGACCGCCGACTTCAAAAAACACACTTTTTCCATCCGGCTGACTTCCGGCCGTCCAGCTATTATTCGTGTAAACTTCGGCATTCAAAGCCAGTTTAGCCAACAGGAAATAAGCAACCGGACGTGTCAAACGCCCATAATAGTCACCGAGCTGGTTACTACGCTCCGCACTTAGCAACGGCGCTGCCTCCTGCAATTCTTTTACCACAAACTCAAACACTTCCTGCCGGGTACTCTGCTTTACATCTTTCATCGGAGTGGATGACGACAATACAAGCGGAACACGTCCGAACATATCCACCAGGTAATAATAATACATGGCCCGGAAAGCCCGCACCTCAGCCATATAAGCCGGGATATACCGGTTGTTCGTCTGCTTATAAAATTCATCCAGACGTTCCAAAGACTTATTGCTCAATACAATCACCTTATACAGATACTCCCAGGTCGCCCGTATGGCATCACTGCTGACACCCCATTTATGCAGGAACAAACCTTGCCAGAAACCACCGTCATACCAGTCGCCGCCACGGGTAGGAAGGATCGCCTCATCCGTTGTAAAGGTATTCAGATCATATATTCCCCGGTAAGTACCCTGTAATCCCTGGCTATCGCTGTAACCACCTACATAATTATAAAGCGTAGCAACCGTGTTCAAGTAGACCGAAGTGGCATTATCATAGGCTTCCTCTTCCGAAATCTGATCCTGCGGATTCTCTTCCAGGAACTTACTACAGGAAAGAAAAGTAAGACCGCACAAAATATAGGATAGTAAAACTAACTTCTTCATCGCTGCTAATTATTAAAATTGAAAACTCAAACCGACCGTATAAGAACGGTAAACCGGATAATTCCGCTTATCGTCTATCCCCAGCGTATTATTCACAATATAACTATTGATCATAGGAGTCAGGCCGGAATAGCCGGTGATCGTTGCCAGATTATTGACAGAACAGGACAACCGCAGGTTCTGCACATATTTCTTCCACTTGCCCAACGGGACATTCCATCCCACGGTCAGATAGTCAAAGTTAATGTAATCACCTTTCTCCAACCAGTAATCCGTTGCCGTCTGATCCTTTATATTCTGCTCCGGAGCACCTTGCAGCACATTGTAATCGGGGAAACTGCCCATATTCATATAAGTAAGGGAAGTCCCGTTGTATATCTTATGCCCGAAGGCTCCGTTTATCTGTAAAGAGACATCGAACTGCTTGTAGCGGAAACTGATATTCGACCCCAGCATCGTCTTGGGAGTCGCCTGTCCGGCAATGTAACGGTCTTCGCCATCTTCCAGATTCACGCCATCGCCATTCAGGTCGGCAATCTCATATCTGTAACTACCATCCTCCTGCTGTGTCAGTCCGGTACAATGAGGAAGATAAAAGACACCTAAAGGCTGTCCGACAACCTGATAGACGATATGGTTATAACCGCCATGAAAACCTGCGCCATTCAGATCGGAGATACTGGTATATTCCGGTGCTGACATCTGTTCGCCTTTATACATGCCGCTCAGGGACAGGAGTTTGTTCTGCTGGAAAGTCACGTTGACATTAATACTCAATTCCATATCCTTCGTTTGCAAGGGAGTAACGCCGAAACCCAGTTCGACACCACTATTCCGCATCGAACCGAGGTTTGCCAACAATTTATTGTAGGCAAAAGGCGGAACGCTCACATCATAAAGATAAAGCATATCGCTGGTCTTCGAATTATAATAATCGACAGTCATCAACAGGCGGTTACGGAAGAAACCGACATCCACCCCTGCATTCACGGTACGTTTTACTTCCCATTTCAGGTCGGGGTTGGCATTCCGGATTACGCCCATCGTTACCGTCGGACTGCCTCCTACCGATACCACGCCATTAGGTTTCACCAGTTGCAGGGAGTTATAAGAATCGATCGCATCCTGATTACCGGAAAGGCCGTAACCGGCACGCAGTTTCAAATCATTCAGAAAAGTGAACTGTTTCATAAAATCCTCCTCCGTGATTATCCAGGCAGCCGAGACAGAAGGAAAGAACCCCCATTTATTATTCTTGCCGACTTTGGAAGAAGCATCCGCACGGGCATTGACCGTCGCCACATATTTCCCGGCATAGACATAATTGGCACGTCCCAGGAAAGAACTCAGCCGAGGATCTTCATAGTAAGAGTTCGTCCCCTCCCAAAGACGTACGGCCCCTGCCTGCAAATTATTATATCCGAATTTATCCGTTGAGAAATTCGTAACAGTCGTATAAAATCCGGTCAGGATATTCTTCTGAGCTTCCGCCAGTCCAAGCGCATCCAGGTGATGCTTTCCCCAATCATTCGAATAACTCAGCAACAGATTACCCAACAGGTCCTCCATTTTCCTCTCACCTTTATAGGCCTGTCCGTGCGCCCATACCGTGGTCGGCAGATACTGGGAGTTATCTATTATATTATATGTATAGGAACCGAAGGCTGAAAACTTAACCTGTTTGCTCAGATTGACCGTAAACTTCAGATGGGTATTAAAATGGGCATTCGAATCATCATCTTTCACCTCCAGCCAGGCAAGCGGATTGGTAATCTGGCTGGCATTGGTTACCCCGTTCCATACTCCTGTCTGCTCGTCCCGATGGTTCGGGAATGTCGGATTAAACGCGGCAGCCGAATAGAAAGTCTTCTGGATATCATTCAGATAACGGTTCTTTTGCAGGGAACCGAAGACACCCAGGTCTATCTTCAACCGATCATTGAAAGCACGCTGGGCGATATCCAGTTTAACGGTAAAGTTCTGAAAATCGTTTGTCCGCACCACGCCATCCCGGTCCATAACACCGAGGGAAGCACGATAGTTGGACGTTTCAGAGCCTCCTCCCAAAGCTATATGATGATTCTGCACAATCCCGGTCCGGGTTATTTCATCCGGGAAATTCGTATTATAACCCAGATCCAATATGTCGATATTACGTTCGGAAGCCACCGCCCGGAAATCATCTCCCGACAGCATCTTCATATTCTTATAGACAGCTTCCACCCCGAAACTACCATCGTAACTGATACTGAAAGCACCGCCTTTCCCTTTCTTCGTCGCCACCTCGATCACCCCCGAAGCACCACGCGAACCGTACTGTGCCGTCTCGGAAGCATCTTTCAGGATAGTGAAACTCTCGATATCCGCCGGATAAATGGAACTAAGCGTATTCAGGTCGGAAGAAACGCCATCGATAATAACCAGCGGGTCGTTCCCTCCGGTCAGCGAAGTCGTTCCCCTCACCCGGACAGCACTTAGTGCAGCCGCCCTGTTTGCTCCGGTAGAGATACTGACCCCCGCCGCCTGTCCGCTCAAAGCGTTCAGCGAACTGGAGACAAATCCCTTGTTCATACGTTTTTCAGAAACTTTATCAACAGAACCGGACATGGTCCGCTGATTCCCCGTTGCATATCCAACGGCTATCTCATCATCCAGCCGTATGGAATCAGGCACAACCGTCCTGAATGTATCCGTCGGTAACGGAGCGACCTGCGCCTGCCCTTCAATTCCCCGGACAGCTAATAAAAATATAGGAAATATGAATAAAGAAGAATAGAACTTAACCATATGCATATCGATTTAAGATTATGAACCCCTTTTCAATAAAAACTACCGACCGCAAGGGATTGTTCATAAATATAATAAATGTTTTTAAGTAAATGCTTATTTCTGTAATATTACTTGTATTGGCAGGTTCGCTATTTATCATATTTGAACTATCTTTAATAAAGAACCAGATACGCGGATGGCTCTTTCACTTTTAATTGGTTCTTTCTACTAATGCCCCCAATATAAATTCAAGACAGTATCTTTATCATCTAAAGTTTTTCTGTTTTTTTCCTTCATTTGTTCATATTGAAGCTACTGTACTGATGAATAATGGTTTGTAAATGAATATAATGAAGAATATCATCCTATAGCATCTATATAATTCAAATTTTCCATGTAATATAATGAATAAAGGCAAACTTTCTGTATACCTTTTTCAGGTAAAGTCATAAGTCGTATGTTGTAAGCATTTATCTTATTATTCTTTAATTCAAAAATCATATCCAACTTCTTGTTTGTCATCTGTCGGACGCTTGTTCGACAGATATCAGATAAGCGTCCGACAGATATCGAACAAGCATTTGACAAATGACGGACAAGAACGAATACAGCACTTTTGGTCTAAAAGTATATCAGTTCCACTCTACCTATACACTAATAAAGAGACAAGATATACCTTTGGATTTGCCAGTATCCAATGGTTGTTCATGATGAAGCGATAGAGGAAAATAGAGGAGAAATAGAGACGTTTACCTCGATTCTATTACAAATCATATCGGATCCTTCATTATGTTCATCTTGTATTGTTTGATTTATAATGCATATATGCCATAAATGAAGGAATGAATACAGAAAACGGAAAAACTTTTATTAGGAGAGTCTGCAATCGGTTTCGTTTTATTTACTGACTATAACACACACCCTGCCCCCTCTCAAGGGGAAACAGGTACAACCTGTCACTATTAACAGATAACTCACTTCTTGGCAGATTTGAACTATCCCATATCAAAGTGACTTCGCTATTACAGGTTTATTTGCCGTCTGCTTCAGCTGACGGATCAGTAGAAGGTCTATCTCTTTGGACTTTAGTCCCATTTTTAAATCTCTCTCTATTAAAGGGAAATGTGGCTAAAGCCAAAAGAGAGAAACTGCTTGCAAACCGTCAGCTGAAGCAGACGGCAAATAAACCTGTAACTAGGCTTGCCTTATTGATAGCAGATAGCCTATGGACAGATAGACTCAAAACTTTCTAAACAAACCTCTCCTTTCCCCTATTTAGTGATAATTAATAGTCCCCGCAAATAAATTATTTACGGAAATATTTCTTTATTCAGCAATACATTGTACCTTTGTCCTCGTTAAAAACAAGAAATATTATTATAAGTAATAACATATAAAACTTATTATTATGTCTAAAGTAACAGTTGTTGGCGCCGGTAATGTAGGTGCTACTTGCGCAAATGTTCTTGCCTTCAATGAAGTGGCAGACGAAGTTGTAATGCTTGATGTTAAGGAAGGCGTTTCCGAAGGCAAAGCAATGGATATGATGCAGACAGCTCAGCTGCTGGGTTTCGATACTACAGTTGTAGGTTGCACAAACGACTATGCTCAAACAGCAAATTCTGATGTTGTTGTTATCACTTCAGGTATTCCCCGTAAACCGGGTATGACTCGTGAAGAGTTGATCGGTGTAAACGCTGGTATCGTGAAGAGTGTAGCTCAGAACATCCTGAAATATTCTCCGAATGCAATTATCGTAGTTATCTCTAACCCGATGGATACGATGACTTACCTGTCATTGAAATCTCTGGGCTTGCCGAAAAACCGTATCATCGGTATGGGTGGCGCATTGGATAGCTCTCGTTTCAAATATTTCCTGTCTCAGGCATTAGGATGCAATGCTAACGAAGTAGAAGGTATGGTAATCGGTGGCCACGGTGATACTACAATGATCCCGTTGGCTCGTCTGGCTACTTACAAAGGTATCCCTGTAAGCAAACTGCTGAGCACTGAAAAATTGCAGGAAGTTGTTGCTTCTACTATGGTTGGTGGTGCTACACTGACAAAACTGCTGGGTACTTCTGCATGGTATGCACCGGGTGCAGCAGGAGCATTTGTAGTTGAATCTATCATCCACAACCAAGGCAAAATGGTTCCTTGTTCAGTTTATCTGGAAGGAGAATACGGCGAATCAGATCTTTGTATCGGTGTTCCTGTTATCCTGGGTAAAAACGGTATCGAAAAGATCGTTGAACTGGAACTGACAGCTGAAGAAAAAGAATTGTTCGCTAAGAGCGCTGCCGCTGTTAAGGGAACAAACGAAGCATTGAAAGAAGTAGGTGCTTTATAATCGGTAAACAAACTCGATTGATTATATTAAAGAGGGTACGCCATAGGACGTATCCTCTTTTTTTTGGACACTTATACTTCTTCACACCTTACCATATCCCATCCCCTGAATTGCAACAATAACCGATGGAGCGTTGTTCCTTCGGCAATGCGACGTACCACCTTATCGTCACTGTATTGCAGCAATTGGCGTCGCCCCTCTTCGGCCTGGGTTTCCAGTTCAGAGTCAGTGGCAGTCCGGGAAGAATATTTCAATTCCAGTACATAGCTATGCGCTACGTCAGGGTAACGCTGTTTGTCGGGCAGGAGAAAAAAATCACAGTAGCCGTAGTTCAACTCCAACTCCGGCTCCATCAGGTAATAGGAAGCGAGAGAGAGGTAGGCTTTCAGGAAACCTTGCAGATTCCGTTCACCCTCTATGGCATCACGCACGGCAGAATTTTCACGATAAGCATGCGCAATGCTATCGAAGAACGGTTGCCATTGGCCATCGTAAGCAAAATCATCTATCAAATCCTTCAGATGGGAAAGATTTAACTGATAACGTTGCTGATAATAATCGCGAAGGAATCCGAAATACTGCTCACGCACACAGTTGTTGGGAATACACATTTTCAAACGGTCGCCACGTGTACCGCATATGGTAAGCAGTCCGTAATAATAAAGCAGGCTACGAAAATTGTCTATATCCGCCACCCGTTCGGCAGGAAAGGAAGTATGCAAGTCGACATAAATTTCACCTTCCGCAGCAATCTCTTCAATAGTGCTCATGCGGCTCCCGTCGTGCGTTGTATCATGGTCGATACGGGCAAGCATTTTCAATTTGCTGTAATCGGTACGAATATTCTTGTCCACCATTTCTTCGGGGGCAGAATGAAAATCCACTTGATTGCGCAAGTAATACAAGGTCATGTCGCAATTAAACACCCGATCATCCTTCAAACTCATACGTGCAAAGCAATAGTTGTCATACCACGGTTTCATTTCTGCTATCATGGCTTCAATGTCTCCCGCCAACATGCCGTTTTGCTGGTAATATCGAAACATTTCACGTACTTCCGTTTCATCGAATCCCATCATGGCATTGAAACGTGGATCAGTTGAAATATTCCAGTCAATATTATACCCGCTTGATAAGTCATCCAACGTAACAGGACTGACCCCCATCATGAAGATGCGGTGGAACATACCCTTGAATTGCTTGAAATATTCACGGTAGAAGCCGCTGGCATGGGTAAGGTCATGAAACATCTGCTGCCCGTGCTCACTCAATATCACATTGGTGAAATTATCGTATTCATCAATAATCAGATAGAGCGGATACCCCAAGCGCTGGGCAGTAGCTTCCAGCCAATGCAGTTTATCTGAGGCTTCGGAGCCATTCAGGAACTCTTCTATCCCTTCGTTCTGATAGTAGGAAGCATAACGGCGCATGAAATCCGCAAGCCGGATATTGCAGTAATCGTTAAAGTTTTCTTTCAGGGACCCGTTACCCAGGTTTGCTTTCGAGAAATCAAAATAAAGCACCTGATAACTGTTACGTGTCTCCGTCGGGTGGCTTCCAATCCACAAGTCTCCAAAGTATTTATCGAAATTGTCCTTTTGCGAAATATCATAATAAGTACGCATCATGCTTAGGAATACGCTTTTCCCAAACCGGCGCGGACGAATCAAAAAGAGATAGCTGGGCATCTGCTCAATAAGGGGCAGATACCTGGTCTTATCCACAAAGTAAAAATTATCGTTTCGCATCCGATTGAAATCGGATATTCCGTAAGGTATTCCTTTCACTTTGTTCATAATCGGGAGACTTTTAGAATTATATACAGACAAAGTTACTTTATTCCATTCAATAAACCAACGGATCGACAAGTGATTATGTTCGCAGAATATTACCTTTGCAGAAAAAAGAATTATGATTCGTCCGATGACAGTGTCTGATGTGAGCGAGATTGTCGCGATCTATGCCCACTATGTAAACAATACGGTAGTAACCTTCGACACGGAAGTTCCTTCTGAAACGGAGATGTGCCAACGGTTATGCCCTATTATGGAACATTATCCGGCCTGGGTATATGTCGAAGACGGAAAGATTGCCGGTTACTGTTATGCACACGAATGGAAAACTAAAAAAGCCTATCGCTCCACCGTTGAGACAACCATCTACCTCCATCCGGACTATACCGGCAAAGGATACGGACGTTTATTAATGAACCGGTTAATTGAAGACTGCCGCAACCGTTCGTTTCATGCCCTGGTCGCCTGCATCACCATTCCCAATGAGCCCAGTGTAAAACTACACGAAAGACTAAATTTCAAACAAGTCTCCTGCTTCCATGAAGTTGGTCGAAAATTCAACCGTTGGCTGGATGTGGCTGACTATGAGCTGATTTTTGAGAATAAGGAAGCTACAACAACAATAGTAACGAACCTGATCTCAATTACCTCCGCCATCAGTTGAAACACATGAAAGCCTTGGTTACAACCCTCGAACTCCCTTGGGATCGCTTAATTCCTATCCTCTTCCGTTGTTTTACCTCTTATATTCAACAACCGGATACAAACATGAACATCCGAAAATCCAGCCAACTCACCGCCCTACTAATGGACAGCATGAGTTACCTGTCTAAAAATACACGGACAGTCAACGCCTTATCCACTTTCCTGGATCAACAGATCAATGATCTCGACAAATTACTGGAAGGAAAGATGGAATATAGAACACATGAATCTCCTGCCCTGGAATAAGTAACAAAAAAAACGAGGATACCTGCAAAGATATCCTCGTTCCTTATTATATAAGCATGTTATCTTCCGATAATACCCAGCTTTGAATCATTGATGAAATCAATGATGTGCTGTATCTCTGCGCTCATCGGCACCTGGTCCTTAATCATCAGCAGGGCATCGAAAAGACTTGAATTTCCCTGATAGATGATACGGTATGCATGGCTGATATGCTTGATAACCTTCTCGCTCACTCCCTGATGCGCCAGGATGACGGAGTTAACGCCGTAATAAATTGTCGGCTCCTGGGCAGCTACGATATAAGGAGGCACATCCTTGCGGAAACGGCAACCGGTCTGTGTCATCGACCATGTACCGACACGGCTTCCCTGGCTTGCCAGCACACAACCTCCGAAGATTGAATAATCCTCGAAGAAACAGTTGCCGGAAACCTTGCTACCATAACCAAACACACTATGATTTCCAATATGTGTATCGTGCGAAATATGTACACCTTCATGCAGGAAATTACCATTACCGATAACAGTCCGGCCTTCCGGCGTCGTGGCACGGTTGATCACTACGTTTTCGCGGATCACATTGTCGTCACCGATAACAACCAGCGTACTGTCGCCTTTATATTTAAAATCCTGGGGTTCTGCTGCAATGACAGCCCCGTTGAATACACGGTTTCCCTTACCCAGACGTGCGCCACTCATGATACTGGCGTGAGGCATGATTTCGCAATTGTCGCCAATCTCTACATTCTTGTCGATGTATGCAAAAGGATGAACAGTTACATTCGCTCCCAGTTTTGCACCGGCATCTACATAAGCTAACGGACTAATCATAATAATCTAAGTTTTAATGGTTATTACTCTCTTCCTCCACCAACAGCACTGTACAAGTTGATAACAGCCTGCATACGCTGAACGTTGTCGGATACTTCTGTCAATTGTGCGCTAAGAAGGCTCTGCTGGGCTGACAGGATTTCCAGATAAGTTGACTGGGCTGACTGGAACAAGGCTTTCGTATAGGTTACGGCCTTTTCCAATTGCTCGATCTGTTGTCTGTCCTGAACCAACATCTTGTTGGTTGCATCGTAAAGATGCAGGGCATCGCTTACTTCCTTACCGGCTTCTAGAATTTTCTGCTGATAATTCATCTGGGCGATCTTCTCCTCTGCTTTCGATACCTTCAGGTTAGCGATCAGCTTACCATTATTGAAGATAGGCTGTGCCAGTGAAGCCAGAGCCTGGAACATGAACTGTCCCGGATTGGAGATAGTAATACCGGAACCGTTTGTCCAACCTGCTGTTGCAGTGATATTCAATCCCGGATAGAAAGCGGCACGTGCCTTATTAGTCGTATAGTAAGCGCTGGCAAGCGACATTTCCGCAATCTTCACATCCGGACGGTTTTCCAGCAACTGCAAAGGTACGCCGGCCATGATCTCGTCGGGGATTACCTGATCTTCCAGTCTGCCGCGGTCGATACGTTGCGGTGCTTTAGCCAACAGTACGGACAAAGAGTTTTCCACTTCGCGAACCTGGCGTTGCAGATTGATTAACGAAGACGAAACCTGATGATATACGGCTTTCATCTGAACGACTGCAGCCTCGGTTGTCATACCGGCCGTCTTCATTGCTTCCATCGCGCGTACATTTTCTTTATAGATAGCAACCGTTTCGGTTGTGATCTCTACCTGACGGTCGAGCATCAGCAGGGTAAAGTAAGTATTGGCAATACCACCGATCAACTGTGAACGGACAGCCTGCTGTGAATACTGGCTCTGCAAATAGATTGCTTTCTGGTCGCGGCTTGCATTGAGCAGCTTACCAAACAGGTCGACTTCCCAATTAGCAGCAGCCGGCAAAGTATAGGCTTTTGCATAGCTGGATCCTCCCATGGTGGTCAGCGAGCCTTGCGGGGCCAGGTTCAAAGACGGAAGGAAAGATAAACGGGCAGCAGTCAGCAACGTTTTCGCTTCTTCCACACGGAGAACGGCAGCCTGCATATCCACGTTATTCGCCAGTCCTTCTTCAATCAAAGCCTGCAATTTTGGATCACGGAAAACTTCCTTCCAGGAAAGGTTTCCCATATTGGTCGTATCGGCAGCCAATGTATCCGTTACCGATACCGGATCACGATACAGACCAGACGTATCTATCGTTTCAGGACGATCATAAGCCTTGTAGATGTGGCAACTGCTCAGCAGGGCAGTTGCACACATCATATATATTATTTGATTTTTCTTCATTGTCTTCTCACTTATTTTTTAGCGTACTGTTCTATTTCCGTATTCAAATCGCTGTTGTCAAGGTCTTCCCATTCGATCGGTTTAACCTTTTCCTGCAAGTACTGGAATACCACGAACAAGGCAGGAACGATCAGGATCTGGAAGATCATACCGACAAACATACCGCCAATAGCGGCAGTACCCAGCGTACGGTTACCGTGAGCACCTACACCGAAGGCGAACATCATCGGCAACAAACCGACAACCATTGCCAGAGAGGTCATCAGGATAGGACGCAGACGGGCAGCCGAACCTAAAACAGCAGCCCAGGTAATGCTCATACCCATACGGCGACGGTCGAGGGCAAACTCTACGATCAAAATAGCATTCTTTGCCAACAGACCCATCAACATGATCAACGCAATCTGCATATAAATGTTATTCGACATCGTACCCAGTATCATCTTCAGCGCCGGGATGCTACCTAACGCAGCCCAACCCTGTACAAACAGGAAGCTACCCATCAGACCGAACGGAATTGAAAGCAATACGGCCAACGGCAATACATAACTTTCATACTGTGCACTCAGCAACAGATAAACGAACACGAAACAAAGGATAAAGATCAAACCGGTTGTACTACCGCTACTTTCAGCCTCTTCACGTGCCATACCTCCCAACTCATAACCGAAACCGGCAGGAAGGGTGGTACTTGCTACTTCTTCCAGGGCTTTCAGTGCCTGACCGCTGGTAAATCCGTCAGCCGGGGCAACCATCAGTTTCATAGAGGTATACATGTTAAAACGGCTGATGATATCCGGACCATATACTTTCTCTATTGTAATAAACTGGGAGATCGGTGCCATTTCGTTACCGTTTCTGACCTTGATATTCTTCAACGATTCCATATTGGCTCTCATAGAAGGATCGGCCTGCACCATTACACGGTACATCTTACCGAAACGGTTGAAGTTGGAAGCATACAGACCACCATAATATCCCTGCAAAGTCATAAGGATATCGCTCGGACTGATGCCTACTTTCTTACAGGCTGCCGCATCGATATCGATCATATATTGCGGGAAGTTCGGGTTGAAAGTAGTCTGGGCCGACTTGATTTCCGGACGGGCCGTCAATGCAGCCATATAGTCTTTGGAAACATCAAAGAATTTCTCCAGGCTACCACCAGTCTTATCCTGCATATTCAATTCGATATCACTGGAAGCGGAATAACCCGGAATCATAGGCGGAGTAAAGAACAATACCTGCGCATCCTTCACCACTTTCTGGGCACGCATGAATAAACTACCGTAAACTACTTCCGCACTCTGCGTCATAGAACGTTCTTCCCAGTCTTTCAACTTAATGATGAATGAACCGTAAGAAGGTCCCTGGCCACCGATAAAACTGAAACCGGTAATAGCCGTACGTGATTTCACAGCCGGGTCAGAAGCGATCAGACTATCTACACGTTCCATGATTTCCACTGTACGTTCCTGAGAAGCTCCGGGAGGTAATGTTACAGCTCCCATGATAGTACCCATATCTTCATTCGGCACCATACCGGTCGGCGTTACCTGCATAAAGAAGATCAAGAGGGCAATAGAAGCCGCAACGGTTCCGAATGCCAGCCATTTCTTCTGGATAAAGAACAAGACACGTTTCTTGTAACTCTTCAATAAAGAATCGTAAGCCACATTGAATGAGGTATGGAAACGGGAAACAAGTGTCGTCTTCTTTTCACCGTGTTCATCATGAGGTTTCAGGAAAATAGCACAAAGCGCCGGACTCAATGTCAAGGCATTCAATGCCGACAAACCGATAGCAATAGCCATCGTTACACCGAACTGGCGATAGAATATACCTGCTGTACCTCCCATGAAACTTACAGGGATAAACACGGACATCATCACCAATGTAATAGAAACGATCGCTCCGCCAAGTTCACTCATCGCATCGATAGATGCCTGTTTCGCCGATTTATATCCCTGGTCCAACTTGGCATGGACCCCCTCGACGACGACTATCGCATCATCGACCACAATCGCAATGGCAAGCACCATCGCACAAAGTGTCAACAAGTTGATACTAAATCCAATCAGTGACAACAGGAAGAATGTACCGATCAAAGCAACCGGAATCGCAATAGCAGGAATCAAGGTTGAACGTAAATCCTGCAAGAACACATACACCACAATAAACACCAGGATAAAGGCTTCCAGCAAAGTCTTGAGAACCTCATGGATAGAGGCATAGAGGAAGTCGTTGGCATTCATGGATACTTCAATCTTCATTCCCGGAGGCATAGTCGCCTCTGATCTCACCAGCAAATCCTGGATATTGTTGATCGTTTCTGTTGCATTCGTTCCCGGCATCTGGTAAACGATACATGCTACCGCATTATGGCCGTTTACTTTATTTACATAGTTGTAAGTCAAACGTCCCAATTCGATATCGGCAATGTCTTTCAGACGAAGTACTTCGCCATCGGGCAATGCTTTTACTACGATATTATCAAATTCTTCAGCAGTTTGCAGACGTCCTTTATAACGGATCGTATACTGGAACGACTGATTTCCCTGTTCACCGAAAGAACCCGGAGCTGCCTCCACATTCTGTTCAGCCAGCACGTTCGATACATCGTTAGGCACCAGTTTGTATTGTGCCATTACATCCGGCTTCAACCAGATACGCATAGAATAGTCGGTACCCAATACGTTGGCATCACCTACCCCCGGTACACGCTGTACTTCAGGAATCAGGTTGATCTTTGCATAGTTCTCCAGAAACTTCTGGTCGTAACGGTCTTCCGCATCATAAACGGCAAAAACAACCAACATGGAGTTCTGACGTTTCTGGGTAGTCACACCAACCTTTGTTACTTCAGCAGGCAACAGACCTTGTGCCATCGACACACGGTTCTGAACGTTTACCGCCGCCATATCCGGGTCGGTTCCCTGTTTGAAATATATGGAGATATCGGCAGAACCGTTATTGGAAGCATTTGATGTCATATACATCATGTTCTCTACCCCGTTGATCTGGTCTTCCAGCGGTGCAATCACACTATTCAATACAGTCTGCGCATTGGCACCTGTATAAGTAGCCCTTACCGAAACAGTAGGAGGCGCAATGTCCGGATATTGGGTAATAGGCAATGTGAACAAACCTAATATACCCAGGATGACAATCAGGATGGAGATCACCGTTGAAAGCACCGGACGGTTAATAAATCTATCTAATTTCATATGTTACTTTTTTATAAACGAATATCACCGGGAAAGTCCGGGTTATCCTATACCTTTAATTAATTAAAAGCTGTTTTTAAATTTCCTTCGTTCTGGTCTTTCATGGCCTGCTGGAACTTTGCAGCCTGTTCAGCCTGTGTAATCGGCTTGATTTCCTGACCGTCTCTTAAATTCTGAACACCTTCTACTACGATCTTGTCACCGGATTTCAGACCTTTAGTAACCAGATAATTCTGGCCATCATCCAAAGAGGAAACCTGAATTTCAACATTTTTAATTTTATTATCGGGTTGCAGTACATATACGAATTTCTTGTCCTGAATTTCAACAGTAGCTGACTGCGGAATCATAATAATACCTTCCATGGTGTAAGGGAATACCACGTTTCCTGTTCCCCCGCTTCGCAGGATTCTTTTGTCATTCGGGAAAACGGCACGCATACTAACCGAACCGGTCGACTGGTCGATAACGCCACTGACAGCATCGATCTTACCGGTTTCTTCCAGCATCGTTCCGTCTGCCAGCTGTAACTGAACGGCCGGCATCTTATCCAATTGTTCTTTCAGTGTGCCTCCGGCTTTTGTGAGCTGCAACAATTCCTTTTCTGTCATTGAGAAATAAACATATACTTCTCCGATCTCGGAAACAGTTGTCAACGGACTCGAGATAGAAGGACTCACCAAACTTCCGATACGGTAAGGGAAAGTTCCGACAACGCCATTGGAAGGACTGGTCACCGTACAAAAAGATAAATTCTGATTGGCACTGACTAAAGAAGCTTTTGCCTGTTCCAGAGAGGCCTTTGCAGACATTAACTGGTTGACAGCTGTCTCATATTCAAAAGAACTGATAATAGCATTATTATACAAGTCTTTCTTATTCTTTTCTGTCAATGTCAACGTTTTTACGTTTGCCTCTGCCATAGCAACAGCAGCTTTGGCCTGGTTCACTGCCGCCTTATACTGCGTGGGATCAATTTCAAACAAGGCCTGCCCTTTACGGACCGTAGCTCCTTCATCGACACATAACTTAACAATAAAACCCGACACCTGGGGACGAACCTCGATATCCTGCGTACCTCTGATAGTCGCTGGATAGGATGTTGTCTGATTGCTGGAAGATGAATTCACGGCTAAAACAGCATACTCACTGTCACCTAACTTCATGCCGCTCTGGCTGTTACCACAAGCAGCTAATAAAGACACTCCCACTGCAAATAACGCAATTTGCCTACATTGGGTAATAGTAGCTCTCAACATTTGTTTATTCATAATTACAATTTAATATATTTCTGCCTTTTATATTTTCGTACATTTATTCTTGAAGGCTTGTATTATCAGGCTCGACAACAAAGGGACTCATATCCTAAAAAACGTACAAATGTAGAATCTTTTTATTGCACTTTTACCGTTTATACATTCTTTTATACTAAAAAACAGCATTATTTATATGTAGAGATCAAACAGATAGCTATTTTTTGCCGGTTCGAAAGTAAATTAGTCCAAAATTGCATACATTCCATTGCTGTTGTTTGTTTATTCAATAATTTAGTTTAAATTTACAGCTATCTATAAACATAATTAATCTACAATCTGATGGGACCAAAGTTTTCAATTTCGGAAGTATGCAGTACTTCATGGCAACGTACTAAAACTCAGATATGGGTTTTAGCCGGCTTATTGATTGGTATGACAATAATTTCTTTTACGCTGAGCGCTTTTGCCATGCCTATGCAAAAATCCATAGTGGGTACAATCGTTATTAATTTGATCAGTTGCATTATCTCCTGCATTTTTGCACTAGGATACATGAAAAACATATTTCAGGCCCTGGATGGAGAGGAACCGCAATTCTCAGCCTACGGACAACAGGCCCGTAAAATCATCACTTATTTTGTGGCTAATCTTTTTATGGGAATCATCGTGGTGTTCGGTATCTGTCTGTTCATTATTCCGGGCATTTATCTGGCTCTCCGATTGCAATTTTTCACCGCTTTCATTGTTGAAGAAGATACAGGTATCATCGAATCGCTGAAACGTAGCTGGGAAATAACCCGCGGACAGGGCATGCCGTTATTTATGCTTATGCTGGCCATGATCGGAATTTTTATATTGGGACTTATCCTGCTGGGTATAGGAATTTTTGTAGCAATGCCTCTTATATATATGATGTATGGCTATGTTTTTCGTAAATTAAATGCACCTTTGCAGATTATTGAGGAATTATAATTTTTATAACACAAAACAATCCGCAGATTATTTTTGATGTTCTGCGGATTATTTATGATAACAGAATTGCCCTATGGGGAAAACGTATAGAATAAAAGATATAGCAGAATTATCCGGAGTATCTACCGGAACCGTCGACCGTATTTTGCACAACCGTGGCAAAGTGTCGGAAGAAGCACAGAAGAAGGTCGAAAAAGTATTAAAAGAGATAGACTATCACCCGAATCTGATAGCCCGTTCGTTAGCCCTCAAGAAAAAGTATAAATTCGTTACATTGATCCCCTCTTTCGGACAGGGGGAATATTGGGCAAAGCTGTCCGAAGGGATCAATAAGGCTGAACAGGAACTATTCAGTTACAATATTGAGGTCGAGCGGATGTACTTCAATCAATATGACAGAAATAGTTTCGACAATTTGATTCCCAAAATAGAAGAGGCGGATTGCCAGGGAGTAATCATAGCAACCCTTTTCAAAGAGAGCGTTATCCAACTCACGCAACAACTCGATAAACTCGAAATCCCCTATGTGCTGATCGATGCCTTTATCGAAAATACCAACTGTATCGCTTATTACGGAACAAACTCCTATGATTCCGGATATATCGCCGGACGGTTACTTTTTGAACAGATACATCCGGAGGACAACATCGCTATTTTCCGCTTTATCCGTAAAGGCGACATGCATTCAACTCAGGTTATGAAACGTGAGGAAGGTTTCCGCGATTATCTGTACGGTCACGATTTTCTGGGAAAAATATACCCTGTACATATTCATGCCGATGAATCAGTAGAAAACAAAGAGATACTCGACTCTTTCTTCGCAACGCATGAAGAGATCAAGGCTGGTATAATCTTCAACTCCAGAGCACATGTCCTGGGTGATTATTTCCAGCATCAGGACATCGACAAACATTTTAAATTGATCGGTTACGATGTGATCGAATCAAATCTGAGCCATCTGAACAACGGATACATCACCCATCTGATCGCCCAACGTCCGGAAGTGCAGGGATTCAATTGCGTCCGCGCCTTATTCCGTCATCTGGTATTAAAAGAAAAAGTCGAACAAATCAATTATATGCCTATTGATATACTTATCAAAGAGAATATTAAGTACTACAATAACTATATTTAAAGGCATAAATTAATTATTTTTCTTCTATATTTTTTTTGTTTGACAAATAAATACCATACATTTGCATCCAATGTGTGCTCGCGCACATATTAAACACAAAATGGAAATATCACAATAAAAATCATATATAAAATGGCTAATTTATTTTGTATTAAAGACAGAGTTGTCATCATTACCGGAGGAGCCGGTATTCTGGGTAGCGGAATCGCAGGCCATCTGGCTGAAGAAGGTGCTAAAGTTGTAATCCTTGACCGTGCAGTGGAAACTGGAGAAAAAATCGTTGCCGATATCAAAGCAAAAGGTGGCGAAGCCTGTTTCTTCCAGACTGACGTTCTGAATAAAGAGATCCTCGAACAGAATAAAAAAGATATCCTTGCCAAATATGGCCGCATCGATGCATTATTGAATGCTGCCGGTGGTAATATGGCCGGTGCTACAATCGGTCCGGACAACAACATCTTTGACCTGCAGGTCGATGCTTTCAAGAAAGTGGTAGATCTGAACCTGTTCGGTACAGTGCTTCCTACCATGGTTTTTGCAGAAGTAATGGCTCAACAAAAAGAAGGTGCTATCGTAAACTTCTCTTCCGAATCAGCTCTTCGTCCGTTGACACGTGTGGTCGGATACGGCGCAGCCAAAGCTGCCATCTCCAACCTGACCAAATATATGGCCGGTGAACTGGCTATCAAATTCGGTGAAGGTTTACGTGTAAATGCTATCGCTCCGGGATTCTTCCTGACAGAACAAAACAGGACATTGATGACTAATCCGGATGGTTCTTATACGGAACGTGCCAAATCTGTCATTGCCCACACTCCGTTCAGACGTTTGGGAACACCGGAAGAATTATTCGGTACGATTCAGTACCTGATCAGTGACGCATCCAAATTTGTAACCGGAACAATTGCAATTGTCGACGGCGGTTTCGATGCTTTCTCAATCTAAATGCCTAATAATATGCCAATAGGTTAATGTGCCAATATGCCAATGACTTTAAAACATATGCCGTAGCCAATTGGCACATTGATAAATTAATAAATTATTTTCTATGTATTTATGCGAACAAACTTGGCGCTGGTACGGGCCGAATGATCCTGTCAGCCTTTGGGATATTAAACAAGCCGGAGCAACCGGTATCGTAAATGCTTTACACCATATCCCTAATGGAGAAACATGGACAGTAGAGGAAATCATGAAACGGAAAGAAATGATCGAAGAGGTAGGCTTGAGATGGTCTGTTGTCGAAAGTGTTCCCGTTCATGAACATATCAAAACACAAACCGGAGATTTCCAGAAATATATTGACAACTACAAGGAAAGTCTGCGTAACCTCGGAAAGTGCGGTGTTAATGTTGTGACATATAATTTTATGCCGGTACTGGACTGGACACGTACTGATCTGGCTTATACGATGCCGGACGGTTCAAAGGCTCTTCGCTTTGAACGTGCAGCTTTCGTTGCTTTCGACCTTTTCATCCTGAAACGTCCGGGAGCTGAAAACGATTACTCGGCAGAAGAGAAGGCTAAAGCGAAAGCTCGCTTCGATATAATGACCGAAGATGACCGTAAATTACTTACCCGTAATATGATTGCCGGTCTGCCCGGATCGGAAGAAAGTTTTACGATCGAACAATTCCAGGAAGCACTGGACCGCTACAAAGATATCGATGCTGAAAAACTGCGTTCCAACCTAATCTACTTCCTACAGGAAATTGCTCCGGTAGCCGACGAAGCAGGTGTTAAACTGGTGATCCATCCGGATGATCCTCCCTACTCCATCCTCGGTTTACCACGTATCCTGAGTACGGAAGACGATTTCAAAAAATTGATCGAAGCTGTTCCGAACCCAAGTAACGGTCTGTGCTTGTGTACCGGTTCATTCGGTGTTCGTAGCGACAATGATCTTGCCGGTATTATGGAACGCTATGGCGACCGCATCGACTTCGTTCACTTCCGCAGCACACAACGGGATGCAGAAGGAAACTTCTTCGAAGCAAACCATCTGGAAGGTGACGTGGATATGTACGGCGTAATGAAAGCGTTACTCGAGTTACAACAAAGACGTGGTTGCTCGATCGCTATGCGTCCGGACCATGGCCATCAAATGATCGATGACCTGAAAAAGAAGACAAATCCGGGTTATTCCTGCATCGGACGCCTGAGAGGTTTAGCTGAACTTCGCGGTCTGGAGATGGGTATAGCCAAATCTCTTTTCAAGAAATAACAGAGACTGAAATTTCATTTCTTATTGATTTATAAATGGAAAAGGCGTTCAACTCCGGTTGGCGCTTTTTTCTGTTTTATAGCTTTTCGATTCATTCAACAGACCATTGAAAAGCATAAATAAATGAAAAAGAACTATAAAGTATTCCTGATTAGGACTTTAGACTGGATTGTTTTTTCTATTTTTGTCCAGCTAAAAAATTTCATAATGCCTAAGATCTACAGTTATATATTATTATTTATTACACTAATAACACTAAGTACCTGTTCTCCGGTACTATCAGTGCAATCACCACCATCCGTTTCCGATCAGGAATTTAACATGCTGTCTCCGTCTACAGAAGTTCCTCTTCCCCAGATAGATATATTCCTTCCTCCTACACCGGAATTGGGAAAAACAGAATATGCACGTAAAGATATTACTGAGGATTTTTCTCCACGGGAAAAAGCCGATATAGCTGTTCCGGATCCAAAACTTCTGGCTGACGAAAACTCTCTTGTTATTGACTTGGCTCTCATGACAGATGAAGATTATGCTTTTCCGCTCCCCGGAGCAAAAGTCATATCACCCTATGCCGGCCGCAGAAGACATCATTCCGGCGTAGATCTGAAAACATGTGCCAATGATACCATTGTTTCAGCTTTCGATGGGATTGTCCGCCTGGCAAAACCTTATGCAGCTTATGGCAATGTCATAGTTATCCGTCATTATAACGGGTTGGAAACAGTCTACAGCCATAATTCCAAAAATCTGGTTAAAGTAGGTGACCGCGTAAAAGCCGGTGAACCGGTCGGATTAACAGGAAGGACAGGCAGAGCAACTACGGAGCATCTGCATTTTGAAGTGCGTATCAACGGACAGCACTTCAATCCTGATAAAGTATTCGACCTGGAAAAGCGAAAATTGCAAAACACTTGTCTGGTTGCTACCAAAACAGGAAAAAATATTGCTGTAAAAGCTATTGATATACTCCCGCAACAGCGTGCCGGTGAATACCAATACTCTTATTTAGGAATCCCTATTCCGAATAATAATAAAAAGCTGGATTTGTAGAATAAAAAAAGACAGAGTTTGAAAATGCAAACTCTGTCTTTATATAAGATCATCTTCTTTTCTAATCTATTTAGGAAGTTGAGGAAGTTTCTCAAATAAGACCTTAATCCTTTTCTGCAAATCTACCGGCAGTTGAGAGATATATTCTTCCGGAGCCCCAAACTGAACAAAATCCATCATCGTATAAACGTCTTCATTCACATTTTTCCAATAATTCGGATTATTTTGCATGGCAAAAAATGCAGGTGACTTAAGAAGTTCCAAGCCTCCTTCCACAACTTTTTTCAATGATCCTTTTAATTCCTTTTCCGATTCTTTTATTTTCTCTGTAGTTTCATGTATTCCTTCATTCAATAAGGAAAAGACTTTATAAACTTCAACCTCCCGTATTTGTTTTTTGGGAGTAAAAGAATAGAGGGAATGCCCGCTTTCCGGGTATTTACTCCACCCGCCAACAAATGTGATATATTTGTATTGATCTTCCGCTTGTTTACAGAAATCAATAAACAAATGATCCTGAGAATCTTTTACTTTTCCAAAACTTTCCATGACCAGATTCACAATACAATCCTGCTTTTGATCCAGAAAGGCCAGTACATCCGTTACTGCCTTTTCATGAAATTCCAAAAGACCATGAGCAAAATAAGGTGTTGCCTCTTCATCAAAACGAATACGAAGATCAAAAAATCTGACGCCAAATTCATACTGTTCTTCAAGAGACAGGTTCTGACATTTTCCGGTATTCCAAGCTATTATCTGAACCAGTCCGGTTGGCTTAAGATAAGTCATTGAGTTGTGAGTTCCTAATTTAAACATAATATGGTTATTTAAGTGATTAGTAGAAGCTGATTTTCAAAGGGAGCTTCCATTCAGTAAATATAAGCATTAATCCATATCTAATGTAAAAAAACAACTGATATTCTTATTTATTTTCTAATTTGGTCCATAAACAAAAAAAGGCCACTGATTTTCAGTGACCTTCGTGGAGATGGAGAGATTCGAACTCTCGTCCAAACGAGGAATTAATCTGCTTTCTACATGTTTATCTTCGCCTTCGATTGTCGGGACCAAGCAAGACCGAAGCCACCCACTTAATCCTTATCCTCTAAATTTTCGCCTGAGACCCGAGGCTCATTTCAGACTATCTCCGATATTGCTGCACCACCTGATCGGAAAGCTTCGGAGCCACAGCATCCGGGTGATGTCACGTCCCCACAACTTTTGCAGGGATTAAGCTTGAATCTACTATACTTCGATTAAGCAGCGTAAGCGTAATTGTTTTCGCCAGTTAATTGTTCGTTGTCTGAGATTTAAGTGCAAGCCAACCACGCACTACATGCTTACAAACCACTTCTGCCCGCTGTCTAAACCGGTCATCCCCATGATTTGTGAGTACAAAGATACAAAGATTCTGCGTATCTCTGTACTCCTTTTAGTTTTTTTATTCTATTACGCCTATTTCACGGAACCAGTCTTCGGCTCTGTCAGGCCATTCATTCACGGCTGCACCGGTATCTCTAAGTCCATAACCGTGTCCCCCCTTACTATACAGGTGCATCCAGGCAGGAACACCTGCTTCTTTTAATGCATAATAATAGAAAAGGCTGCTGTTTATATATGACTTATCGTCTTCTGCCTGAATCAGCATGGTCGGAGGTGTTGCCGACGTTACTTTGATCTCTGATGCCAATTGGAAATTTTCGCCATCCAGATACGCCGGATACACCAAAAGACAGAAATCAGGACGACAACTTACCTTATCCGCAGCATCCACTGCCGGATATGTCCGTTTCTCAAAATTATTACTAACCATCGCAGAAAGGTGACCTCCTGCCGAAAATCCCATCACACCGATACGTTGCGGATCTACATTCATCTCTTCTGCATGGGCTCTGACATAACCGATCGCACGCTGCAAGTCCTGCAAAGGAGCTTCATGCTTCTCGCGACCTTCCCGACGCGGGACACGGTATTTTACCAACACAGCTGTTATTCCCAAATTGTTCAGCCATTCGCAAACTTCGTCTCCTTCCAGATCGTAAGCCAGAATATTATACCCTCCACCGGGACAGACTACCATTGCCGCCCCTGTAGCAACTTCATCAGGAGCCGGATAAACAGTGATTGTCGGTTCACTTACATTAGTAACCCGTAAGACGGTTTCACCACCTGTCTTACCGCCATCAGTATCTGCTTTTTCTATCAGCTTGGTTGTTTCTCCCGGTGCTCCTTTCGGAAACAACAGGATCGGATTATCTTGTGCCATAGCTGAACCTATTAAACAACTTGCTCCGACAAGCAGGAGCATCCATTTTCTGATCATACACTACACTGTTTAAAGAATTTATAAGAACCATTATTTTTGAGGGAAATTCGGACTATACAGCATTGTTTTCTCTAATGTCATTAGTTTGCCATCTTTCACAAAAGCCTCTCCACGTTCTGAAAGATGTTTAACCATTTCTCCACGGAGTTCTTTCAACTGTTTTGCATATTCCGCCTTGGCAGAACAATCGGTCAACTCACCCGGGTCTTTCACCAAATCGAACAGTTGCTCTTTTCCATTATGAAGATTCCAGACATATTTTAGTTTGCCATCTGTTAAAGCACACCAATAATTATCCGCACTATAACAAGTAGCATGTTCCATATCAATATATTTACGCCATTCATCTCCATGTCCCTGCACTAATTTCAGCAGTGAACTACCATCCATATCGGGAGGAACCGCCCCCCCAGCCAAATCAATAAAGGTCGGCAGAAAATCGCGTAATTCAACCGGCTGTTCAATCCTTGTACCATCCGGAACTGATTTCTTGACATAAGACGGCCATTTTACAATATAAGGGATATGAGCAGAACCCTCATACGGATAAGTCTTTCTCCAATGATAATGGTCGCCCAACATATCGCCATGATCGGCAGTAAAACAGATCACGGCATCATCATACATACCTTTTTCTTTCAACGTTTCAATAATCTGCCCTATCTGGTCATCTATAAAAGTGACATTTGCATAATAATGCCTTCTGGATTTAACGGCATACTCATCCCCAAAATTACCAAACGGAGCATCAGAAGCTGCCTTTTCCGGATCCAGACGTTCCGCATATTTGCCACACCAATCTCCAATAACAGGCTTAGGTATATCAACATTCTTATACATATCCAAATAACGCTTCGGCGGATCATAAGGACTATGCGGACGTGCAAAAGAGACTTTAAGGAACAATGGCTGATCATTATTATAATTACGAATCAGTTCACAGGCGGTTTGCCCTGTCCAGGTTGTCGGATGTAAACGTTCATCCAGTTTATAAACTCCTGCACCATGGTCATTCCAGCCGATACCAGTTAAGTCCGGATTCTGTCCCGGAGCATTTAACTGGAACCATTCCCGGTAATCACTGATGAAATCTTTTGACTCAATCCGGCCGCTCTCATCAATTAAAGTTGCATGGAATCCATGAAGTGCCTTCTGCGGGAACCAATGCATCTTTCCGATACCAAAAGTGAAATAACCCAGATTACGCAACATCTGAGGCATCTCATATTTATATTGCTCAGCCATTCTTCCATATCCCAGCATACCATGATGCCAGGGAGATAAACCTGTCAGCAAGCCGGCACGTCCGGGCGTACTGCTTGGAGCGGAAGAATAACCATTTACAAACAGTGTTCCTTCTGCTGCAAGTTTATCTATATTAGGAGAAATAACAGCTTTGTTACCCATACATCCCAAAGCATCCCCACGATGCTGGTCTGTCATGATAAAAATTACATGAGGTTTCTTTTTCTTTTCCTCTTGTCCATTATTCTGTTCATTCAAGGAAGAAGTGATAGATTGTGCAGAATGATTGACTCCAACTCCTGCACCTGCTAATAGTGACGATTTAAGAAAGGCTCTTCTTTTCATTATATGTTTTTCTATGAATACTAATTTAGATAGCGAAGATAAATATCTTATTTGATTCGTGCAAAGAGAAGACGACTAATATTATCGGTAAGAATAAAAACGAAAAGAAGCTATAAACGCAAAAAGGAACCAACCTTACGATTGATTCCTTTCATTTGTTTGGAGTCTGTGACTCTAAAACGGCGGCTATCTACTCTCCCACTTTTATGCAGTACCATCGACGTGGTTGGGCTTAACTTCTCTGTTCGGAATGGGAAGAGGTGGATCCCCAACGCTATAACCACCTTAATACCTTTAAGATGTTTGACTCTGGACAACGTTACTCTAACGTAACTTTAGAGCGAATCAAAAATTTTCAATTTATAATTTTCAATTTTCAATTCTAAAAATATATCAATCCTTCCTCTCGGAAATAGAAAGTCTCGGGCTATTAGTACTACTCGGCTTCGACATTACTGCCCTTACACCTGTAGCCTATCTACGTCGTAGTCTACAACGACCCTTGAGGGAGATCTTATCTTGAGGCTGGCTTCGTACTTAGATGCTTTCAGCACTTATCCAATCCAGACTTAGATACCCGGCGGTGCACCTGGCGGTACAACCGGTAAACCAGAGGTCTGTCCAACAC
>NZ_JAMOKS010000003.1:0-330143 GCF_023656785.1 Parabacteroides caecihominis
CTTCTTGGTGATAACTCGCGATAGTTCATAACTCATGCTTTTGAATAGCCGAAGTTAATTTCTTTCTACTACTTAACAAAATTTCAAAGAACTTTTTCAAAGACTAGTTTTTACACAGTCTCTTGAGAGGGGGAAGGGGGTGTGTCATAGTTTCGCCCTATAACTAGCTTTAACACACCCCTTATCCCCTCTCAAGAGGGGAATTGGTTACTCCCGTCACTATAAACTGATAGTTCAAATCTTTCTATATTCGAGCGCGAAGCCTAATTTTCAATTCTCAATTTTCCAATTGCCCTTTATTTCTTATGATATTATCAAAATTAAACCCCTATCTTTGCAATCTCAACAAAAAACTCTCTTATGAATTGGTTGCAGGAAGCTTTTTTAGAGCCGACGATGTTGCAGGCTGTTATAGTTATCTCACTGGTTTCGGCCGTGGGATTATTCTTGGGAAGACAGAAGATATTCGGTATATCGCTGGGGATCACCTTCGTATTCTTTGCCGGGATTCTGGCCGGGCATTTCGGGATTGTTGTCAATAAAGACATGCTGAACTTCGCACAGAGCTTCGGCCTGATTCTGTTTGTCTACTCTTTAGGGTTACAGGTCGGTCCGGGTTTCTTCTCCTCTTTAAAAAAAGGTGGGGTAGCTATGAACATGATGGGGTTGGGCGTCATCCTGCTGGGATTGCTCATGACTCTTGTTTTCCATTGGACGACCGATGTTTCGTTGCCAAATATGGTCGGCCTGCTTTGCGGAGCCGTCACCAACACACCGGCTCTGGGTGCCGCACAACAGGCTTTATTACAGGTAGAACCGGCCGATTATAAGGAAGTAACCGATATGGCACTGGCTTGTGCCGTAGCCTATCCTTTGGGAGTCGTAGGGGTTATCCTGGCTATTATCCTGCTGAAAAAAGTGTTCGGAGACAAGAACCTGGCGGATGACAAAGAAAAACATAACACGAAACCCAATATTACCGAATTCCATATCAGCAACCCTGCCATCTACGATAAAAGCATCAAGGATATCATGAAGCTGACGGAGAAACATTTTGTGATTTCCCGCGTGTGGCGTAACGGAAAAGTAAGTATCCCCACCTCCGACACCGTACTGCATGAAGACGACCATCTGCTGATTATTTCCCATAAATCAGATGTCGAAACCATCAAAGTGCTTTTCGGAGAACAGGAAAACGTTGACTGGAACAAAGAAGACATCGACTGGAATGCAATCGACTCGCAACTGATCTCCCGCCGCATCGTCGTTACCCGCAACCGGGTGAACGGTGTAAAGCTCGGTTCGCTCCGGCTACGTAACCTGTACGGCATCAATATCACCCGTGTAAACCGTGCCGGTATCGACCTGGTTGCCGACTCGGCCCTACACCTGCAAATCGGCGACCGGTTGACAATCGTAGGCGAGAAAAATGCAGTCAATAATGTAGGCCGGATTCTGGGAGACGAAATCAAACGCCTGGATAATCCGAACCTGCTGGCGGTATTCATCGGTATCTCACTGGGGGTTCTGCTGGGGTCCCTGCCGATCATGTTGCCGGGGATGACCACCCCTATCAAACTGGGTATTGCCGGCGGTCCCATTATTGTCGGTATCCTGATGGGTGCTTTCGGTCCGCGTTTCCATCTGACTACTTATACGACCATGAGTGCCAACCTGATGTTGCGCCAATTAGGTATCGTCATCTATCTGGCCGGGCTTGGGATTGATTCGGGAGCCCATTTCTTTGAGACCGTATTCCGGGCGGAAGGGGCTTTATGGGTCGGACTAGGTTTTCTGCTGACAATTGTCCCCGTCCTGATTGTCGGTTTCATCGCTTCCCAGTTCTTCAAGCTCGACTATGCACACAATGTTGGGATGCTCTGCGGCAGTATGGCAAACCCTATGGCCCTGACCTATGCCAATACAACGGTCGAAGGTGACGAACCATCGGTAGCCTATGCTACGGTCTATCCTCTATCCATGTTTATCAGGGTGATATCTGCGCAGTTAATCATTATGCTATTTACATAAAAAAGGGGGAACTTTCATTCCCCCTCCCCATAATATAATCCGTATCGATTATCCTTTTACGATTTCTTCTTTCTCTTTATCCCAGTACATCGTACGTCCTTCCAGATAAGCATGTGTTCCCATATGGGCAGTCATAGCTTCCTGGAATGCGGCATCTATGTTACAGCTCGGCTGTTTATTCTGACGGATACATTCCAGCCATTCACGAATATGCAGGTGAGTCGTGTCGTAACGTTTACCGCTTACATAGGTGTAAAGCAAACCGCGCTGGGCAAAATATAATTCAGTTGGCGACGTAATAGCATCCACCGAATTTTGTCCCGGCACATAGGTGTAGAACGGTTCGTTCGGTTTGATGATTCCTTTGTCGATCTTCTCTTTGTAGATTTCGGAAGCCGGGTCCGCCTTCAGCGTAATTGTATTGGACAGTTCCATCTGGGCGTCATGTCCCATAATGACCTTTCCACGCGGACGGTTGCTGGCCAATGTAGCACTGTACAACATCGTCATATCCCGATCGGGGAACTCGAAAGTAGTCTGCAAGACGTCAGGTACCGTACGTCCGTCCTTGAAGTAATAGACACCACCCGACGAAGTTGCCGAATGAGGAATACCCACTCCGAATATCTGATTGATCGCATCATACTCGTGTGTCAGCAAGTCACCGCTCAAACCGGTACTGTAATCCCACCAGCAACGCCAGCGGAAGAAACGTTCCAGACTGAATTTATCACGGGGATCAGGACCGATATACCGTTGCAGGTTGTTCGATGTCATATAGTCGGTATATTCTTTGATGCGTTCTTCCGGTCCTTCGAACTGTTTCCAGTCGATTGTGTCGGGAGAAGCGCCGTCTATCAGCGGATATACCCACGCTCCGTTCGGATCGTTACGGTTGGTACATACTTCGATCAGCGATACTTTGCCGATCAGGCCTTTGTCGATGATCTCCTTGGCACGGATATAACTGTCAGTCTGACGTCCCTGATGGCCCAACTGGAATACGATGCCGGTTTCCTTAACCACCTGGCGCACCTGATAAGTCTCAGGTACTGTCCACGATAACGGTTTTTCCACATAGACATGCTTTCCTGCTTTTGCTGCTTCCATCGCCATCGTACTGTGCCAATGGTCGGGGGTAGCGATAATAACTGCGTCGATGTCATCGGCCGCCAGCAATTCTTTATATGTTCTGTAACGTTTCGGCCGTTTCCCGAACTTTCCGTTCGAACCTTCGCGATGAATATTGGATGCCGCCAAAACAGCCGCTTCACCATACACATCGAAGATATCGCACACGCCGGTTACTTCGATATTCAGGTCATCCTGCTCCAGGAACTGCTCATAACGCTTGTCCTTGCTATCGTTCTTCGCCCCTTCAATCAGGCCGTCGATCCAGGAAGGTTCGGCAAAACCGGCTGCACGCATCAGCTGCTTGCCGCGGATACCGAAACCGATCATTCCGATACGAATCTTTTTCCCGTCCGGCTGGGCAGGAATCATATAATGTTCTTTATCAAACTTAAAGGCACTACCCAGACTTTTCGACTTTTTGTCGTACGTCTGTTTCTTGTAGACACCATAACCCAGTGCCCCCAATACCGGAATGGTAGCCAACGCCTTCAGGGCATTACGACGTCCTTCAGACTGAGGCCCCTGATTTTCTTTCGGAGTATTATTATTGTTTTCTGTTGCCATGATATTACATTAATTTGAGTTTAGACAATAAGGGAATCGCTTTTTTCAGATAGCGGTCCAGCCCGATAATATGAGAGGTGGGAAAAACCAGCAGTACAGCCAGAGCCGCCATCTCTACCAGATTCTTGTCTATCCACAGATAAGACCCTTCGAACGGCATCATATATTGTGCCCCGATAAACGAAGGATGGGAAAGGTAATAAAATGCAAGCAATATCATCGCCCCGATAGAAGAAAGTTTGCTGAAAGCACCGGTAATCAGTCCGAGACCGATTAACAACAGCGCCCATTCGTTCAGCGCATTAACCATGTTCATCATGGCCGGATCACTAGCCAATCCGGCGAAAAAGTCAGACATAAAACCTTTGGAATCGAGCAGGTAAGGAAGCGATGTCCATTTGGGATTCAGGATCTTCACCAGTCCTTCGTAGGCAAAATGCCAGCCAATGAATAATCGCAGTACAACCATCGCGGCCAACTGCGCAGAAGTGTAAGAATCTTTTTGTATCATTTCATGTATTTGATTTATCGCCGCAAATATAGGGATAAAATCCGGAGAACAAAGGATTTGAAATACTGATGATACTAAAACTTTCTACATTTTACCAAAATTTTACTATTGTCGGCCTGAGTAGTAGCAAAAAGATATACATCTCCACCATCCATGATCTTTGTGCGTTTACGCAATTCTTCTACGGATAGAGGGAAATTACGGACAGTGATATTTGCACGGGGTATTTGTCCGGATATTCCTTTGCAGAGTTTCCCGGTAAAAGGAAATACCTCTTCTACGACAAAACTCCTGCCCGGAAAAACAGCTACTCCTGTATCAGAGGTATAAAGATGGCTACTCGTATGCAACTTTTCAAGTCCGAAACGGGTAGCGGTACTTTTAAAAGCACCGGCTTTCAACAGTGAGGAATTGGGTTCATAGAGATAGTTTTTTATCTGACCGGACAGATGTAATTCTTCCCGACTCTCATCCTGCAAAGTAAAAATAAAAGATTCTTCCTCCCCATTAGCAGTATAATTAATACAATGGATAGCCGGAGATGTTATGGATGCATCCCTTTCCACAATAAAAAGCAGTTCCTTACATTCGTTCTTTACCGATAACACATGGACCTCCGTAGTTCCGGGCAAGAGTTCCAGTGTCAACCGTATATCGGCCATAGGAGATAACTTTGCAATCACTTTCGGCGCATGGCGGAAGAGTTCCGGCAACAAGGCCGGCAGGTCGGGCTCACAATCCTGCAAAGCAAAAACCCGTTTATTCCCTTCGCCGCGGCGGGCCGGGTCAATATAAAAAACATCGGTTCGGGGCAGTTGGGATATTAACATTGTGCTATCCCCCTCCATAACCGTTATATTGTCGACACCCAATGCTGAAAAATTATTACGGGCAGCCTCACAATAGGCAGGGAAACGTTCTATATAAGTTACTTGGCGGACTTTCCGGGAGAAGTAATAACTGTCAATTCCCAGCCCCCCGGTCAGGTCGCACAGGGTTTCATCTTCCTTCACCAAACGCTGTTTGTAGGAAGCCGTCTGTTCAGATGAACATTGCTCTGCCGAAATCTTTGAAGGAAATAATAAGTCGTCGTTTGCATACCACAGAGGCAGCTTTTCCCTAATCTGACGCCGGGATGCAATCTGTTCTGCAGCAAAAGGAACATCGATTGAAGGATAACGGGATGCACTCAGCAGAAGACGTGTCAAATCATCGCCTGCATGTTCTTTTACAAATCTCCGGAATTCATCTGTCTGTTTCATGCGGCAAAGATAAGGTTTTTATGATTAGTGATACAACGAATATTTTTCAAAAAAAACTAGCAAATCATTTGCAGTTTGTCAGAGAATATCTATATTTGCTGCCGTAATAACAAAAACAGTCATGAGAACATTTATAGTAAATACATTTTGGTGGTGGCGCTCTTTACTCCTACAACGGTCGTAAGGAACGCAGTCCTGTGTATATACTAGTCAAGATATCATAGAAAGGTCTGTCGCACTTGCGACGGGCCTTTTTTCTTTTTCAAACAAACGGAATACAACTAAAATAATATAGCAAAAAGATGAAAACGTATCAAGTTGACAAAAACGGTTATTATGGTGAGTTCGGCGGCGCTTATATCCCCGAAATCCTTCACCAGTGTGTGGAAGACTTACAGAACATCTATCTGGAAGTACTGGAAAGTGAAAGTTTCAAGCAGGAATTCAACCAGTTGCTGCGCGACTATGTAGGCCGTCCCTCTCCCCTTTACCAGGCAAAACGATTAAGCGAAAAGTATGGTTGCAAGATTTATCTCAAACGGGAAGACCTCAACCATACGGGAGCCCACAAAATCAACAACACAATCGGACAGATTCTGCTGGCACGCCGCATGGGTAAAACCCGCATCATTGCCGAAACAGGTGCCGGACAGCACGGTGTTGCTACAGCTACCGTTTGCGCCTTGATGAACATGGAATGCATCGTTTACATGGGCAAGACGGACGTGGAACGCCAGCATGCCAACGTGCAGAAGATGGAGATGCTCGGCGCGACCGTCGTCCCTGTTACTTCCGGCAACATGACCCTGAAAGATGCGACAAACGAAGCAATCCGTGACTGGTGTTGTCACCCTTCCGATACGTATTACATCATCGGTTCCACAGTCGGTCCTCACCCTTATCCCGACATGGTAGCACGCCTGCAATCCGTTATCAGTGAAGAGATAAAGAAACAGTTACAGGAAAAAGAAGGGCGCGATCATCCGGATTACCTGATTGCCTGCGTGGGAGGCGGAAGCAATGCCGCCGGTACAATCTATCACTTTATCGACGACCAGCGGGTGAAACTCGTACTGGCAGAAGCCGGAGGAAAAGGAATCTGTTCAGGTATGAGCGCCGCCACCATCCAGCTGGGAAAGAAAGGAATCATACACGGAGCCCGTACCCTGGTCATGCAGAGCGAAGACGGACAAATCGAAGAGCCCTACTCTATCTCTGCCGGACTGGACTATCCGGGAATCGGCCCGATTCACGCCAATCTTTCCGTCAGCCACCGCGCCTCTATCCTGGCTGTCGATGACGACGAAGCACTGGAAGCCGCTTTCGAACTGACCCGCCTGGAAGGAATCATCCCGGCACTGGAAAGCGCTCATGCGCTGGGAGCACTCAGCAAAGTGGATTTCAAGCCGGAAGACGTAGTCGTACTGACCGTTTCGGGACGCGGAGATAAAGATATGGATACCTATATTAATTATAAATTACAAATTGAAAATTGAAAATTGGCTACGCGATCCAATCTTTAATTTTCAATTTTCAATCTTTAATTTTCAATTATCATGCACTATCATTTCAAAACGATAAGCAAACAGGTCCTGGGCGACCTTCACACTCCCGTCAGCATCTACCTGAAAGTACGGGATATCTATCCGGAATCAGCCCTGCTGGAAAGTTCGGACTTCCACGGAAACGAAAACAGCCTTTCCTTCATCGCCCTCTGCCCGCTGGCAAGTATCGGCATCAACAACGGCGAATGTACGGCAACCTTTCCCGACGGCAACCGCGAAGTGACTCCCCTCAGCGAAAGCTATAACGTAGCAGATGCCATGAACGCGTTTCTGAGCCGTTACAGCATCGAAGGGGCAGACAAGAAAATCTGCGGCTTGTTCGGATACACAGCCTTCGATGCTGTCCGTTACTTCGAAAACATTCCGGTCATGGAAGCCCACCACGAAGAGAACGATGCTCCCGACATGCTATACATATTATATAAGTATATCCTCGTCTTCAACCATTTCAAAAATGAACTGACATTGGTCGAATTATTGCAGGACGGTGAAAAAAGCAACTTGCAAGAGATCGAAACACTGATTGAAAACCGCAACTATGCTTCCTATAACTTCCAGACTACCGGGCCGGAGACCTCTCCCATCACCGGCGAAGAATACAAGGCTATGGTTCGCGAAGGTATCAAACACTGCCTGCGCGGTGATGTTTTCCAAATCGTTTTAAGCCGCCGTTTCGAACAACCGTTCAAAGGCGACGACTTTAAAGTCTACCGTGCCCTGAGAAGTATCAATCCTTCCCCCTACCTTTTCTATTTTGACTTCGGCGGCTTCCGCATCTTCGGTTCTTCTCCCGAAACGCACTGCAAAGTGACAGAAGGCCATGCAAGCATTGACCCGATTGCCGGAACCGCTTTCCGCACAGGTAACGTGGCTCTCGACAAACAGCGTACAGAAGCCCTCCTCGCCGACCCGAAAGAGAATGCCGAACATGTCATGCTGGTAGACCTTGCCCGCAACGACCTAAGCCGTAACGCACACAACGTACAGGTCGATTTCTACAAGGAGGTACAATATTACAGTCACGTCATCCACCTGGTTTCCCGTGTAAGCGGCGAAGTGAACAACGACAGCAACCCGGTAAAAACATACATCGACACCTTCCCGGCAGGAACCCTCAGCGGCGCCCCGAAAGTACGTGCCATGCAGCTTATCACCGACCTCGAAAAACATAACCGCGGAGCCTATGGCGGCTGCATCGGATTTATCGGCCTGGACGGTGACCTGAACCAGGCAATCACCATCCGTACCTTCGTCAGCCGAGGCAACGTACTGTATTACCAGGCCGGTGCCGGTATAGTAGCGAAAAGCAACGACGAACGCGAACTTCAGGAAGTAAACAACAAGCTGGGAGCCTTGAAAAAGGCAATCGACCTGGCAGAGAAGTTGAAGAATTAAAAATTGAAAATTATGAGCAAGATATTATTATTCGACAATTATGATTCCTTCACCTATAATTTATTACATATTTTGAAGGAACTGGGTGCGGAGGTGGAAGTTCACCGCAATGACAAAATATCCTTGGAAGAAGTAGACCGCTTTGATAAAATCCTTCTTTCGCCGGGTCCCGGTATTCCGGAAGAAGCAGGCATCCTGCTTCCTTTAATCCGCCAATATGCCCCGACAAAAAGTATTTTGGGAGTATGCCTCGGAGAACAAGCGATTGGAGAAGCCTTCGGAGCAACCCTGATTAACCTGACGGACGTTCATCACGGCGTTTGTTCCGATATCCGGGTGACAGCTAAAGAACCGTTATTTGCCGGACTCGAAGCCGGATTCCGTGCCGGACGTTACCACTCCTGGGCAGTCTCCCGCGAAAACTTCCCCGATTGCCTGGAAATAACAGCGGAAGATATGGAAGAAAAACAAATCATGGCATTACGTCACCGTACGTACGATGTCCGGGGTATCCAATTCCATCCGGAATCGGTGCTGACCCCGAAAGGCAAGATTATTATTGAAAACTGGCTGAAAGGATAACGAGGACTAATAAGTTTCACCCGTTTCCCTTAAGTGAAACAGATATTTCCTATTGACGAAACAACTATTTCTCTTATAGGAAACAAAAGTTTCTTCCGGATGAAACTGTTACCACCTATAGACAGACAAATAAACATAAGAAAGAAGAATTATGAAAGATACATTATACAGATTATTCGAACACCAGTACCTCGGACGGGAGGAAGCCCGCCAGATACTTCAGAATATGGCTGCCGGCCAATACAATGATTCCCAGATAGCCAGCCTCATCACCGTCTACCTGATGCGCAACATTTCCGTAGAAGAGCTATCCGGTTTCCGCGAAGCCCTGCTCGAAATGCGCGTACCGGTCGACCTGTCGGATTACAAGCCAATCGACATCGTCGGCACAGGGGGCGACGGAAAAAACACATTCAATATCAGTACCGCTTCCTGTTTTGTCGTTGCCGGAGCCGGTTACAATGTGGTGAAACACGGTAACTACGGCGCAACCTCCGTCAGCGGTGCCAGCAATGTGATGGAACAACATGGCGTCAAGTTTACCAACGATATCGACAAACTACGCCAAAGCATGGACACCTGTCATATCGCATACCTGCATGCCCCATTGTTCAATCCGGCCCTAAAAGCGGTAGCCCCGGTACGTAAAAGTCTGGGAGTACGCAGTTTCTTCAATATGCTCGGCCCGCTGGTGAATCCCGTTATGCCGGCTTACCAGTTATTGGGCGTATATAATTTACCTTTGCTGCGGTTATACAGCTACACATACCAGGAAAGCGGGACGCGTTTTGCCGTTGTCCACAGCCTGGACGGGTACGATGAAATATCACTGACCTCCGACTTCAAGGTAGCAATGCCGGAAAAAGAGAAACTATATACCCCGGAAATGCTTGGTTTTGCCCGTTGCACAGAGGATGACCTCGACGGCGGCCAGACTGTCGAAGATGCCGCCCGCATCTTCAATAACGTAATGACCAATACGGCAACCCCGGCACAAAAGAACTGCGTAATTGCCAACTCTGCCTTTGCTATCCAGGTCATCTGCCCGGAAAAGAAGATAGAAACCTGTATCGCCGAAGCCCGCGAATCACTGGAAAGCGGCAATGCACTGGCTACGCTGAAAAAGTTTATTTCGCTGAATAATTGATTTATGAAAGATATATTGCAAGACATTATAGCCAACAAACGCATCGAAGTAGACCGGCAGAAACAAGCCGTACAACTCCGTACGCTACTGGCATTGGGTGGCGAACGGCTGGAACGTACCACCTATTCGATGCGTGCCTCGCTGGCTGCATCTTCTTCGGGTATCATCGCCGAGTTTAAACGCAAAAGCCCATCGAAAGGCTGGTTGCATCCGGATGCCGCCATCCCGAACATCATCCCGGCCTATCAGCAAGCCGGAGCTTCTGCCTGCTCGGTCCTGACCGACCCGCAGTTTTTCGGCGGTTCGTTGGGTGACCTCTGCCAGGCACGCAAGCTGGCTGAGATTCCCCTGTTACGGAAAGATTTTATCATCGACGAATACCAGGTATACCAGGCCCGGGTCATGGGAGCCGACGCTATTCTACTAATCGCCGCCTGCCTCACCCCCGACCAATGCCTGTCACTGGCAGAGCTGGCACATACCCTCCAACTGGAAACATTGCTGGAAATCCACAGCGAATCAGAATTGGGGCATCTCAACCCGCATATCGACATGCTCGGTGTTAACAACCGCAACCTCGGGACATTCCATACCGACGTGGAAAATTCGTTCCGTCTGGCAGAGATCATGCAGGAAGTCAGCAAAGAAAAAGACCTCGCTCCCCTCCTGGTTTCGGAAAGCGGAATATCAGATACAGCCACAGTAAGCCGCCTTCGTCAGGCTGGCTTCCGCGGTTTTCTGATTGGTGAGACATTCATGAAAACAGAAGAACCGGGCGATACTTTGTCCGCTTTCATAGGAGATTTGCCATGCTAATCAAGGTTTGCGGCATGCGGGAACCGGAAAATATCCGGCAGGTAGCAGAGACGGGAATCGACTGGATGGGATTCATCTTTTACGCTCGCTCCGCTCGCTCAATTGACAATGGAAAATTGAAAATTGAAAATGAAAGAAAGAGCTCCTCTCTTAATAATTCTCAATTTTCAATTTTCAATTTTCAATTAAAGAGAGTCGGCGTCTTCGTCAACGCCACGCCGGAAGAAATGATGGAAACAGCCGCCCATTACCGGCTCGATTACCTGCAATTGCATGGAAACGAATCGCCGGACATCTGCTATACCCTCCATAAACGAGGATATGCAATCATAAAGGCATTCTCCATCGCCACCGAAGAAGATTTAAAACCGGTCACCGATTACGAAGGCCGTGCCGATTATTTTCTTTTCGACACCAAATGCAACAGCTATGGCGGTTCAGGCAAACAGTTCGACTGGTCGGTACTCTCCGCCTACAAAGGGCAAACGCCTTTCCTGCTCAGCGGTGGTATCAACCCCGACAGCGCAGAAGCCCTCCGGAACTTCAGCCACCCGAAACTGGCCGGTATCGATCTCAACAGTGGCTTCGAAACCAGTCCGGGCATAAAAGACGCAGAGAAACTGAAAACATTTATTGACAAGATTAAAAATAAAAAGACTGACATATGAATCGTATTACAAACTTATTCGAAACAAAAAAGAACGGCATCCTGTCCGTTTACTTTACAGCGGGTTATCCACAGCTAAATGATACGGTAACCGTTCTGAAAGAACTGGAAGCAAAAGGTATTAACATGGTCGAAATAGGCATCCCTTTCTCCGACCCGATGGCAGACGGTCCCGTCATCCAGGAAGCCGCTACACAGGCATTGCGAAACGGCATGTCGCTCCACCTCCTGTTCGAACAGTTGAAAGACATACGGAAAGAGGTACAAATGCCTTTAATCCTGATGGGCTACCTCAATCCGATTATGCAGTTCGGCTTCGAAGACTTCTGTAAAAAATGTGTGGAAGTAGGTATCGACGGCATGATTATCCCCGACCTCCCTTTCGCCGACTACATGTCCGACTACAAAGAGATAGCCGACCGCTACGACCTGAAAATGATTATGCTCATCACCCCTGAAACTTCCGAAGACCGTATCCGCCTGATTGACGAACACACTTCCGGCTTCATCTATATGGTATCGAGTGCCGCAACAACAGGTGCACAGCAGAGTTTCGACGATCAGAAACAGGCCTATTTCCGCCGTATCAACGGAATGAACCTGCAAAATCCTCGTCTGGTAGGTTTCGGAATCTCCAACAAAGCCACCTTCGATGCCGCCTCCTCCAATTCCTCGGGCGCCATCATCGGCAGCAAATTTATCCAATTGCTGAAAAGCGAAACAACAATCCCCGGAGCTGTAGATGCATTACTGGAAAGTTTGAAAAAATAGGACAACAACCTGCCTGAAATGAGTAGGCATCGAAACAAAAACGGACAAGCATCGCTTTATCTATGGATGCCTGTCCGTTTTTATATTAACAAAATATCCTCGAAAAAACAGCAACTTACAACAATATTATTCCCTATTATTTAGTACATTTGCCAAAAACAGGAACGTCTTTTGTGCATTTTTGCCATTTTCAGGAACATAAAATTGATTTTATCATGGAATTATATCGTAGCATCATTGAAGATTTAAAAGATTGGAAAAGTAGACCAGATAGAAAGCCTCTAATTTTAAAGGGGGCCAGACAAACTGGAAAAACATGGATATTAGAGCATTTTGGTCATACAGAATTCGAATATGTAGCCAGCTTCAATTTCGATAAGGATGAATCTTTAAATGAAATCTTCGAAAACACAAAAGTCCCCGAACGAATAATTTCACAGTTAAAATTGCATACTGATAGTCCTATTTTGCCTCATAAAACACTAATAATCTTTGATGAAATTCAAGAATGCAACAAAGCATTGAATTCCTTAAAATACTTCTGTGAGGATGCTCCTGAATATGCTGTAGTGGCTGCCGGTTCATTATTGGGAGTAACCTTATCGAAAGGAGATTCATTCCCTGTCGGGAAAGTAGAATTCATGAACCTATACCCTTTAACATTTAAAGAATTTTTAAAAGTAAGCGATGAAAAAATATATCAATATATTGAAGAGTTATCTGTTGTGGAGCCTCTTCCCCAAATTGTTTCAGATAAACTAACTGAATTCTACCGCCAATATCTTGTCATAGGTGGAATGCCTGCAGCCGTAAAAGCCTTTATGGAAAATAAAGGCATGGACGAAGTAAAACGTGTGCAGAGATTTATTTTAGATGCCTACACATTTGATTTCTCTAAACATGCTGAGAATAAAGATATTCCTCGTATCATAAGTATATGGAATTCCATACCCAGTCAACTAGCAAAAGAAAATCGTAAATTTATTTACAAAATGGTAAAACCGGGAGCCAGGGCACGAGACTATGAAGATGCCCTACTTTGGTTAGAAAATGCAGGACTAATCTACAGAATCTTTTGCAGCTCCAAACCCTATCTGCCATTAAAAAGCTACGATGACCTTTCAGCCTTCAAAATCTATCTTTCCGATATCGGCTTACTACGCGAATTGGCAGGACTTCCTCCTGAAGCTATCTTAGCTGGCAATACGGCATACACTGAATTTAAAGGAGCATTGGCAGAAAACTATGTCCTACAATCATTGGTATGCCAACTTGAAATCCTTCCCCGGTATTGGACATCATTAGGAAAAGCAGAGGTTGATTTTGTTATCCAATCAGGTATAGAGATTATTCCCATTGAAGTGAAATCAGACACTCGTTTAGGAGGAAAAAGCCTATCTGTATATGATATGAATTATCATCCGACATATAAAATCCGATATTCACTGAACAATCTGAAAGTAGATGATAATCTGATTAATATACCATTATATTTAGCTGATTGGACCATGAAGCTAATATCAATCCGATAATCTTTACATATTTGAAAAAAAGAAACAGTTGCCAGTTTATAACCGACAACTGTTTCTCTTTTCAGCGGAAAGCGAGGGATTCGAACCCCCGGAACAGTTACCCGTTCACCGCATTTCGAGTGCGGCCCATTCGACCACTCTGGCAGCTTTCCTGGTCGTTGACGCGACAAATGTATAAAAAATTTGATACCGTTATCCTCCAAAGGTCCTTTTTTTCTGCACACAGCACTACTATGTCAGTCCAAGCAACACTATAATGCTAATATCCATAGCACTATAGTATCATATAACACAGCACTATAGTGCTAAAAAAAAAAGGGAGTAACCTCTCGGCACTCCCAATCCTATCGTGTTAACGAATTGAACGTTATTATTTGAAATAACGGTTATATAACCCTTCGAAACCTTTACCATGGCGGGCTTCGTCTTTACACATTTCGTGTACTGTATCGTGGATAGCATCCAGATTCTGCTGTTTTGCCAATGTTGCGATACGTTTTTTATCTTCGCAGGCACCGGCTTCTGCTTCCATACGTTTTTTCAGGTTAGTCTTTGTGTCCCAAACAACATCACCCAACAGCTCTGCAAACTTAGCTGCATGTTCTGCTTCTTCCCATGCATAACGTTTGAATGCTTCTGCTACTTCAGGATAACCTTCGCGGTCTGCCTGGCGACTCATTGCCAGATACATACCTACCTCAGTACATTCACCCATAAAGTGAGCGTTCAACCCCTCAAGAATAACAGGGTCAACACCTTTTGCAACACCTAATACGTGTTCGTCTACAAACTGCAGAGCGCCTGTTGTTTCTACCAGTTCTTTGAACTTGCTTTTCGGTTGTTTACATTGCGGACAGAATTCAGGAGCTTCGTCACCTTCATGAACATAACCACATACTGTGCAGATCCATTTCTTTTTCATCTTCGTAAAATTTTATTGGTTGTAAAACTATTAGTATATAATCTTTTGTTATTCGCTGTGACAAAATTAACCAAACAAATCTAAAGAGCAAGAGATAAGCTGATAGAAATATTCTATCTGTTAATTGATAAAAACTATGGAACTTATTCAAAGCGGCAAGTGTTAGATTATAAAACTTACATATATTATGGATACATTAAAGATTACAAGTCTCTTAGGCGACAAAGCAGAATATTTACTGGGTCACACCTGTAAAACGATTGACAAATCACTGATTCACATACCATCTCCTTCAACAGTCGATGATATCTGGATTAATACGGACAGAAATATTCAGACATTAAATAATTTACAACGAATGTTGGGAAGCGGACGGCTGGCTAACACCGGTTATCTGTCTATTCTCCCGGTCGACCAGGACATAGAACATACGGCCGGAGCATCATTCGCCCCGAATCCCATTTATTTCGATCCGGAAAACATCGTGAAACTGGCAATCGAAGGCGGTTGCAACGCTGTCGCTTCCACATTCGGAAACCTGGGAGTTGTAGCACGCAAATATGCACATAAAATACCGTTCCTTGTAAAGCTCAATCATAATGAATTACTTACTTATCCGAACAGCTACAATCAGGTGATGTTTGGTACAGTCAAGGAAGCCTGGAACATGGGAGCCGCAGCAGTCGGTGCCACCATCTATTTCGGTTCTGCGGAAAGCCGTGAGCAACTGGTCGAGATTGCGGATGCATTCGAGTATGCACACGAACTAGGTATGGCGACCGTCCTCTGGTGTTATCTGAGGAACAATGATTTCAAGAAAGATGGCGTAGACTATCATGCAGCAGCCGACCTAACCGGTCAGGCCAACCATCTGGGTGTAACAATCAAAGCAGATATCGTTAAACAAAAACTGCCATCCAACAATGGTGGCTTCACAGCCATCAACTTCGGCAAAGTAGATAAAAAGATGTACACCGAACTGACGACCGAGCACCCGATCGACCTTTGCCGTTACCAGGTAGCCAACGGTTATATGGGCCGTGTCGGCCTAATAAACTCCGGAGGAGAATCACACGGTGCCTCTGACCTGAAAGAAGCCGTCATCACTGCCGTCATCAACAAACGTGCCGGCGGTATGGGCCTGATTAGCGGACGTAAAGCATTCCAGCGTTCCATGAAAGATGGCGTCGAACTGCTTCACACCATTCAGGACGTTTACCTGGACCCGGAAATTACGATTGCATAAGTAATAACAATTAAATAGAACACCCGGAAAACTCACCATTGATAATGGAATGTTTTTCGGGTGTTTTTTATTTCAGGCTATTACTTGATACCGGAAACATTGGTTTCCCTTTCCGGTATAGGATAGAAATACTGTTCCTTACTTTTTAGATTATCAGCTATACCATAACGGGACAAAAACTTTTTCATCACATCAAAAGCCCTGTCTGTCCTGACCAGATCTCCCCACCGCTGATTTTCAAAACAGAACTCACGCCGTCGTTCTTTCAGCAACACATCCGTAAAACTATCTACCGAAGATATAGCAACAGAGGTCAATGTCGTCAAACCAGCCCGAATACGAACTTTATTTATTATATCCAACGCTTCGGCCTGATTATTCGTATGGTAAAGGGCCTCTGCATACAACATGTAAACATCCGTATAACGCAGCATGATCCAGTCGATATCCCAATCACTCGCCGCACTGATCGGTCCGTTTTGATACTTTCTTACAAACGGCTTATTAGTAATGATGCTACCCGACTTTTCCTCCCATTCCGTCTGTATAGAATAAACTCTCCGCTCATCCCCTTCCTCAGAAAATATATCGTCCAAAATCTCATCATCAAAGAAAAGTTGCCATGGGCTTCCTCCAAACGGCACGGTCAGTTCCGTATCTCCCGGCTTGATACCATTAGGCGCATTACGACTCGGATAAGGATTCCCTTCTCCCTGAGCATTCGTCTGGCAACCTAAAGAGAACACTGCTTGATCTTTGTTTTCATTCTCATACAAAAAAATATCCTCATATTTAGAAAAGAATCCGGCCTGACCTATACCATTGACAACAGCCTCCAGCTCGCTCTTTGCCGACTCCCAATTGTTTTTATTCAGCGGATAACCAGACTGGAACACATAGACTTTACCTAAAAAACCTTTGGCTGCCAAAATGGTCGCCCTGTTAGGCAGTTCTTTTGGCTTCACATCCGGTAACAAAACGATAGCCGCTTTCAGATCACTGATAATAAAATCATACACTTCCTCTTCCGTTGCCCGTGTCACAGAATAGGCCTCACTAATTGTCAATGGTTTATCAACAATAGGAACGCCTCTGAAATAACGCACCAAATCAAAGTAGATCAAAGCCCTGACAAAACGGGCTTCTCCTTCTATCTGTTTCCTTACACCTTCGTCTTCAAAAGTAGCATCTTCGATACGGGTAAGAATATAATTACAACGCATAACCGTATTATACAAATCAGCCCAAGCTGTATTGAGTACTGGAGTCGCAGCATTCTCCGTGAATCGGGAAATCATACCGTCATCATAATCCACCTGCTGCCAGGCATTATCACTGCGGCATTCAGTCAACTGATAAGAAAAATTACTTTTCAGATTAGCATTCCGTAAACCATGATAACACCCGATGATCGCCTGTTCGAACTGACTTTGTGTCTTATAAAATCCTTCGATATTCTTATTTGAGATTGGAGACAAATTCAAGTCATCCGAACATCCTCCGGTTACCACCAATAACAATGAACTTAGTATATATAGCAAACTCTTTTTCATAATCTCCTGCATTTAAAATTTGACATTTATTCCAAACTGATACGTACGGGCAAGCGGATATCCTGAATCATAATCCACACCCGGAGTTAAATTACTGTTACTGAACGGAGCATTTTGTGCCATGTGGTTATAATGATCATGCATATAGACATTATCCATACTGAAATAAATCCGGCAGTTGCTGATAAATGAGATTTTACTTATTAAACTTTGCGGAAAATTATAAGCAATATTGATATTTCGTATTCTCCAAAAAGAAGCATCTTCCAGCCACCAGTCGGACGGAGTTGTCAAATTATCCGTTGTACAGGCACGCGGCACTCTCCCGTTACCCGGCTGTTCGGGCGAACGCCAACGATCTCTCCAGTATCCTCTTACATTACCGCGGGACTGTGTCGTCTCTTTCTTCCCCAGGTTGATCAGATTACATTTAGAAACGCCATCCATGAAAATAGATAGTTCGATACCTTTATAGGAAAAATTATTGGTCAATCCCCACGTAACCTTAGGAACGTTATTGCCGCAATTGGTTTTATCCTGCTCATCGATCACACCGTCACCATTCATATCTTTATACTTGATATCTCCCGGCTGAGGGTTCTTATTTGCATAAGACATATTCTTGTTTACCCTACAATCTTCCTCATCTTTGAAAACACCGTCCGTCTTAAACAGATAATAGTATCCGATCGACTCGCCTATCTCTGTTTTTGTGATCGGGAAACCTTCCTGATAACCGATAATAGGACTACCGTCAGGTCCCAGTTGCTTTACTTCATTATGGTTATAAGAAAGATTGAAATTAGTACTCCAGTTAAAGGCACCTACTATATTTTTAGTCATCAGCTCTACTTCAAAACCCCGGTTTTGTATCTTTCCGATATTCTGCAAGGCTGTTCCAAATCCTGTAATCTGAGGGATCGGTACATTCAAAAGCAGATCCTTCGTATTAGCAATATAATAATCCAAACTTAAATTGATACGGTTTTTCACAAATCCCAGGTCTATGCCGATATCGGTCGTTTGTGTCTTTTCCCAACCAAGATCAGGATTACTGAAACTACTGGGGCTATAGCCACCAACCTTATTGCCGTTAAAGATATAGTTCGTATTGCTCATCAGTCCAATGGATGAATAATCACCGATATTATTGTTACCCACAACCCCATAGCTCGCACGCAATTTCATATTGCTGACAGCAGGCAGGGCGTCTTTGATAAACTCCTCTTCAGAGATCAGCCAACCGGCAGAAACGGAAGGAAATGTCCCCCAATGGTTATTCTTACCAAACCGCGAACTACCGTCCTGGCGGATACTAGCTGTTAAAATATAGCGGTTCATATAGGCTAAATTCGCTCTCGCCAGATAAGAGATCAGGCTCCATTCGGTTGCACTTCCTGTTGCACTGTCAATCTTTGTCGCGGCATTCGGTGTTTTAATATCATCATCCGGAAAATCACTCTTCTGGAAACTCGAGTTTTCAAAATATTCATTCTGATAAGTAAAACCTGCCAGTAAATTCAACGACCAATCCTTCTTCTCCAGATCATAGTTCAATGTATTTTCCGTCAACAGATTTCTTCGCAAGCTATTGGAAACAGAACCGTAACTCGGATTTCCCCTATTTACGTTCATGGTCTTGTAATACTTATCATTATAAGTCGTTATGTTGGCACCGAAAGAAGATTTAAAGACCAGGTTATCCAGGATATTTACATTGGCATATAAGTTCGCCAGATAATTATTTCCTCTGGACTGGTTTTCAACTTCTTTTGCCAGGGCTATAGGATTCAGGAAAAAATGAGCATGATAATAATAGTTCCCTCCCTTTACAGTCTGCTGATCCAATCCAACGATCGGCGCAACCAGGATGGAACGGGAAATAGGTCCTTGTGAACTATCCGTATCCGGATCATTTCTTTCCGAATAACTTGTCTGCAAATTCAAACCGAGTGTCAGGTATTTATTGGCATCCACTTCCACGTTTGAGCGGAACGACAACCTTTTATAATCCGAATTGATTATTATACCGTCCTGGTCCAAATAATTAGCAGATATGAAATACTTGCTTTTCTCTCCCGCACCGGAAACAGAAACAGAGTAATTCTGAACCGGAGCCGTCCTGCTGATCAACTCCTGCCAGTTATGATCCGGAAAAGAGGTGGGATTCGTACGCCATAACGGGTCGATGGCATATTTATAATTATCTCTGTCACTTTCAGGCACAGAAAGATCTCCTCCGTTATAAATATAGCTGTTTGTCCTTTCTTCAATGGCATATTCTATATATTCATCCCGGTTCATGACATCTACTTTACTAAATCGTTTCTGAATCCCGTAGGACACATTCAAATCGATTACCGGTTTTCCTTTACGTCCGCTTTTTGTCGTGATCAAAACAACTCCGTTAGCACCACGTGAACCATAAATAGCTGCCGATGCCGCATCTTTCAGTACTTCTATGGATTCTATATCCGAAGGACTGATACTGTTCAGATCGCCTGATATCGGAAAACCATCCACCACATATAAAGGTGAAGCTCCGTAATTGATGGACCCCGTACCACGGACTTTCACATTAAGCGACTTACCCGGAGCACCGGATGTCTCCTGAACATATACACCTGCGATCTTTCCTTGTATTGCCTGATCGACACGAGTCACCGGGCGATCTTCCAGATCCTCCGAGCTGACTTTTGTAATGGAACTCGTCACCTGGCTGCTCTTCAGTTTACCGTAACCTATGGCTACCACTTCTTGCAATGCCAAAGCACTTTCATCGAGACTCACATGGATAGTAGACAGATTTCCTACTACAATTTCCTTTGAATCATAACCTATAAATGAAAATACCAGCGTTTCACCCTTCTTAGCCTCAAGAAAATACTCACCGTTCAAATCAGTGACAGTACCTCTGGTCGTTCCCTTCACAACAACGTTCACACCGACCAATGGTTCTCCTCTTACTTCTGAGACTATACCTTTTATCTGATTTTCCTGAGCCACAAGCCGGAACGGACTTACACATAATAAAAGAAACGTCAGGAACAAATACAGTTTTAACAAATTCTTTCTCATGGTCTTTCTTTAATTCATGATTGATGCTTTTGATAATGGACAGACTTATAAAAAACGTCCGATCTGAGATAAAAAGAGGGCTACGCTCAGTCTGTGACCAAACGCACATATAGACATAACCCTCTGTTTAAAGCAAGATTATTCTTTTATAAGTATCACACAAAAACTAGGTTAAACAAAAAATACAGTTAAATTTTAAGTAGAATACAAATAACCTCCCCCTGGTAATCAGCGCGCGAATATATACCGTCGGGAGCAGTCATTCGTTAGAACACAACTCGATTTCTATTTTTTCAGAAACAATGACAAAGGTAACTTTGCAAAATAAACAGCTGAATTTGCTGTTTCATGTGAAGAATAATAGCTAACCCACAACTGATCTCCATCTACCAAGAATCCGGGATAACTCGTATCTCCACCGGAAGGCAATACATAAGATTCCTGAAGATTCCCCTCCTCGTTACCCGTAAATAAAACGGTTTTATGATGCGACGGGACATAATAGGAACGTGAACCTGCTACTAAAACTCCTTTCCCTAGAGAGATAAAATCCGGTCCGCCCAAAGGCATCTCCATTTTTTTCCAGCTCCATTCTTTATAAGGAGGCAGGCTAACACCCCAATATCCGTAACGATCACCTTTTTCCCTCCTCACCATCATCAACATTTTCTTATCCGGCAGAATACGGACAGTCGTTTCATTCGGAAAGTCAGGAACATCCAGATCTGCCACCCATTGATAATCGATGCCATCGGCTGTTTTCAGCAAAGTGATCCGGGCTTCATTTTCACCTTCCAACGAATAGTTCACACCATAACCGACAGCACCATCCCAGGTCACCCGCCAGAGCCAGTCATTTCCATTTTTAGCTCTCTCTTCGATACGGATCGGAGTCGGTTCCGTAAAAGAAACCCCGTCAGCACTGAAAGATACCTGCGGAATACGGGCTATCAATTTTTTATCTTTATAGATCGATCCTCCTATGATAACCATCAAACGCCCGTCCGGTGTGACAGACAATTTGGGATCACGCAGATCATACTCCGGCTTATACATCAGCGCAACCGACTTCCATTCTTCTCCATCCTCAGAGACCAAGATTCTGACTTTCCCCTCTGCATTCCCATTTCTATCAAAAATATGTGTTTCACCTTCCCTGAAAGAACAATAAAACTTTCCTTTATATTTGATCAGCGAAGTAAATGCACAGTGAGAACCATTATCCCATATTTTTTTTACCGACACCTCATACTTTTGTGCGGTAATCGATGCCATACTGACTATCAGCAGGCAAAAAACAATCAGAGATACACGTTTCATAATTACTTTTTTAGAGTTAACAACTTAGATTCAATATAACTACATATAACACCAACAACAATACCGACTATCAAAGCCGCTGGCATAATCCACAGGACTTTAATATTGAATATCTCAAAGAATGCAATCAAAACGGCTGTAAGCAGGGAGATCAATCCAGCAATCACAGTCCCTCTGTTTGTTGCAAACGGGATAAACAAGGCCATAAAAAACAAGACAAACAAAGGAGCCACTACCAAATTGACGACTTTGATCACAACATCGAGTAAGTTTCCCGTCACATAAGAAATCAGGAAACAGGAACAGGAGATCACAATACCCAAAATAGCGGATATTGTCTTTATCATTCTCAAATCAGAAACAGGATCACTCTTTTTCTTCCGTACCCGGTTGATTATATCCTCCTGAATCACAGTGGAAGAAGAATTTAAACCGGAAGACAAACTCGACATAGCTGCGGCCATAATAGCAGCAGCGATCAGGCCGGTAATACCGGCCGGCAGCCCGATCAGAATAAACCGGGGAAACAGCGTATCTGCATCCTGGTATATGGTAGTACCTTCTACCATCTGTCCCGGGAAATAAGTAAAATAGGCCACGACCATCAATCCCACCACAGCCAGTAATAACTGGATACCACACGAGGCTGCCAATGATATTTTATATGAGCGACTTGCCGTACGGGCGTCCTTAGTCGCCAGATACCGTTGAATCGCCATCTGATCCGACCCTGCCGTACAAACCTGCCAAACCAATGTCATAATAAAGATATTCCCGACAGTCATTCTTTTCGTTGCATCGATAGAAAAATCGACGGACTCCCAGTGAGCATACAGGGCCGGATTCAAAAAAGCGTCGACAGAACCGACCTTCCACCCGATAACCACAATAGCCAGTATAACACCGACGAACATCACTGTTGTTTGTAATACATCCGTCATAACTACAGCTTTCAAACCTCCCATCGTAGTATAGACAACTGTGATCAACACCAGTATGATACTGATAGCCGGAACCATTTCCTGAGATAGCCCCAATATAGGAATAAGGGCAGAATCGACTGTCGCATATACTATCGTCGACATCCAAAGGAACCGTAAAGAAAGAAAAAAGACCGTAGCCAGATTACGTGTGCCTTTTCCTAACTTTATCTCTAGAATCTCGTAGGCACTCGTTACCCTCATCGACATAAAACGAGGTATCAGATATTTACCTACAATCCAGTTAGCTACAGGAAAAGCGGCAAGTCCCGTAAAAACGACCGGGCCATATTTGATCATCTCCCCCGGATAAGCCAGGTAACTCAATGTACTCAACAAAGTCGCAAACAAGGATATCCCGATCATCATGGAATTCATGGACCTTCCTCCCAGCACATAATCACTGGCCGTCTTATTCTGTTTGGAGGAGGAATATCCAACCATTAACATTAACAAAAGAAAAATTACGACAACCGACCAATCCAACCAGGTAAATCCCAGAGTTTTCTGTACGCCATTCATTTTTAAAATCGCGTATGCCCGGGCAGATTGTATATCCCTCCACCCTTCCGCACTGATCAGACCGTCATCCCCGTCTTCTTCTTCAAACGAATCCGTAATGAATGACCAATCCTCCCGGTCACCTATTTGTCCCAAAGCCACATAAGCCTCATATCGTTCTGTTTTTCTGCCCGTAACAGCCAGATCACGCAATTTGATTCTGATCCGTCCTATTTCTTCTCTGAAAGTGTTCTTATCGGGACAAGTCGTAACAGCACCATGTAATAAAAAGGCCCCACAAGGAGAACTCAATGGTTCTGCCAAAGCCAATGATACAATTTCTTTCCAGTGAATTGTATCAAAAACCCCCATATAACTTAAACCGTAAGCCATGACCTTACGGTCCGTCTCATTACCGGAATCAAGAACTGAAAACAACAACGTATAATCTAACGGTATAGAAGATGTTGAATTGTAAACACATCCCCACTTAAGATAAGCCTGCAACAACCCGTTACCGATCGGATCATCTTCTATTACAACAGTCGGATATTCTTTCAAAGAAACTCGTAATTTTGCCAGACTTTCCGCTGCATGTATCTTATCCGGACTATCCGGATTGAGGTATATCTCCAATATTTTATCGACATAAGATGCCTTTTCCTTCTCATCCGACGCAGCATTGGCCCAACATCTGAAATATCCGATTCTTTTTTCCGGAATAGAAGAGACATACTCGAAATCTTTCTTTAAAATAGTTTGTACCTGCGGCTTATAGCCAACCTGACAAAGGAATTCCAAAGCATGAATCTTATTCCAGAAAGAACTGTCCCCTGTTTGTTTCAAAAGATATTCAGAGGCTTTATCAACGACATCTGCCTGAATCTTCTGTGCGTTCACTCCGAAAAGAATGATTGACAAAAGAACAAACACAATTATTTTAGCAGATTTTTTCATCTTATGAATTTCTTTGTTAGTATTACTCCATTAAAGCCAATTGATTGTTTTCAAATCATTTTCCAAAGATTTAATTTCCGAAGCAGAGAGATTTTGTAAAGGTAAACGGCAAGGTCCGCAATCGATCCCCATCACAGAAAGGATTGCTTTAATACCTACAACAGCATTGACATACTTAACCATAATACGGATCAACTTATTTGCATCCGCCTGTATATCCACTGCTTTTTGAAGCTCTCCTTTATTGAATGCCTGAAGTAACTGATTGAATAACGGAGCAGATACATTATAAGAAGTTCCGATCCCGCCAGTTGCTCCCAGAACCAACCCGGTCAACAGGGTTTCATCATGACCATGCAAAATATCGAACATCTTATCATTATAATTTATACATTCCTGCATTTCCATTGAATTATAGGAGGTATATTTTATACCATTCAATGTCGGAATCTCGGAAGCCGCTTTTTCTAAAAAGGCTGGCATATGAATATTCACCCCCGAGGTTGTCGGAATATGATAATAATAATAAGGTATTTCCGGAGCTTTCTCCGCAATCAGTTTATTGAACTGTACTAGTTCCTCTACCCGGTTAGGTTGTAAAAAACAGGGTCCCATAGCAGAGATAGCATCCGCCCCGATGAGACCGGCGTGAACAGCCAACTCCGATGATATCCTGTAACTGGTACTGCCGACATGAACCAATATTTTAAGCCGGTCGGAAAACTTCATCCAGGCTTCAGCGACTTTCTTACGCTCTTCTGTGTCCAGGAACAAACTTTCCCCCGTAGTTCCGCAAACAAAAACACCTGCCACTCCCAGTTTAATTAGATGCTCCGCATAAGCATCAATCACTGTGAGGTTGATATCTCCATTCTTTTCCATCGGTGTAACCGTGGCGGCAATAAGCCCTTTAATTTTTGTCTTCTCCATAACTTGTCATTTAAGGTAGATAATCTATTTCAACTACTCATTTTCCTGTATTCTTCAATATACAACTGATAAGCCATCAAATGCCGCCTGATCACCTCTTCATACTCATTCTTATTCCTGTTCCTCAAAGCCTGAAGAATATCTTTATGAGAAGCCTGAAGTTTCTCCTTCTTTATTTTTTTATTGAACACATCAAACTCATCATAATTGTCATGAATATAGCGATACATAGGGATCAGCATTTGCTGTAGGTCCATAATAATCTGATTTCCTGTAATAGCATACATCCGGGAATGAAACTCCAGTTCATCTTCCATAGAAACTCTCACTTCTCCCAAAACGACTTCTTTAGCCAAAATACTTTCCAGATCTTTAATATCCTTATCTGTTATCCGATTCAACAAAGTGGGGATAATTCCCAGTTCAAGCGTATACCGTAGTTCAAGCAGATCGATAATCGTATCCCTACCTAACATCTGAGGATTGATCAACTTCTCCAGATTTTTCCTTATGTCCGGTTCCTGCAGGACGATCCCTCTTCTTTTACGGCTATCCAGGATACCTAATGAACGTAAACGACTTAAAGCTTCTCTAACAACGTTACGCCCTACTCCCAGTTGTTCCGACAGTTCTTCTTCATGAAGTAACCGGTCACCGGGCTTTAAATTCTTCTCCTTAATATATTTAAGAAGAGACTCTTCTACCAGATCAACCAGGGTGGTAGTTTCCGTATTAATCTTTAATGATTCCATAGCATTATAATTATGTGTTATATGTATGACATATTGAATATGTCCCACAAATATAAATGATGATTATAATATTAGCAAGCATTATAAGTGATTTATTTTGTTAAAAATCAAAACAAAACAAGTGAATGATTGAATATCAATGAATACAGATCAATAAAAATCATCCTCTACATTTTTATATTCTTTCAAAAGAATACAGTAAACCAAAAACCCATTACCTTTGCCTTTGTTTTAATAAAGGCAAAATGAAATCAAATGCTTATAAAGGCCATCTGGCTATGCTGGGGGCAAATATATTATGGGGGCTGATGTCTCCCGTTTCAAAAGCCGTATTAATGGCTGGTCCGGTCAGTGCGTTGTCGCTCACGACTTTCCGCATGGTGGGAGCGGCTGTCGTTTTCTGGCTGGCGTCATTCTTCACCAAAAAAGAACATGTCAACCATCAGGACCTTGCGAAGCTATTCTTCGCCGCGTTACTGGGAATCGTACTGAACCAGGGATCATTCATCTTCGGCGTTTCCCTGACCTCGCCTATCAATGCCTCCATAGTCACGACAACAACACCTATCATTACTATGATTATTGCAGCATTCTACCTGAAAGAACCTGTCACCGGAAAAAAGGTAATCGGTATCTTTGTCGGGGCAGCCGGAGCCTTGTTGCTGATTCTGAGCAGTCAAAGCGCAGCGGCCGGTAGCGGTAAAAGCAGCAATATATGGGGTGACCTGCTCTGCCTGCTGGCACAGTTCAGTTTCTCTTTTTATTTTGTGTTGTTCAAGGGATTGATAGGCAAATATTCCCCTATCACATTGATGAAATGGATGTTCACGTACGCTTCCATCTGCACGATACCGTTCTCCTACAACCATATTGCAGGTATCGATTTCCTGAATCTTCCTTCAGAATTGTATATGGGTATCGCTTATGTCGTACTGGGAGGAACTTTCCTGCCTTACCTGTTCATTCCCATCGGACAAAACCTGTTGCGCCCGACAGTAGCTTGTATGTATAATTATGTACAACCAATCGTTGCGTCACTGATTGCTGTACTTTGGGGGATGGATACTTTTGGAGTGATGAAAGGGATTGCCGTAGCATTGGTATTTACCGGCGTTTATATCGTAACACAAAGTAAATCGAGGGCCCAGTTAGAGGCCCTCTGAAATACCTTTCCATAAATTATCGTCAGGGACAGGGGCTACAATCTTTATCAATTCTTTGGATACCGGATGGATAAACTCGGCACTCCGGGAATGGAGACTGATACCGCCATCCTTATTCGAACGCTCGGCGCCATATTTCAAGTCTCCTTTAATCGGACACCCCATCTTTGCCAACTGACAGCGTATCTGGTGATGCCGGCCGGTTTTCAGGTCTATTTCCAATAAGAAATAATTATCCGAATGCGCAATCACCTTATAATGAAGAATCGCTTTCTTTGAATCCGGACGTTCGGTATCATAAGCGTAACTCTTGTTTTGTTTCTCGTTACGGACCAGCCAGTTCACCAGTTCGCCTTCTTCAGCCGGCGGACAGTTCTTGACAATGGCCCAATAGGTTTTCTTCACCTCTCCTACCCGGAACATCTCGTTCAGGCGGGGCAAAGCTTTACTGGTCTTGGCAAACAGGACTACACCGCTCACCGGACGGTCCAGCCGGTGGGTAACACCGACATACACATTTCCCGGCTTGTAATACTTCTCTTTCAGCCACGCCTTGAGCATTTCCGAAAGAGGAGTATCACCGGTTTTATCTCCTTGTACAATCTCACGGCATGTTTTGTTTACCGCGATGATATGATTGTCTTCGTAGATAACTTCCATATTACATATTCATACCACCGTCTACCTGAATCACCTGTCCGGATACATAAGCAGACAAATCAGATGCCAGGAATGTAGCGACATTTGCCACATCTTCAGTAGTACCGCCGCGGCGCAAAGGAATCTTCTTGTTCCATTCTTCTCTTACTTCTTCCGGCAATTTCGCAGTCATATCGGTAATGATAAAACCAGGAGCGATTGCATTGGCACGGATACCACGTGAACCCAGTTCCTGAGCCACCGATTTAGCCAAACCAATCATACCGGCTTTTGAAGCCGAATAGTTGCTCTGACCGGCATTCCCGTGAACACCTACGACAGAAGACATATTGATAATGTTACCTGCACGCTGTTTCATCATGACCGGAGTACAAGCATGGATGAAATTGAAAGCCGATTTCAGGTTCACATTCAGGACAGCATCCCACTGGCCTTCGCTCATACGCATCATCAGGCCGTCTTTCGTGATACCGGCATTGTTAACCAGAATATCGATACGACCGAAGTCTTTCACGATTTCTGCCACTACATTATGAGTCTCTTCAAAGTTGGCTGCATTAGAAGCATATCCTTTTGCTTTAACGCCTAAAGCTTCGATTTCTTTCTGTGTAGCTTCACCGTTCTCGTCGATAACCAGGTCTGTAAATGCGATATTTGCACCTTCAGCGGCAAACTTTAAAGCGATAGCCTTACCGATACCGCGTGCAGCACCGGTTACAATGGCAACTTTTCCTTCTAATAATTTCATAATATTTCTATTTACGTTTATATTAACACTGTATCAGACAAGCACCCGCCGAATATCCGCCGCCGAAGACGGTCAGACAAACCAGGTCGCCTTTCTTGAATGTATGGTCATTCTGCGCATACACCAAAGCCGAACTAACCGAACCGGTATTACCCAGTTCTTCGATATTATGCAGGAACTTTTCTTCCGGCAAATTCAGCTGCTTGGCAATATTCGACATGATACGCATATTCGCCTGGTGACCGATAAAATAAGTCAGGTCATCCAACGCAAATCCGTTCTTCTCCAACAAATAGACTGCATTTTTAGGCATGTAGGTACAAGCCTGGATAAACACGTCGCGACCTTCCGGCATCTGGATACCACCGTCACGGGGACGCAACTGCACACCTTCAGGACCTTTCCCCAAATGGCCCAACCCCTGTGTAAACACTTCAATAATATGCGGATCTTTCTCTGTCACGCGTTCCTTTGAAATAAAGAACGCAGCAGCGGCATCACCCCAGAGGTGACCGGCTTTCGGATCTGTTTCATTATAATAAGCGGAATTTTTATCTGCCGAAAGGATTAAAGCCTTTGTAGCCTTTCCCATAGCAAAATAACCTTCCACAACTTCCAGCGCATTTAAAAAAGAGGAACAGGCAGATGATAAATACAACGCTTTCGCATTTGTAATATTAAACTCACGCTGCGTATAATGGGCTGCGGTAGCAACTGTATCGTACGGAGAATAGGATGCTGAGATAATCAAATCAACTTCCGTAATGTCATACGGTAATTTTGGCAGTGCGTTACGTACGGCGTCCATTCCCATGGTACAAATTGTCTCTTCCGGTTTGGCTTTGGACCGGGTCTTAATACCCGTACGCTGTTCAATCCACTCACTTGTCAACCCGTTTAATTCCAAAAAATGTTGGTTGTGCACCCGTTCTTCAGGCACATAAAACCCTGTTGCATTAATAAACATCTCTGGTTTACTTTATCTTTATTCCGTTGAATATTAAATTCATTACATTATCTCTCCGCTTAATCCGCTGGCTGATATTATCTCCCATAATACCCCTTATATAAGGAACTTCCAATCCCTTCAAGGCATGATGTAGCACCACTGCTGTTATTTCTGTATCAGGCATTGCGAAGATCCCTTCCTTCACTCCGGCATCCAATATTCCCTTCAATAATTCTGTCTCACGTATGTCAAAGTTCTTACGAACCTTCTCTACGCGCCATATATCACGGAAAAAGTTAGCTTTCAGCGTACCATTACGAAATACGAGCGCTTTGATAGCATCCAATCTAGCATAGATGAATGTCATCAACTTCTCATCAGCTGGCAAATCCTTTCCGGCAACATCAAGCAGCATCTTGTATAACTGGTCCAGCTCCGATTCCACCACAGCCAGATAAATCTCATTTTTGCTCTTGAAATACGTATATAACGTACGTCTGCCTTTCCGGGAAGCCTGTGCAATATCGTTCATTGTCGTATTATCAACCCCCATGCGGGCAAACAATTGCCTGGCCACATCCACCAACATTTCGCGTGTTTTAGAAACTGTCATCGGCATTGTATTGCACATTTTGATTAAAACTGTGCGCAAAGTACCTAAAAAAGATTGGTTCTACCAAGTATATTAAAAAAAACTTGCAATAAATTTGTTTTATAAGAGAAAATCCCTACCTTTGCACTCGCAATCACGAAATGATTGTAAACTATATCGCGGAGTGGAGCAGTGGTAGCTCGTTGGGCTCATAACCCAAAGGTCGTAAGTTCGAGTCTTGCCTCCGCAACTATCTAAAGGCTTTCAGTATTCACTGGAGGCCTTTTTCGTTTTCATCTTTCCTAAGCTTTATTAGCCAAATTTAAGCCGTCAATTTCCGCCCCGGCATGTTTATTGTAATGTAGATGTATGGATATCAACCGACAAAAAGACTTAACAATATAATAATATGGCTTATATAGACTATTACAACATTCTAGGGGTGAACAAAGGCGCTTCACAGGACGACATCAAAAAAGCGTACAAGAAGCTGGCCCGTAAATATCATCCGGACCTGAATCCGAACGATCCGGATGCTCACCGGAAATTTCAGGAAATCAACGAAGCCAATGAAGTACTGAGCGACCCGGAAAAACGGAAGAAATACGACCAATACGGTGAAAACTGGAAACATGCCGACCAGTTCGAAGCTCAGCAGAACCAATACGGACAGTATCAGGGTGGCTTCGGTGGTTTTAGCGGCTTTGGAGGCAGTAACGGCGGGGGTGCCCAATGGAGTGCCTCAGACGACGGCAGCGGCTTCTCCGACTTCTTCGAATCCATGTTCGGAGGCGGCGGTCGTGGCAGAGGCAACCATGCTTTCCGCGGCCAGGACTATAATGCAGAACTGCATGTCTCTTTGGCAGATGCAGCCCAAACACACAAACAGGTTATTACCGTCAACGGTAAGAATCTGCGCATAACCGTACCAGCCGGTATCGCAGACGGACAGACCATCAAGCTGAAAGGCCAGGGCGGTCCGGGCGTAAACGGCGGACCTGCCGGTGATCTGTACATCACATTCAGCATAGCAGAAGACAGCCGCTTCAAACGGGTTGGCGACGATTTATATATAACCGCCCCGTTAAACCTCTACACCGCCATACTGGGTGGCGAACAGATAATAGAAACAATGGACGGCAAGGTAAAACTGAAAGTGGCTGCCGGAACGCAGAACAACAGCAAAGTCCGCCTGAAAGGCAAAGGTTTCCCTGTCTATAAAAAAGACGGGCAGTTTGGTGACCTGATCGTCACCTACTCCATCGAGATACCGACTAATCTGACGGATAAACAGAAAGAGTTGTTCCGCGAAATACAGAGTCTTAATCAATAAAACACGAGTACTATGCAAACAGATTTAATTATAGTCAACGAATATTGCCGGATATGTCATATAGAACCTTCTTTCATCTTCAGGCTGGAAGAAGGCGGACTCATTGAAATCCGTATCATCGAAGGCGAAAAGTATTTACAGGCGGAGCAATTACACGATATCGAAAGATATACACGTATGTATTACGACCTCTCAATCAATTTCGAAGGAATCGATGCCATCCACCATCTGCTGAATCGTGTCAAATCCATGCAACAGCAAATCGGACATCTGAAAAAGATGTTGCGGGTATATGAAGCAAAAGATTTTGAAGAAAATGAATTATAAAATCCAATTGACACATCTGCCTTACATTCAACCCGGTAGATGTGTCATTTTGTTACTAAAAGAAGCCTTACTCCCCGGCTTTCAACAGAAAAGCAAAAACTTTTTGTAAAATAATTTGGATTGTAAGAAATAATTCATACCTTTGCACTCGCAATCACGAAATGATTGTAAACTATATCGCGGAGTGGAGCAGTGGTAGCTCGTTGGGCTCATAACCCAAAGGTCATAGGTTCGAGTCCTGTCTCCGCAACAATTTGAAGAAGCGACACAAAAGACAATATATGTAATGTATATTGTCTTTTATTTTTTCAAGACAGAATACTGACTTTCCCTATTCACAGATTTCCTTGTGTCCTATTTATTGTCAGGAAACATTGAGTTTAAATAACTATTGACATGCCATTATATGTCGTTCGGAAACTTATCCGGTTGTCTACCAGATTTAGGATGACAGTTTATTATTAATCTTTAAATTTGGACCATACAGCTGTACTTTACGATTCTTGAATATTAATTTTGCTTGCCGGCTTTCCGGTTAGCCTAACACTTAAAGAGTATGGATAATTCAGTGAATGCACTCAATAGTATTGATGTGCTTATTGTTGTAGATGTTGTCGGTGCGCTGGCATCGGGTAACCTGAGTAATAATGTCTATCTTGTTGATACAAACAAGTATATGGGCTCTTGGAATCAGGGACACTGCGAACTGGGTACAGCCTGCCATGATACGCAAAGAATCAATTGGAGAGTAGTTCCAATCAGTCCGAACACAAATGTTTCGATAGTAAAATTTACTGGTGAGATTATCTCCAAACAAGTTTGTGTTCCTACAAAGCAGGGGGATATCGATGACGAGTACTGGACAGCCAGAATGCAATCCAGAGGAGTTAGAACGACTTATCAGTATGCATGCGTATTGTCTATGAGTGGCAAAGAAATGACATTTGATCCGTATATCAAAGTGATTTGATTTATATATCAAAATAAAATTGTAAACAGGGATCATACCTTTGGCTTTGCCAGTTGGGATGATCCCCGTTGTTTATTTGTAACTTCTCTGCAAGCTGGCATAATTAATACCATAAGAATGAACGTAAAAAACAAAGTCATTCTGTTTTATGGTCTTGCGTAAATTTATCAATTGTCCAATCTGAACGTATTTCAGCCAAATGCAATTTTCGTTTTTCTCCGGAAGGTATATTGACAAAAGTATCTTTACGAACACCCAGTCCTGCATGTATTCCATCAAATGTCTCTTTCCCATAATGAACAGATTCGTTTCTTATCCAACGATCAACCGGAATCAGGGCATGGATTCTAAGCAGTGTAGCCTTTACTTCGTTTCTAATAGCTAATTTTTCTTTCTCAGACACATCACCTTCAAAAATTTGATTTCTGGATTTACGAAGTGCATCAATTATCATCTCTGAAATATCAGCGGTATGCCTGGTCGCTCTCCTAGGCTTCTTTCTCTTTTTGACATCATTTGTAAATCCGGATAATTGCTCGCATGCACTTCGGTCATCCAGAGCCGCACTGACAACTAAATTGGGAGTATTATCTTTTATCCAAATGCCAAAAATCTCTTTAACAGACGAAGCAACTCCATCTGAAGCATGAGCACTGATATCTGGTAAAGCTCCAATACCGGCAAGCCCTTTTGACAACAGATTTTTAGCTGACGAAAGGTGCTTATTATCCATTTTACTATCCAGATAAATATTTATCTGATTAGCAAGATTGCTCAGCCAGTCATAACTTCTGGGGGAAAGTACCTTCTCATGTATCTTTTGCCTTTCTATATTTTCTGCAATTTCTGCGGCCGTCATAGACAAATTGATTTGCTCATACATATATTTGTTCTTTTCAGTTCCACTATGTAGACCCAAAGCCGGATTAACCTCTTCACGGCCAGAATAAGTATAAGTCGTACGTCCTTTAAATGCCAATGAACTGAGTGCCATCGCTTTTTTAGACCAGTTTTTACCTAATCCCTGATTAGGCATTTCCGCAACAAAATCACTAATAGTACCTCCATCTTTATATTTATCCCGGCTAGTTTCTAAAGCTGTTTTAACAATTCCACGTATAGAAGATATAACATCGATATTAATCCCTCCGGTTTCCGTGTCAATAACATACATGGGAGGAACACCTATCTCTAATTTCTGGTTATCATCGGTTTCCAGTACCCATTCTCCTGGAACATTTTGCAAAATACTGTCATTACTTACAGCCAGTTCTGTATGAGCTCCTAAGTCCGGACCGGCATACTGCGCAAACTCAAGTTCAATCCCCATTGTCCTATGGCTATCTAATATAAAGGTCCTGTCATTTTTACTTAATGCAGAAATGATTGTCTCATATTTTCTCTGATTTGTTATAAGAGAAATTAAATTTTGATTCGGGCTAACAGGGTTGGCTTTTTTTGACCAGTAAGAATTGTATGCTCTGAGGTCTTCCATAGTAGGCTTTTTACCTTGCGGACTCTGCTCCGGATCCAATTGCTTATCTGGCATATATATTTTATTCCCTAATATACTACTATCTTTGTAAGCCTCCTGAATACTATTCCACTCACCATATGACATTTTACCCAGAACACTTGTTATTTGCTTATACTTTGCCGCCCACTCTATCAATCTGTTCAGGCGTTCAACATTCCACCCCTTTGATTCTTTATGTTGATTGATAAAGATCTGCTGCCAAGGAAACAGATCAGCCTGTTTCATAAGTTGTACAAGATTATTATTATTTACCTTCAATCCCTGTCTCTGATCCACAAAACTTAATCTACCGTTTCCCGGTTCAGGTTGAAGCGTTCGGGAAAAGGATTTCTTATATTGTCTTTCAACTTTCATAGGAGAATGTTTTAGTAATTAAACCATCGTATACTTTGTTTGAAATATATCAAAAAAAGCAGAACAGATTAAAATTTTATCTGCAGACGACCAAAATCACACCGTGAACGACAAAACAGAAGACGTGAACGTAAAAAAATAAATACATAAAAAGCCAGCAAGGATTACCCTTACCGGCTTATATTTTATACAATTTGAATTATAAGAAATATTCTATTTCATTCCACTGAGAAGCAATCTTCCTCTGCCTGTTTGTTATTCACAAACATATCCTTCACAAATAAATATCCGATACCACCGAACAGAGCTAGAAAAACAAAGCCGATAAGTATCAGTGGCTTTTTAGGTGAAGCAGGCTTTAATGGCACCGTTGCCGGGCTGATCACCGTATAGACCGGGGTTTGTTCCTGGACACGGAGTTTGTCCTGCTCCAGTTTCTGGGCCAACGTATTGTAAACATTGAAAGTCAGTGTCATTTCATTTTTCAGACGCTCCTGCTCGGTGCGGTAACTGGCAGAGATGATGTTCTTGTTCGCATCCTCAAAGGCGGCATACGCACGCTGAGCCTTATAATAAGACTCACGAGCTTCTCCAAATACCTTCTCTGTAAACTCAAGATCCTGCTTGGCCTTCTGTGTACGATAATTGGTGATGTATCCCTGAAGCTTTTCCACGACTATCTGAGTAAGGCTTGCAGAGATCAAAGGGTCCTGCATCTGGACAGAGACTGTTATTACTAATGTCTTTTTATCCACAGAGGCAGAGATACGTTTCTGCAATCCTTGTATCACGACATCCTGTTCTCTGGTTAACCGGAAAGATGTTAATTCTCCCTCACCGGAAAGTTCTTCTTCTGAGAATAATCCTCTCACCCAACCAAGTAATTTGAAAGGAGCCTTTATCACATAACTCCACCATGCACTTTTCTGGTGATCATCCATATATTCGTACAATGTCGATGAATAATCACCCTTTTCATTCTCTACCTGTACAGGAAACAACTCCAACAGAAACGGAATACTTTGTACCACATCCGGATACAAATCCGGGGAGATGGCGTCCGAACCAGCCGAAGAACCCAGGTTTATCCCTGCCATAGCAGCCAAACCACCCAGATTTCCCATCTTCTTGGACGGATCAGACGTTTCAGGTGCCAGCTTTACTGTCGTACTGTATTCTTTCGGTATGCTGAAAGCAACCACCAATCCTACAACTATCGCGACTCCACAGCATTTGAACAAGAACTTGCGTTCCCCCCATAGCCGTTTAGCCAACTCTATTAAATCTATCTCCTGTTCGTTAGTATCCATATCAGGAGCGTTCATTTGAATCATATCCACCTTGTTAATTGAAAATTAAAGATTGAAAATTGAAAATTATTTCAGCGTGTTGATGATAGAGGTAACCATGGCTGCCATTGAAGTCGTCGAACTAGCTATGCTCAGGACTTCTGCCAGACTGGTTTTACGATCGCGCTGTGTCTTGGTCGGAACGACAATTTCACATCCGGGCTCTACCTTCGGATAACGTTTGAAGAAGATAAAGCTTTTCTTTGTCGTTGCTACCTTTCCATTCATATAGATTACGATCGGATATTTGCGGGCAATATCATTATAGCCACCGGCTTGCGACAGGCAATCTCCCACAGACATCCCTTTTGTATATGTCACGCTGTTCGGATAGGTTACGGCACCATTTATCTTAACCGTACTCTGCAACTGAGGAATATAGAGCGCATCTCCGTCACGCAGCACCACATCGTGCGCACTCCCCGGATTCGCCAGGGCCTTTTCCAGGTCAATACCCACTGAATAATCTTTAATGTTCTCCAAAGATAAAGCAACCGAATCACGGCTCTGTTTATTGGAACTCAGTTGTAGCAGAGTTTCCAGGCGGCGCATCTCATCTTCTGTCAACTGGCGTTTCAGGCTTGCTCCTTTTACATAGGCATCAGGCGTTATCCCTCCGGCTTTGGCGATAATATCACTCAGACGGGAGTTCTTTTCTGCCAGGACATAATCACCGGAAAAGGTAATCTCACCATTTACCTTCACTACCTGTTGTTCCTGATAACCCGGTGAGAAACGTACATACACTTCATCAAACGGTTCCAACGTAAAAAGAGTATCCCCTTTTTTTCCATTCACCGGTATCAATCCCAAATTGTCATTCAATTCAAAATTGAATACTTCGGCCGTACGGTTAGTATTTTCGTACGTTTTTGTATCCTTAATACGACGGGCTACTTCCACATTCACCGTTGCAGCCGATTCCTTCAAACCGCCAGCCATCATAATAGCATCTTCCACTGTCAGATTGTTCCGGTAAGGAAGAACTGTGTCTATAAAATTCACAGCCCCGCTTACTTTAATCGTATAAGGTTCTCTCAAATCAAAGAAAGAAGGGATATAGAGTTGATCTTCCGGCTTTAGTTCCATATCGGGAGCAGTACCGTTCAGGATACCACGGATATCTACGGCTATGACAGTCGTTGTAAAATCCGGATTCAAACGGGTGATCTGAGCACGACCGGCAAACTCATCTCCTTTCAAACCGGCTGCCTGATCAACCAGTTGACGGACCGTATGAACCGTACCATTCAATTCATATTCTCCCGGACGCCAAACGGCTCCTGTCACTGTCAGACGATTTTCATAGAAGGGGATCACAGAATCCACCAACAAAGAATCGCCATCCATCATTGCAAAAGTAGGATATTTATCTTCCGTAACAGTAGCTATCTGATAACGGCTACCGGCTTTTCGCTTGATACGGACATCTTTCTTATACGCATCCCCGGTAAAGCCTCCGGCCATATTCAATAACTGTGAGAGCGTTTCCCCCTTTTTCAACTCAAAAATACGGTTACGTTTTACTTTTCCTTGTACCACAGCCAGTTGGTCATAAGGAGAAACGATCACCATATCATTCTCTTCCAGACGGATATTCGTATTGTATTTACCGTTCAACAAATAATCGTACACATCCAGGCTGGCTACCTCCTTGCTATTCCGGTAAACTTTGATTCCACGAAGCGAACCGATCTCATTCACTCCACCTGCTGCATACAACGCATTAAACAAAGTAGCAAACGATGGAAGCGTATAGGTCCCCGGAGCAACGACCTCTCCTACTATATTCACTTTGATACTACGTATCTGACTCAGGCTAACGGAAACAAACGTATTAGCCCCGTCCGTATCTCCCGATAAGGTAGACATGATCCGCCCCAATTCCTGTCGGATACGGTTCTCGGCTGCACCAATTGTCAATCCGCTGACAGAGACAGGTCCCAGATTAGGGATCAGAATCGTTCCTTCGGGAGAAACCTTCAGTTTCAGATTCAGTTCAGAATCTCCCCAGACATTGATCAGCAATTCATCTCCAGCTGATAAAACATATCCTTTGGGAGTCGGTACATTCAAATCCGGCTCAAAGGACAGATTCTTATTTGAAAATATTTCGCGACCGAACACGGTTCCGCTTAGGTCTCTCACCGGACGATTGGCTTCCCGCTGGGCATCCAAAGGAGGTATCACCTTTCCATCCGGAATGGCAACCGTACGATCTGTAACCACCGCATCCGATGCTGTACGCGTAGCCTGTTCCGTCCCGGACTGTCCCATCCGTTTATTTATCTCCTGGCGAATCTGGTCATCCGTCATACCCGCGGCTTTCGCCTTATCAATCAAATCCTGGGGCACCTGTGCAGCTAGCGGAACCGCCAACCACAGTAATCCCCCCAATAATACATTTCTGATTACGATATTCATATTGTTATTTGTTTTTGTTGTTATTTCGATTTTAGAAAGAAATGAGCTATTTAGCGACATTGTGGACCCGAAGGGTTCAATTGTGAATAGCCCCCGGTGAAGCCGGGGGATCCCGATATATGCGGGATGGTGCGTCCCTGAAGGGGGCGAATAATACGTTGTGATTGAACCCTTTCAGGGCTCATCGGCTGGATGCCATTCCCAATCCCCCGGCTTCACCGGGGGCTATTCACAGTTAGTCCTTTCAGGACAAGCAACAACACTTAACTAGTTCAATTCTGATAATTTCTGAATCAAAACTTCCTGAACTCCAACCGGGCATAATCCGATTGCAGAACCAGATGATTCGATGTTAATTCTTTGACGCCGAAGCGTTGCTCCGTTCCGTTCATGCCAAATGGCAATAAGTCTTCAACTTTACTGATTGGCATGACTACAAACAAGGAATCTCCGGTATATTCCATATTGCCCGTTTGATTACTGACACCAACCTTCATCAAATTGATCGTATGCAAAGCCACGCTGTAATAAGCACGTTCCGGAACTTCTTCCTCTCCCGATGCATATTCTATCTTCATAATCTGCCAGCGACCATCCAGGTCGCCATTAATCGGCATTTTTCCACAAGCGCTAGCCATCAACAGTAGCAACGCACCTATTATATATCTTTTCATCGTATCCATCCTGTTTTTCTGATTGTTAACATGCCACCAGCACTTTTACCCAACATCGCTCCCCGGTCTATACCCAACGATGCTGTAAAATCCCAGCCTTTCAATTGGTGGGGAGTATATTTCAATTCAGCTAAAGCATTTCCGTTCTTTTTGATCTCATAAAAAGGCAAACTATAAGTTCCCCAATTACGTGTAACGGATAAAAGGATACGATATTGCAAATCGGCACAAGGATTTCCCATAATCCCGAAATGATGTCCCTGCAAACGATTACTTTTAAAAATTATTTCTCCATCATCATTATAAATAGGAGACATAACCAGCGGATTGCCGATCCCCATCCCCCAATGTTGCCAGCCGGTATAAATACCATGATTATAATAATTATCCGCACCACTCACCTGTTCAGGAATCTCCGGTGTATGATCCCAATAAACAGGACCCGTTTGATCTTTTGTTGAAATATATTCGTAAACAAAACTACTAACGACAGGATTTTTGGGAAGTGTTATTTCTATCCCTGCCAGACAATCTTTCCAGCCATATTCCCCGAACATCTGCGAATGGTCTTCGAAATAATGCTCATAATAAGGACGAACCATCCAATCATTCGGAGCATACCAGGTCAATGAGAAATTCCAGCTGCCTAAATGATTCCCATAAATATTTGTTTGTTCACCCATCGGCGTATCACTACTCCCTCCGCTTGGAATAAACACTTTAAAGAAATCCTTGATTCTGTTCGGCATATCAATTTTTCCATCCCCGATAAACGCATTCCCTCCGAACTGGGCAGCCATCTCAAGACCTCCTTCAAAGATCAAAGGAAACTTCTCTTTGTTACCGATCTTCACATATAAATCTTTGGAATGATAAAGTACATGCTCTGTATGTTTACCGCCCGGAACCACAAAGTCCTTCTGCCAGCCGTCATCCGTAAACATACCATAGGCAATATGCCCTTTAAAAGCCAACCAACCTTTTGTTCCCGGAACGAGCGTATATTCGGGAATACCGATACGAACCTGCGGAATCGGACGCGCATTTCCCGAAAATGTCAGTCCACCGCTACTCAGTAACGGATTATTGAACTCGCTATACCGCTCCTTACTTCCGATGCTCAACCCCAGGCAACGATATTTCAGATCCGCATACAATTGTTGCACCACGAAAGTCGAAGTAAAATTATAAGCAACAGCCAGATCCGCCCCGAAAGCATACGAGAAAGGTTTATCATTTTCCAACTCCCGGAAAACACCGGCACGCAGATACCCGTTATTCTTTTCAATGGACGAAAGCCCCTGCTTGTTTGCCGTCAGCCAGAAAGGGGTATATTCGCCTCCACTGAAGCTGACACCAGTCTCCGCCCGATAACTCAGCCCTTTCGTAAACTGAGCATAAGAGGTTAAAGGAAGCATACACATGCTTCCCAAAAGGATTAAGTTAGATACAATTTTCATTAATTTCAGATATAAAATGAGAAGCTAATCATCTCCTGCCCAATTCACGGGAGACGCTGCTTAAATAATTTCGTTGATACTGTAAATCAGATAACAAAAGGACACGCGACTCTTCATCAGCAAAAGTCCGGGATAAACGGTGGAGATTTTGCCGGACACGGTCGACCAGACGTACCTCCAGATAACTAAGAAAAAGATAGCGGACCAACTCACTTCGACGCACCCGGTCACTATGCGATGAATCGGTATGCAAAGCATAAAGGTTATCCAGTTCTTTCGTTTCCGATCGGTCCTTTTGCAGTCCTGCATCGAGCGCGGGAACAAGGTTGTCAGTCGGTAACAAATCGTCAGAAGATAGTATTTTCCGGATATTATCCACATAAAGGGCCTCTTCCCCTTCTTCCGTCAGGCATAAAGTATCCGGCCAACGTCGGCAGACAGCAACCAACAACGACTCCGCTTTCCGTCTCGCCGGAGGGATCATCGCCTTTCCTACCCAACGGATAAAGGCTTCGCGCCCCAACGAACGGAACATCTCATCCGCATCCTTACCGCCTTCCGGTAATATATCCACCACCCGAAGACCGGCACTGCGCAGTTTGGGCATTACCCCCGTAACTGTTTCCCGCCCTACCTCGTCGGCATCCAGAAAAAGACAAACCGTAACAGCCTCTTTCCGGATCATAGCGATATGATGCTCCGACAAATTCGTGCCACAAAGGGCAACCGTATTGCTAAAACCAGCCGCATGCATCGCCAACGTATCTTTGTATCCTTCGGTTAAAAAAACGATTCCCGTCTCACGAACCTTCGTCACAGCCCGATGCCAACCGTAAAGCAATTCATCTTTCTTATAGATCGCACTGGTCGAACTGTTTATGTATTTGGGGATTTTCTTAACAGATAGATCCCCCCGGTAACGGGCGGCAAAAGCAACCAACTCGCCCGCCGCATTACGAATCGGAAAAACAATCCGGCCACGGGTAAACTTCCAGGCTTCAGGCACGATAGCCGGAGCAATCCCAACCTCAAAAGCAGCATAGGTCTCCCGCAATTCTTCCATCCCCGGATCATACGGAAGCAACGTCTGCCCGTAACGTTCATTCATTTCAACCGTCGGAGCTGGTACCTGTTCCCGCACTTGATGCGGGACTGCAAGGGAACTATCCTTTTCAACCGGTTGCTTATCAGGCCTGTGTTTTTGCGATCCCGCATCGAATGCGGGAACAGGCAAGTGGCAGATATCCGCACAAAGACGGACCGCCTCACCAAAGCTACATCCCTCCTTCTCCTGTACGAAGCGGAAGACATCCCCTCCGGCTCCGCAACTAAAACAGTGGTATACCCTTTTTGCCGGATCTACCCGCAGCGAAGGATGATGATCGTCATGGAAAGGACACAAACCCAGATAAGCCGCCCCTTTCCTTTCGAGAGTCGAGTAATGGCCGACCACCTTTACCAGATCGACCCGTTCCTTGAATGATGTGATCTCCAGCCTGTTCATCAGTCCTCAAAATGTAAATTACCACCCGGATTCACAAAAGACGTATAAGTATCATTCCTATATACCTCGGCAATACCTGTCGATCCGTTACGATTTTTCAGGACATACAACTTGAGCAGGTGGGAACCATTCGCTCCGTATTTGCTCAGGTCCTTTTCGAAACGCTCCGGCCGATTGATGATCACCACACAATCCGCTACAAATTCAATGGCACCCGAATCACGCAAATCGCTCATCATCGGGACAAAACCATTCTCGGCACGTTTCAACACCTCACGGTTCAACTGCGAAACCACCAGCATGGCACAATTAGCCTCCACGGCAATACGTTTCAATGCCGTAATCGTATGACGGATCACAGACTCTATAGTCTCATTTTTCTTCGATACAGGAGCAAGCATATGCAAATAATCAATCACAACAACATCGCATTCACCTTTACGGCTACGGAGCATTATCTCCGCCCGCAATGCCTCCAGGCTCATAGAAGATACATTCGTAAAATAATAAGGCATCTTTTCCACACCGGAAGCATACCGTTTCATCCGGTCGATATCCCCCTCACGAAGTCCCCCTATACGCAGGCGGGCGGCCTCCACACCGGCATAACCGGCAAAAAAACGGGCGGCAGTCTGTTCGCCCGTCATTTCAAAACTGAAATGAAGCACATGTTTACCCTGGCGAGCCATATTCATTGCCATAAACATCGCCAGCGCCGTCTTACCGTCACTCGGAAGACCGCCCAGCACCAGCACTTCCTTCCGGTAAAGTCCTCCCGTCAGTCCGTCCAACCCATTGATTCCACTCAGCATACGCACCGAATCATCCTTACGGCTCATCCGGTCGAGATGATCGTCTATAGACAACTTCATCACTTCACTAAGCGGCAGAAGCGAATCCGATTCCGAATTATCCATACGCAAGCGTAGCAAATCACGCTCGCAGTCTTCTATCACCTTCAGGTAGTCCATACCGTATTGCAGGCATTCCGATGCTTTTTGTACAAACAGCTTATGCATACACCCCAGCAGATAATGATGAAGGATTTCGCGGGCATACTCTACAGCGTTATGTTCCAGGCGAACCGTCTCCATTCCATCCGACAAGTACGCCATGCCTCCCATCTTCAGGTAACGCTCCGGATCATTCTTTTTCATTTCCTCTTCCACCAGGATCAGGTCAGGTCGTTTATTACGGTTAAACAGATCGGTAAACGCTTCGTAAATAAACCCATGATCCGGATCGGAAAACATTTCCGGACGCAACAATCCGACCACCTCAAGAATCGCCACCTGGTCCAGAAACAGCGAACAGAGCAAAGCTCTTTCAATTACATTCTTTTCCATACTCATAGCAACTTTTTAACAGGTCGGTACGGGGTACGTTCCCATGACTTATCTTCAACTCGGCTTCCGCTCTTCGCAAGCCAATCACATCCGGTTCAACCTGTTTTTTAGTCACTCCGGTTCTTTTACCCTCTTTCGGTGTTTCCGCAGGGGTCTCCGGAGCCGTAAAACGATCATACCCGCAAACACGAAAGCAGATATGGCCTGCCACCCGTTTCACTTCCACCAAAGATTCACTTTCCAGTGAACTGACATATCTTCTGACCGAACGGCTATCTACCATCATAAACCAGGCCAACTTTTCATAAGTTATAAAGCATTCACCTCTACGGCATAAGACTTGCTTTCCTTTGATCGACACATAGCCGTCGGCATAATTGCACAAACAAAATAACAACCAATGCACTATTCCGATCATACGTTCACTATTAACGGATGCGAACATCCGCTCTATTATTACACGAGGTACTTTCAAATAGGATTTTCCAAAATATATCAAGGCCTTAACATCCGTGTAAATATTCTCATTTTCAGCCATTTCCATAATGCCGTTTGTTTGTCACGCATAAAACACAGTAAATCAACCCTATACATCACCTCCTGCCGGATGGCTGTCAAATCCCTACATTATATATAAGAATAAAAGAAAAGGGATTCTTTCTTTTTATGCGTTTTGATTATTAAAATTGATTGGTTAAACAAAATACAATTGTATTCAGTTACAAAAACAATTGTATTTGTATGTAAAGACAGTTGTTTTTGAAATCAGAAACAATTGTTTTTTTACATATGCAAAACATCATGGTTCGCCCAGAAAATCCACAATAATTGCAACCTGTAAAGGAGACAAGATACGGGCTCCTTTAATCCATCCTGAACGAATCAGACGATCGTATAATTCTTTGTTTATTATTACCCAACGTGTAAGTCTTCTCGAGGCTGAATGGGGTGTTAATCCTGGAGCATAAAGGATAGCCAATTCCTGCCATCCAAAAGTTTTTTGTTGAAATAGTTCTTCCATAATAAGATGATTTTAAGTTGTTTTATTACCCTATAAATATACACATAAATTCGGATATAACAACTATATAATCAAATAAATTCAACAAAAAATGCATCTAAATGCCCGTTCGGTTCCATTCGGATCATTCAGCCTATATCCCCACCGTATCTTTGTAATGAATTCAAGGGAAAACACCGGTTAATCCCCTCCTGAATCCACCAATAATTTTCAATTATCAATTATCAATTTTCAATTAAAAAGCTATGTCATTAAAGTATCGTGTCGTCCTCAAAAAGGACATGAGCAAGGGAGCTGCCAAAGGCGCTCAATTGTATTACGGTCAGGTCCGTTCGATGGAGAAGACCTCTTTCAAAAAATTGTGTAAACTGGTCTCCGGTTACTGCACCGCCAAACCCGGTGAAGTAGAGTTGGTGATCGATGGTCTGATTTATGTTCTCTGCATGCTGCTCGAAAGCGGCAATGTCATCCAAATGGGTGAATTCGGCAACTTCCGCATGTTTGCCGGCAGTAAAGGTTCATCCACCCTGAAGGATTACGATCCGATGTTGTTTAAGAAGGCCCGTATTATCTTCACCCCCGGCGCCATGCTGCGTCAACTGGTCTCCGAAGCCAGTTACGACCGTCTGGACCCATTCTCCGACCCGGAAGAAAAGAACGGAGAAGGTGGCGAAGACAGACCGGAAATCGAATGAAATAATTATTCTTATTATGACCAAAAAGGATTTTATCACCAAGTATCTTCCCCTGGCTCAAAAGGCCGGGGAAGCTTTCCGGATCAATCCGGTTGTTATCCTGGCACAAGCGGCTATCGAAACCGGTTGGGCACAAAGTGATCTTTGCCTGCAACATCATAACTTTTTCGGTATCACCGCTTACGGAAAAAAGAACGTCTGGTGGACCGGGACCTCCGTGCAACTGAGCACCAACTCCCTTTCCTTCCGTACATATCCCGACCCGTTACACTCTTTCATGGACTATGCCCGCCTGATCCGCCACGCCTACACCGATGCCGCCGATGTCAGCTACCAACCAACTGCCTTTGCCCTCAAAATCGGTTACAGCAAATACATCAGCGAAGTAAACGGCGACAACCGCGAAGCCTACCGGAGAATGCTGGTCACAATTTGCCGATCAATCAGCAAATTAATCGAATCTTCCCTTTAATTTTCAATTTTCAATTTATAATTTTCAATTAACATGAAGTACCTTGAAACGATCCTCGCCTTCCTCACCCAGCTTGCCCGGATCATCTTTCCCCGCAAGCAAAAACCGGCAGCCGGTGACTGCCCCTGTCCTGATCCCTACCCTCGTCCTCTTCCTGATGGCGATCACCCTCTTGTCTCTCCTGAGGGAGCAGACGGAAGTGACGCTGACAGCGATCGGAGCGATACTCTCACTCTCCACCAAGGTGACTGGGGAAAATATGTCGAACCGATAGATATTGCCGGATATTGTTTGATGGCCGGAGGATTGATCGGGGGAGTATACAAACTTTTTGTCGGTTAACAATCAACAGAAAAAGTCTGGAAAGTTTATTAATCATGAATCTTGTTGTTATTTAAAAGATAGCAACAAGATTTTTTATTATATATTATTTTTACTAACACCTAACTGATGCAAATAAAAATACTTATTCATAAAACCTATATAGCATAGACTCAATGCTATAATCGTACCAGCTAAATAGTAATAACTGTATTCATAAAAATAAATAAAACCAATTATTATCAATCCTTGTACAACCATATAAATAGTAGCCACAACTAAATGTGGTATCTTTAATTCATTAGCCATAATCTGATACAAATGCTTACGATGTGGCAATCCAATATTTTCATGAAGCATTAGACGATGAACAATAGTCAATACGCTATCTACACCATAAACTACGAGAAACACAATATAAGTAAAGTCACCCGTTTGTATAATTAGCCTACCTATGATAAATAAAAGAATAAAAGCGATCCCTACCGAACCAATGTCTCCCGCAAAACATTTCGCTTTTTTCCGGAAGTTAAACAAGCAAAACACCAATACGCTCAAAATGATAATGATCAAAAAACTATTATCAATAAAATGAAGGGAGCGATTCACATAAAATAAAGAAAGAAGTACTGCTAGCGAATATCCTCCCGTAATACCGTTTATACCGTCCATGAAATTATATGCATTCACAATCCCAACACATAAAATTAGTCCAATTAACACCATCCACCAACTATCCATATTTAAAATTCCATATTCTTGAAACATCAAGAACATAGCTGTAAAATGGACTAATAATCGAATTTTATTAGGGACAGGATGTATATCATCCACAAAACTAATCCCAGCTATAGCTGTCAATCCTACCAAAAAACAAGGATATTGAAAACCAAAAAACAAAGCATGTATCCATAGTCCCAACAAAAAGATTATACCACCTCCCCGTAAAGTTATATTTGTATGAGAACTACGTTGGTTAGGTTTGTCAATGATATTAAATTTATCAGCCACATAAAAATATAACAACTCTAGCCCCAAGAGTAATATTGCTATAATAATATAAGTAATCATCTGTTATTCTTTCTGGAAACTTTTAAATGTTTTCTTTAATCCATCTATCGCTCTCACAGGCATTCGTTCTATACCAAGCGCTTTTTTTATTTTAGTATTAGAGACTACATAATTTTCTGTTAACTTTCTCAATCGTTCTGTGTTTAAAGGCAAATGTAACAATGTTCCCAATCCAGCACACCCTTCCATCATCCCTTTATTCACTTTCCAGATACGAGATTTCTTTCCCATCACTTCACACATAATCTCTATCAGTTCATTGGTTGAAATAGATTCATCATCACCCATATGGTAAATGCCTGAAGGAATATCCTTCGTCAACAAACCTTCTACCACATAGCACAAATTATCAATGGAAGTAAACGAACGACAATTCTCAAAATCCCCCAAAGGCCAAGGGATCCCTTTTTTCACTACGCTATAAAGCAAGTTCAAATTCCCTTTATTTCCTGGACCATGTATCATGCAAGGACGCAAAATATACACTTGTTTATCTTTAGGTAAATGTTGTTGTATATATTCCTCTGCTTTCATTTTACTTTCTCCATAAGGTCCAACAGGCGTTGGAATCACCTCCTCCGTCAACATCTCCCCTATTACGCTATCCGCAGCAGCCTTTACCGAACTGAAGAAAATAAACTTCTTTGCAGAAGATTGCAAAAAGAAATCAAATATCTTTTGAGTCAACCTCGTGTTAATATTAAAATATAATTGAGATGAAGATTGATTTTTAGTATCGTGGGCCTTACCCGCTAAGTGGATAATGGCATCTATTTGAGAAAAAGAAGTACTATTAAGTTCCTCCCAAGAATAAATTTTTACCACTCCTTCTTTTTGATGCGTAACAATATCTAAACCATATATTATATGATTAGATTTAAGTGCTTGAACTAAATTAGAACCTACGAAACCGTGAATACCAGTAATTAAGATTTTCATTGTATATCAACTTCGGATTTAATCCTATATAGTTTTTCTATTTCATTCCATATCAATTCTTGCCTAAAATTTTGCTCAACTAAGGACCGCCCATTCTTGCCATAAACTACGCCTAATTGACGATTAATATAAAAGCGTTCTATAATAGAAGAAATCTCTTGCACATTATGAGAGACAAAAACTCCCGTTCTATTTTCTATAATAGAATCAATACAACCTGTAACTCTTGTTGTGATAACTGGAAGTTCCATAGCTGATGCCTCTAGCACAGAAGTAGGAAAACCTTCTCTATAAGAAAGTAAAATGAAAATATTCATTAATGCATAATAATATTCAATGAAAGAATTAGAAATATAACCTGTCGTAATAATATTCGGATTTTTTATTATTGACTCTATAATATTCTTTGGTAAAGCATCTCTTTCTTCCAACATTCCTACCAACAAAAGTCGTATATTAGAATATTTTTCTTGCAAAATAGAAAAAGCCTCTACTAATTCAATTATACCTTTATCTTTAACTAGCCTTCCCGTAAATCCAATCACAAAATCATCATCATCAAATCCTAATTGTTCTCTTAAATCGAGCAATACTTCATGTTGAATACCATATCTATTAAAGCGTTTTATATCAATTCCATTACAAGTACCCTTTAATAACAAGGTTTGTTTCTCTGCTTTATTTAAGCCGTTTTCAATGCTACGTTGACATACAGAAGGGCTTACGCAAACAATCTTTGTTGACAATTTACCAGCCAATCTATCCATCGAAATCAATAATATTCTTTTTAACCCTCGGGATGTTTCATAAACCAAGCCATGTCGAAAATAGATACGAATAGGAATTCTAATTATATAAGCTGCTAACATTGCAAGTAATGCTCCCTTTGGTGTATGCCCTGTTACGATATTAATTTCATTTTTATGAATATAAGAACATATTCCTATCAATGCTTTCAAATCACTTATTAATGATATTTTACGAGAGATAGGTATCATCCTATAATCAAATTGAAATTTCTTAGAAAGAACTAACAATTCATCAGAAGGGCTACATACTATATATTCCTTATAACCTTTATTCCTAAAATAAGTCAATTGACCTCCTAAAAAATAAGGTATTACGAAGGAAATATTAACAACATGAAGAATATTCATTTCACAGATTATTCATTTTTATATTAAGAAATTACATTAATTTTTCTTTCAATGACTTTAAGTTAAAAACACGAATCAGTATATTAGTAAAATCACTTCCAAATAGCTTAACAAATATTCTTTTATAACAAGTTAATATTTTACTAATGGGAGATTGCCAAGACATAGCAAAATGATGAATAGAATAAGTATTTTCAGTTATACATATTTTCCCTGTATCATGTCGTTTTGAACAAAAAAAATCAAATGGAAAGACAGAAATAACATTATCACATATAATTTCACTCGAATAATTATCATATTTCTTTATAACAATCCCATTTTTCACCATCATTTCTTCCATAATTAACGGAAGTGTTTTCATATCCAATATATTCTTATCACCATAGAATTTTCTATTATCATAATACTTTAGACAAGCTAATATCCAATCAGACTTAGCTTCAGAACCAATTATTGCAGCTTCTAATTTTGACTGGCTATCTAAACCTATAAAATAATTTCTGTTCAATAAATTATCAAAAGATTTAAGAACTTCAACATCTGTATCTAAGTAAATTCCTCCATAATAATACAGAGCATATAATCGAATATAATCGGCAGCAAAAGCGAACTTTCTACTTTCATAGGCCTGCTTTACCCAAATATGAGAGTTTATATCAAATTTATTTTTGTCCCACAAGACAAACTGATAATCAGGCAGTTTATCTTTCCAGCTATCAATACACCTCTGTATTATTTCAGGATAAGGATCACCACTTAACCAACAATAATGAATAACTTTAGGAATCATAATCTCATTATTTTATTAATAAAATTAACTCTTTTATCGTCTAAAATAGACATTCGATACTGTTGACTAACCAAATAATTAGCCCTACCTTGTGTTTCAAAATCTTGCACACTCAAATGTTCGACTATATTCGATAGTTTACGGTAATCTCCTTTTTCAAAAATGTATTCACTCGGTAACAACTCTGGAATTCCTCCTGTTTTTGCTCCAATAGCCAATCTTCCTCTACTCATAGCCTCTATAAGAGCACGAGGTAATCCCTCTGCTTTACTTGGATGTACATATGCATCAATAGTATCTAAAAAAGATATAACTTTATCATGCGTTAATTCTCCTAAAAAAAAGACTTGGTCTTGTATGGATAAAGCAGATGCTATTTTTTGTAATCTATCACTCCTTCCTCCCCCAACCAAAAAATACTTAACTATAATCCCACGACCTTTCAACAGATTCATTGCTTTTAAAACGGTAATCTGGCCCCTAAATGTCCTATCAACAGGACTGATTGTCCCTATTTTTAATACATCACCTTGCTGATAGGAATTACGATTCAAAATATTATCTACAACATCTATCCTCACATTGGAACAAGATAGACACAAACCTTTTGTTGGATAACGTTTTTGCAAAAAACGATTAGTTACATATATAACGGACTTGGATTTCTTAATATAGTACCAAGCTACTAAGTAATTTGGCAAAGCCAATATTTTCCCTTTTAATCCATAATACCAAAATACATCAAAAGCACAACCAACAACCTCTGTCACATATTTAATTTGTTCTTTTTGCAATAAATGTAAAGCATATCTACCCAAAGATAACGAAGGCATTTTGACAAAAACTAAATCGACATTAAATATAATATTTTGTATAATATTCTTATTTATTTTAGATACAAATAGTCGTTCTTTCTTCAATTCTATTATTGTTACTCTACTTAAATCTATCAATTTCATCTCTAAGGCCAAACTAGATCCTATACTTTTGATAGAACAACAATAAAACAAGTGATCACAAAGTTTTAGATATTTATCAAACTCTGTCAAACTTTTCCTATAATATTTATTATCATATTTAAAAACAGCCTGATCTTGTATTACAGCAATATTCATAAATTATAGAGTTTATATAATGCACAAAATATTTACAACAATTCTTTCTCAAATTTATCAAACCATTTGTTTGAGCAAAAATTATCTATAACCCAATTTTGACAAACTAATTCATTTAATAAATCACGATTAAAATAGTATTTACAGATACATTCAATAGTTTTATTCACATCATTTGGAGACAATAATTTATCATATAAATATAAAGGAACCGATTCTTTTATAGGATCAATATTTGAGGCTATAACCGGAATACCGTTAGCCATTGCTTCAATCAATGCATTAGGTTGACCTTCTGTAATAGATGGGAAATAAAATAAATCAAATGATTTTAATAACGATGAGACATCACTTCTATATCCCAAAATTTGTATTTGCTTTGACAGCCCCATCTGCAACACCTTATTTTTTAAGTAAATATCCGTATCTTTACCTACCAAAACAAAATACACATCGGCATATTTTTTACAGAGTATTTCGGCAACTTTAAGGATAGTTTCATGATTTTTTGCTATATTATAACGTCCAACATGACCTATCACAAAAGCATTTAAAGGAAGACTCAACATTGTTCTAATTGATACCACGTCTATATTCATTTGAGAACAATATTCCCTTCCTAAATCATTATATACAACTTGAAACCTATTAGTATCCTTTCTATTTGGGTAGAAAAAATCTAATGCAGTTTTGGAATTTGCTAATATTTTAGTAGCAAACAACATAACTAGTATTTTCATCAAATAATTATACAAAAGCCGTAGTTTTGTTTCTTTAAAATGATTTGTAGATCCTCTATAAAACGTGATACGCTTTTTAACTCGTGCAAAATAGCCAAAAACAAGAGATAACCCTGCAAAATGGCCATTAAAATCACAAATAGTATCTATATTATTTTTCTTCAAATATAAATAAAATCGTATATAAGCAAATATTGAAAAATAACCTAACGGTTTGAGAATTATTTCATCTGAAACATCTTTATAATCATTATACAAAGCTCCAGCTTTACCTGATTTACACCAAATGATATTGTAACTTCGTTTATTATTATATTTTAGAAACCTCAACAAATAAGTTTCAATACCTCCTTGCTCCAACCCTGTTACTAAAAACACACATTTTTTCATGTTATCAAATAGACAAATATTTACATTAAAACACTATTGAGTCTGAAAAAGCATTAACTCATCAGCAAAATAAATACGTTCTTCTATAATATTTTTTTGCTTAGAGTCATCTATATGAAAAACATCTGTATATGGAAACCACAAGAAATATCCTTTTTTCCCTTGTAATATAAAAGAATAATTTCCAAAATACGACTTCAAAGTCCATATAAAAGGAATAATAACCAATAAAACAAGAACACATTTTTGAACATTTTTAACAAATAATGATTTCCTAATTCCATAAATAAAATGAACATAATACCCTATAATAATTATTGCAATATAATTAATAAATCGTCCTCCAAATGCAGTATTTCCAGCAGATATTGAAGCTACAAAAACAAACACCATATACAGAACAATGTATTCCTTCTTACGTCGATACATCCTATAATCATTTACATATATAATAAAAAGTGGAATAATAAAATAAATAATAGTACGTAATAAACGACCATTAAAATTCATACTGGCATCTTTATATAAGTCAAATCTTTGTTGTATAATAGGATTAACAAACAAAACACTTAATGAACTTTCCAACAATATGAATATAGTAATCACAAATATAAAGGTCAGTATAACATATCTTTTTTTAAAAGCGATATATCTAAAAACAGGAAATATAAATACTATTATAGCTGAAGAGTGAAACAAAAAACTTATCACAGCAAACAGATAGTATTTTAACCATTTTTTTTGCTGAAAAGCAGGGATACTCAGAAGAAAAATAGCTACTGCTAAAGATTCTCTAAGCACTTCCATGTTAAAGTAAATAAAATAATAAATAATATAAAAGAAAACAACAGAAAAGTAGTGTTCCTTAAAAATATTCTGTCGTTTGAATACGCCATAAAACAAAATCCAATTTAATAATAATGCATGTACAAACTGAAAAAATATAAAATCAGAACATAGAAATTTACAACATACATTTAATAACATCCAAAAAGGATCATACATGGCATAAGAAAATATACCTATATCATCTCCAAAAGTCGGATAATATTCCCAATATCGCATATAGCGTACTGTATCTCCTCCAACTACATAACGGCAACCAGCCGTTAGTACAACTAATATAAACAAAAAAAAGTAAGCACTTTTCTTATATTTTTCTTTTTTTTTAATATCATATCTATATAAAAAGCAAAGAGAGAAAAGAAATATTATCAAATAAGGCATAAGTTCCTTTTATAATGTAGTATAGCTCTAAAAATTAAAATAAAATAATATATCACAGCACAAGGTAATAATAAACATCTATAATAAAAGGAGATATCTACATAAATCATGAATATAGTTAACAAAAGTGCTGGCAACATTGATATAATCAATATTGTACGAGAAAAATAAATCGGATACAATCTATAAGAAAATATCCAACTTAATGTCAACAACACCAAATTAGCCAAAATCATTGAATAAACGATACCATCCAATCCTAAATACTTGACAAGACAAAACGAACTAATCAAGTTAACTCCCAATGCAGAAAGAAAAGATATAGATAAATAGTATGTCTTGGACTTATACTTTGGTCCAACATCAACTACTTCTTTTACAATTAACAAACTAATAGCCATTGTTATACATCCAACATATTTAGCAGATTCCACAAATTTTGGTGACGCAAAATTCATAATTAACTCCGCAGAAAACAAAGATAAACACATTGAGAATAAAAATGTAATTGGAACTATTATTTGAAAAATAAAAGAAAATTGAAACTTACTATTTTCCTTTTTCAATATCTCAAACATATACTGATTCCATGCCATCATAAAAGTTTGATGTACTAATTGCATAATGGAGCCTATTTTTAAAGCCATCGAAAACAAACCTACATGATACGTATCCAAATAACCTAAAATAAAAAAACGATTGGCATAAGCATTTGTTGCACTTCCAATACGAGCAGGAAACTGAGGCAGCGCATAGTGTAATGAAGTTTTCATTATAGATTTTGATAGATGAAAAACAAACAATCTACGCATCAAATAAAGAGATACAAAAAAAGATAATGAAATTGCTAATAATTGAGACAAGAAGAAACCACTGACACCATAATGTGCAACAGAAACAAACCAATAAATAGTTCCGAATAGCAAAAGCGACTTTCCTATTATCACTATTGTAAATAGGATATTTTTTTTCTCAAACCTCAATAAAATTAATATTAAAGAAGATAACACAGAAAAAAACATCTGGATAGCAGCTATTCTAAAAGCAGTTACATATTGTACTGAATCGCATAACCATTGACTCAGGTAAGGAGAAAATAATATAATTATTGTTCCCAAAATGAATCCAACACACATTATCATAAAGAAAATTGCAAATATAAATTTTCCCTTTTCTTCTCCTTCATACTCGTAATAAAAACGTTGCAAAGATGTTTCCAATTGTAGAAAACAAAAAATGGAAACAATCCCCATAAAAGTCTGAATTAAATCAATGACACCAAATTCTTCCACAGAAAAAACATTCGCATACAACGGTATCAACAAAAATGAAATCAATCGTTCTAGACAAACAGCCAATCCAAAAGATATAAAGTTAAAAATTAACGCTTTCATTTTTATTAATATATTAAACGTTTTATCCAACTATCAAAGTCATACTTAATCAATATTTCATTTGGAATAGAATAAATAGGTCGATTCATAAACTCCTTAATTTGGCTCCAATTATCCATACCTATTATAAAGATATTATCAGGATGATAAAAATCCGCTTTCAATAGATTCTTTTGAGTTGTTATCAGTTTCTTTTTTAAAAATAATGCCTCCATTACCCTCAATGTCATACCCTCCTGTCCATCTTGTAACACATCTAATACAGCATCTGATACAGATAAATACTCCAAATATTCTTGATATGACAAAAGAGGCAACCGTTGAGCAACAGATTTTTTTTCATCAACAACATGAAAATAAGAAGTTAATCCCATTATATTTAACTTTTGTTGTATCTCATCCAATTTTTCTTTTCTACCCTTATCCAACCCACAAAAAAAAACAGATCTATGTCTCATTGAATTTGAGGGCAATTCCAACTCTTTAAAATAATAAGTTGTATTAAAATGCAAATTATAGCGTTGACAGTCTAAGGGATCAAAAGACCACAACTCACATCCAAGATGCCTTATTTTATCAGGATGAATACAACGGATAACCGGATTCCAATACCAAATAATTACTTTTTGATAATCATGTTTTCGTGAAGATACATATTTAATCAAATCAAAATTATTTCGATACGCATAAATTATAATAACAGAATACTGTTCTAACCTATTTTGCCAATCCTCATAAAAAAAAGAACAACTTTTTTTTAAATAATTCGCCATTATTTTTCGAACAATCCGTTTCCATAAACAAATCGATTTATACTGCTTATTTACAACAATATTACTGTGCAAAGACATCAACTTTTGAAACAGAGGGAAAGTATTATCTAATATTAGGTACATCAATTCTAATACAAAATAGGAATTATTTTTTATAATTTATCCAACCCGGTGCCATTTTAGCAGCGACAGCCCATTGATTGAGAGTATCCATATAAACTTGATTTCCATCCAACAGTAAAACATACTCCTCATCACCCAACTTTTGCTTTGCTGCGCTTAGCAAAGGAATGCAATCAACATCAAGCGAAAACAATTTTCCCGCAACGATATCCATCAGATAGGAATTATTTGAGAATGCAATCACCCCCAATGGCAAAGGCTCCGGATTAAGTGGTCCATCCCCTTGTCCACAGATTATTCCATCGCACAAATTATAAATTTCGCGTTGTTTTTCATTAGACAGAGTTCCATCTATTTTGCCATACTCCACTATAAGATTTAAATCCATAACCATTCTCCATACTGTATCATTTCCATACCAACCAGCTCCCAAATTTTGTTCATTAGTCGGAAAAGATAATTTCCAAAAGGCCGTTGACATACGAGTAAAGCATCTATAAAAAGGTTTGCCAATACGTCGATTAGCTGTATCTAAACACCATTCTGAACATGAACGAAGTAGATTATACTTCGGATAACAATCACCTCCATATCCCTTTGCTCCTAATCTGTGATGAGGTAGATAATCTTTATCTCCGTTCATACCTACTAAAATTTTCATTGCATTTGTAAGACCAGCTTTTTGGTGCGTTTTGATTTTTGGCAAAGTAATTACGACATCGGCATCAAAAACGTCTCTTGCAATACAATATTTATGTACACCTTTTCGATGAGAAGTAGCTAATCTATCTGGATTGTAATTTGTTACTCTAAATCTATTCTCATTTGTAGTAATTGGTTCTAAATAACTTTGAGCTCCTACATCAAAAACTACATAATGGTCTAGTGTTATCCTTTCCTTTTGAAGCTTATTACAGGCAATATCTATAACTGTTCGACGAAAATCTTTAATTTGAATATCAATGCCATATTTTAATGACAAACTTTTGACTTTATCAAGAAAGTAAGATGAAAGCAAGTGTTCCCATTGGCATCCTTGTATTGGAGCATCAGCAATAAGAATTGATTTCGGTGATAATTTTAAAAATACAACTAAAACTGCTAAAATAAAATCTTCATTCGTACATAAACAAAACTCATCAGTTACTCTGATATTATGTCTCACCCAATTAGGCTTTAGTAATATTTTTTTCCCTCGAATATTTGACGGAAGAATGAAAGGTTCTATTAATCTTTCAATTTTTGCTATCAACAACTCTTCATCACTATATATAGAACACATATTTGCTAAGGTTAAATCCTCACGTAAACTATACACAGTAGAAATATTGACTAAATTTCCCATATTCTATAATATTTGTTCTATCATCCAGTCTTGAGGAGTAAAAGGCTCCTCATGCCATTGCATATCATCAGTCCAATATCCTGGACACTTGTCATAACCGTACATAGAAAAACCGTAACTAATCTCCACAATTAAAGGTTCAGAGTTCCTATATACAAAATCGTAAGCAATACATTGTGAATGTATTCTCTTATTCACCTCAAATGCAATTTGAACACAACATTCATCCTGCTCATTCTTTTCATAAACAATATAACCACTACCTGAGGCGCGGAAATCATCTTTTCTACAAAGTCGTTTAATGGAAAAAGCTTTATTGGCAATAATAATAACACGAATATCGTATAAATTATTTGGTACAAAATCTTGAAAATAAACATATCCTTTTTCACGGCCATGCATACGTGAATAAACAGTGGGAACAAACAAACGAATAAATCCTTTCAATACATTCATAAAAGAACCTTTCCGTAAACAATAATTTCGATAAGCTTCTTTTATGTAGACACTCCCACTGTTTTGTAAAAAACCACGTCTAAATGCTTTATTTACTAAATGTCTTGCTTCAGATTTGCTATAAACAAGTCGCACATTAAAAGAACCTGCACCGCCACGTAACTTAAAAACTTTTGGAAAAACTGTTGTCTCAATCCAATCAAGTGCATCATTTTTTGAATAAAACACATAAGATGGAACAACTGGTGCCTCAATAGCTTCCAACAAATATTTTTGCCCTACCTTATCATCAAAATGCCACGTCGTATTAAAATCCGGAAATACTTTCTTCCCTGTTTCTTGCAAAGAATAAAGAAGTTGTTTCGCAAATAATACATCCTTGTAATTCGCATGGTGATGATGCCACATAAATGCCGTACAACCAGATACTTGTTCAACTATATCTGTATCATAAGCATTCACTATTTTGTAAGGAATATTATGCTCCTTGCAATAAGCAATCCATCGTACCGAAAAGCTATTTGGAGTATGGTGAATCGCTATCATTACATTGTCGTTACAGTCGTCCATCTACTGATTCCTTTTTATAGATTCCCTTCACATCAAATACGACAGCATTTTCTTTTGTCAAAGAAGAGAAATCCAATGACTGAAAGTTCTCATGAGCTACTGCTAACACCACAGCATCATACTTCTCCTTAGGAAACTTATTAGTTATTTCAATCTCATATTCATGTTTCACTATAACCGGATTAGCCCATGGATCATATACCGTAATATTCACATTATATTCTTTCAATGCATTATAAATATCTATTACCTTCGTATTACGAACATCCGGACAATTTTCTTTAAATGTAAAACCAAGTATTAAAAGATTAGAGTCCAATACTTGAATTCCTTTCTTCAACATTAGTTTCACGACTTGATTAGCCACGTATTCGCCCATCCCGTCATTCATCCGACGACCTGCAAGAATTATTTCCGGATTATAACCATAAGCCTGCGCACATTGAGCTAAATAATAAGGGTCCACACCTATGCAATGCCCTCCTACCAAACCCGGTTTAAACGGCAGGAAGTTCCACTTTGTGCTTGCTGCTTCCAGCACATCTTGAGTATCAATACCCATACGGGTGAAGATCTTGGATAATTCATTCACAAAAGCAATATTGATATCACGTTGTGAATTTTCAATTACTTTTGCAGCCTCAGCAACTTTTATAGTTGGTGCCAAATGAGTACCGGCACTTATTACAGAAGCATAAACTTCATTTACTTTTTTTCCGATTTCAATAGTAGAACCAGATGTTACTTTTTTGATTTTCTCTACTGTATGTAATTTATCACCCGGATTAATACGTTCTGGACTATAACCAGCAAAGAAATCAACATTAAATTTTAAACCGGAAACTTTCTCCACTACCGGAATACATTCATCCTCAGTCACACCCGGATATACAGTTGACTCATATACTACAATATCACCTTTAGAAATCACTTTCCCCACAGTATTACTTGCATTATACAACGGAGTCAGATCAGGATTATGATTCTGATCCACAGGTGTAGGAACTGCTACTACATAGAAATTACATTCACGAATATCCTCAATATCAGCCGTACATTTAAAACCATTAGCTATTGCTGATTGTAACAATTCATCTGAAACTTCCAATGTTGCATCATGTCCTGCCATCAAAGCATCTACACGAGCCTGATTCATATCAAAACCTACTGTTTTATATTTTGTCGAGAATAAACGAGCCAAAGGAAGTCCTACATAACCAAGACCGATTACGGCTATTTTCACTATATCCATAAGATTTTTAGTATTTATATGATAAAAAATGATTCAAAAAAAGAAGATGAAAAATATCAGATATTCTCCCAATACCATTTGACAGCCTCTTTCAGGCCATCACGCATACTAAATTTAGGATTATAACCAAGTAGGGTTTTGGCCTTGTCAATGCAAGCTAATGAATGAGGGATATCCCCCAATCGATTCGGACCATGAAAGATTTCAACCTTTGCAATCTCAGAATCATATTTACTCAAGCATTCTCTCAAATATTCCACTAATTGATTCAACGTTGTACGCTCACCATAGGCTGTATTATATACTTGATTCACTGCTTCTGGATTGGATGTAGTCATGGCAAGCATATTCATTTGAATGACATTGTCAATATAAGTAAAATCACGACTGTACTCACCATCCCCATTAATAACAGGACTTTCGTGTGCCATCAATTTTTTTACAAACAGAGGTATAACCGCAGCATAAGCCCCAAACGGATCTTGTCGGCGACCGAACACATTGAAATAACGCAAACCGATACATTCCATGCCATACGTACGAGCAAATACATCTGCATATAATTCATTGACATATTTAGTAATAGCATAAGGAGAAAGAGGTTTTCCTATTATTTCTTCTACTTTAGGTAAAGATTTACTATCACCATAAGTAGAAGAACTAGCTGCATATATAAAACGTTTTACTTTGCCATCACGGGCAGCAATGAGCATATTTAAAAAACCGCTGATATTTACGGCATTAGTTGTAGCCGGATCCTTAATAGAACGAGGAACAGACCCCAAAGCAGCTTCATGTAATACATAATCTACATCTTCCACAGCCTTACGACAATCCTCTATATTACGAATATCACCAACTATTAATTTTAACGTTGCTGGATATTTATCTAACAGAGGAAGAAGATTTTCAATTTTCCCTGTTGCAAAATTATCCAAACAAACAACACGATAATTATGGGCTAACAAATGTTCACACAAGTTCGAACCGATAAATCCGGCTGCACCTGTCACTAATACAGATTGCATCATAAAGCTACTCAATTTTTAGAAAAATAGTTAGTACTCTATTTAAAACATATCTCTATTTTAGGAGACTCTAGCAGTGCACTAGCAGAGATACGTAAAATAATAAATGACTTATTAATACTGAGATAGGATTAATCCTATATTCAAGGACCTAAAAGCACAATAATCCCTACACCCGTTAAATATATTTGTGAAAACTTCCAGCTAGTTTTCAGATATCCCTTTTCGCAAGATTATTGTCTATCTGGTAATTCCCCATTCTTAGTAAAGGCAAACGCTTCTTTCCAAAACTTGTAGAGGTAATTAAGTTCTTTCATCAGATAAGCGCTTTGTTCTACCGAATTCTTGACCAGTTCTGTTGTGAGATTCACATCCGAACTTAAATTTTTCAGATTTGACACCTACAAGTCCAACTTTTCAAATTCCGAATTCTGACTCTTAAACTCAGGAACAAAGCTTTTCATTTTTCTTACCATGTCTACAATTTCTACATTCAAGGACAGTTTTGACAAAATTTCAATACAACCTTCAACATCTTGATAGTTATATTCTCTAACATCAGCAATTCGAATTTTTTCATGGAGAGTCTCCTTCGTATTTTCCTTATGACTCAAAAGCTCCTCATACAATTTCTCACCTGGACGTAATCCTGTATACTCTATCTCAATATCCTTTCCAACCTTCATACCTGAAAGTTCTATCATTCGCTGAGCTAAATCAGCAATCTTCACAGGTTGTCCCATATCAAATACAAAGATCTCTCCTCCATTCCCCATCGTACCTGCTTCCAAAACCAATCGACATGCCTCGGGAATAGTCATAAAATAACGAATTATTTCCGGATGGGTTACTGTTACTGGCCCTCCGTTATTAATCTGTTCACGGAAACGAGGTATGACAGAACCATTACTTCCCAAAACATTGCCGAAACGGGTCGTTATAAATTTTGTGCTACCTTGTACTTCACCTTTTATAATAGCCAAACTCAAACTCTGTACATAAATTTCAGCCAAACGTTTACTGCACCCCATAATATTAGTCGGATTCACAGCTTTATCCGTACTAATCATTACAAACTTTTCAACACCGTACTTTACAGCAGCGTCTGCAACCAACCGAGTCCCATAAACATTCACCCGTACAGCTTCACAAGGATTCTCCTCCATCAATGGTACATGCTTATAAGCTGCTGCATGAAACACAATATGAGGATGCCAAGTACGAAAAACATAATCCAACCGGTCTCCATTTCGAACATCTCCTATCACAGGTACAAAATTCAAGTTAGGAAATTTATCTTCCAACTCTAAACGCAAATTATGCATCGGAGTTTCAGCCGAATCAAAACAAATCAACTTACAAATAGGAAAATGTGCTAACTGACGACAAATCTCACTGCCAATACTTCCTGCAGCACCGGTAACCAGTATCACCTTATTTTCAAGCAAGCAAGCGATCTCCTGCATGTTGATCTGGATTTCTTCACGTCCTAACAAGTCTTCAATCTTTATATCACGGATAGATCGTTTTATCGCACCGTTATGGACCTCTTCCATCTCAGGAACGACCAAAGTATGCAAAGAGATCTGTTCACAAAAACGGATCAACCGATCTTTTTCTTGTTGTATAGTTTTGAGATTTGGAAAAAGTATACCGTCTAAAGAATTTCTGTTTACTAGCCGCAAAAGATCTTCGCGGGAAGCTATCTGATACACAGGCAATTCTGCTATACGGAAATTCCTTTTCTGTTTATTGAAAGTGAGAAAACCGGTAATACTGTAATCTTGCATAAAGATATGCCTTGTTGCTGTAGAAGCAATCATAACACTCTCATCTCCCGTTCCATAAACCAATACTTGTTTCCGCTTTTTCCCAAGCTGCAACAAAGCCATATTATATATGTTTATAATAAAAATACGGAATGTTACCAGCATTAGCATTGTAAGGACACAATCGATAAATAATCCGACCAGATAGACTTTCGGAGTAAACGAGGCTTTCAGAACCATGAGTAATATACATAAAACCACCGATTTCAATATAGCCACTCCCCAAATTCTCCATAAACCACGTAAAGTAGAATGACGGATCACACCGTGATAGACCTTAAAAGTAAAGAAAGCAATCAAACTTCCTACCAAAGAGGCAAAGCCTCCTTTTAAAATATCTTCCTGAGTATAGGAAACCCCTAGAAAGGACAATAGCCCTAATACACCTATTAATGAAACACTTAAAGATATGATCAGGTCAAAGCTGAAAATGATCCATCCATTGATATATCTCATTTTGGTAAAACGAGAGAAAAGGCGCTGCAAGCCTACGTAATGATTATTCATTTCCATTGGAAGAGTATAAATTAAAGTTAGTTTTGGAATTTTCCGAAAGACATAGGTATAGCTAATAACAGCTTTCGACCAGCCATTACCAGAACCTGCGGATTAACAAGATCAGAGAACAAGGAATAAATCACCAGAAAGGTGATTATCAAAAGATAGGACATTAATACTAGTTTATTTTTTACACAAAAAAGTTCGTCAGTCACATAGCTGCAACGACGATCGTGATTAAAAAATGATCCTTTTTAATCGCTGCAAAAGTATGTATTAATTTTCGAACAAACAAAATACAAAAAATTCATCAACCCTTGCCTAACAAGGTATAATGAAAAACATAACACTTAAAATTAACACAAAAAAACTACTTTGTAAAGGTGATAAAGAGAATCATTATTAGCAACTTTTTCCAATATTCACACAAAAATTCCAGAACCCGCATATATCATAGTATACAGACTTACAGAGACATACGGTATATAAATCAAATATTAAATCAGCCCCAATAAAAAACATGTCATGTCATAAAACAATTCATTTAACCATTCAAGAAGGTAGACCTGATTAGCCAAAACAAATTATTCTCTATTCATTACTTATTTAATATTTTTTACCAATCGGCTGTTATCTTGTGATTTACAGAAAAACACATTTCGGAGAAGAACTGAAAATTATGGCATCAATCACTTAGCTATTTCTTTTTTACGCATTCCAAAGTACTGATATTCAAGATTAAAATAAGGTAAACAGCTTCTAAATCGTGAACGATTCAGGGAGTCTTTTGTTTATTTAGCGAGCTAAACAAAGAACACATACCTCCGCTGAGGTGCAAGAGTAATTACCACCAGCAATAATCCGGTATGTTTTTATGTAAATACATTTTTCGACGGTTACAGTATGTGACTGACGAACATTGTCGTATAACTTAACTTAAAAGAACGCATGATATACCTCTTGATTTTAATAGCCTTTGTAATATCTATTATCTTTTCGATGCTGATTATTCCACGTATTCTTATCGTGGCTTTGACGAAAAGGTTATTCGATATTCCGGATGAAAGAAAAATACATACAGGAGCTGTCCCTCGGTTAGGAGGAATCTCTTTCGCCCCTATTATTCTGTTTACGCTGGCTTTTATCTCAGCTATCTCTTACCTGGGATACCTGCAAGGTCTGCCAATCCCTCCCAATATCATTTCACATGTCACACCTGATTTTTACCTGCTCACATGCGGGTTGATCCTGCTGTATCTGGCTGGCATTAAAGATGACCTGATCGGATTACATTATTCCACCAAATTTATCATACAGATACTGGCGGCTTCGCTATTGCCTCTATCCGGACTATGGCTCAATAACCTGTACGGATTATTCGGTATTCATGAACTACCGGCATGGCTGGGTATGCCGCTGACTATCTTCGTCATTGTTTTTATTTGCAATGCGATCAACCTGATCGACGGAATCGACGGGCTGGCTTCCGGTTTAAGTGGTGTCTCCCTGATGGTATTAGGGGTATTGTTCCTGCATAACCAGATGTGGACATATGCCACGCTGGCTTTCTCGACATTGGGAGTGTTGATCCCTTTCTTTTATTATAATGTATTCGGGCAGGTCGAACATGGAAGAAAGATATTTATGGGTGATACCGGCAGCCTGACTTTAGGGTATATCCTGGCTTTCCTCTGCATTCGTTATGCAGTGTATAACCCGGAGGTGACACCCTACTCCACCAGTGCGATCCTGGTTGCTTTCTCTACCCTGATCGTACCGATGTTCGATGTGATACGGGTGATGTTGATACGGTTCAGGAGCAATAAGGGGTTGTTCTCGCCGGATAAAAATCATATTCATCACAAATTTCTGAAAATGGGATGCAAACCGCATGGAGCTTTATTATATATACTTGGTATCTCTATATTTTTCAGTGGCTTAAATATCATACTCGCCCCTTTTGCCAATATAAATATTTTATTCTTAGCGGATATTATCCTATGGACAGTCCTTAATCTCTGTCTGGACAAACTTAAATGCATATAGAATTTATTTAACGAAAAGAAATTACTTAAAAGGTTTAATTGAATTATGAAAGCATGTTTTATGGGACTTGGCTATATTGGCCTCCCCACAGCAATTATAGCAGCCGAACACGGCATAAAAGTTATTGGTGTAGACATTAACCCGCAGGTTGTCGATATGACCAATCAAGGTTTAATCCATATTGTGGAACCCGGTTTACAGGAATTATGCGGGAAAGTAGTAACGTCCGGCCATCTGAAGGCTTCGGTAAAGCCGGAAACCAGTGATGTATACCTGGTCGTTGTCCCTACCCCGTTCAAAGGAAATCACGAACCGGATATTTCTTATGTGGAAACAGCAACCCGTTCGGTTATCCCCCTGCTGAAGGAAAATGACTTGTTCATCATCGAGTCTACTTCACCGGTAGGGACAACGGACAAGATGACTGATTTAATTTTCTCCCTCCGTCCGGAGCTGAAAGGGAAAATCTACATTGCCTATTGTCCGGAACGTGTATTACCGGGAAATGTCATTTATGAACTGGTCCATAACGATCGGGTCATCGGCGGGATCAACCCTGAATCGACGGAGAAAGCGATCGGGTTTTACAGCCGGTTCGTCAAAGGAACCCTGCACAAGACAAATGCTAAAACAGCGGAGATGTGCAAACTGACCGAAAACTCCTCCCGTGACGTACAGATCGCTTTCGCCAACGAACTGTCACTCATTTGCGACAAGGCCGGCATCAATGTTTGGGAACTGATCGAACTGGCCAACAAGCACCCGAGGGTTCATATCCTGCAACCGGGTTCCGGCGTAGGAGGCCATTGTATTGCCGTCGATCCTTATTTCATTACGGCTGAGTTTCCCTATGAATCGCAATTGATAGCGAAAGCCCGTGAGATCAATAACTACAAGGCTTTCTGGTGTGCCGAAAAAGTAGAGAATGCCATGCTTAAGTTCGAACTGGAACATAACCGGAAGCCAGTCGTTGCCATGATGGGACTGGCTTTCAAACCCGATATCGACGATCTGCGGGAATCGCCAGCCAAGTATATCACGACAAAAGTCATGCAAAGCCGTAACAATGCAGATATTCTCGTGGTGGAACCGAATGTTCGTGAGCACAAAATATTCAAACTCACCAACTACAAAGAGGCATACGAAAAAGCCGACATAATCGTCTTCCTGGTAGCTCATAAGGAGTTCAAGGAGTTACCCAGGAAAGAGAATAAGGTGATATTGGATTTTTGCGGGATATATAAAAAATGATGGTTAAATCAAGAACACAAAGGAGCATACAAAACGTTCGGATAGCATTGATTTATTATTTTATCAATCTAATAATCAGCTTTATATCCCGTAAGATCTTCATTGAATATCTGGGAACAGAAATTTTAGGGCTGAACACGACTGTCGTCAATCTCCTTCAATTCTTAAATCTTGCGGAACTTGGTATCGGGGCAGCAATATCCTATACCCTCTATCAACCACTAGCAGATAATAATAGAGACAAGATCTGTGAGATAGTTTCAGTACAAGGATACATGTACCGCAAAATTGCAGGATTTGTAATTTTGGGTTCATTTATCCTTATGTGTTTCTTTCCATTCATTTTTGCCAAAACCCAGCTACCTTTATGGTATGCTTACGGCACATTTTTCGTATTACTAACCAGTTCACTGGCCAGCTACTATTTTAACTATCGTCAGATAGTATTGACTGCCGATCAGAAAGACTACAAAATTACGATCCATGTAAAAAGTATTACCATCATCAAGTCCGTTCTACAAATCCTGGCAATAGTTTATTTGTCTGACGGATATGTATGGTGGTTACTTTTGGAATTCATAGCCGTAATTTTTACAACAATCTCCGTAAATCTTCTGCTAAGACGGGAATACCCCTGGTTATCTGCCCGGGTAAAAACAGGCAAAGAGTTAAAAGGAAAATATTCAGAAATCATAAAAAAGACAAAACAACTATTTTTCCATAAAGTGGGAGGATATGTACTTACCCAAACAAGTCCTTTGGTCATATATGCTTACACTTCCCTGACACTGGTAGCCGTTTATGGGAACTATATGTTGATCATCATGGGGATTATGGCATTACTTGCCGCCATATTCAACAGCATAGGAGCCGGAGTAGGGAACCTGGTCGCATCAAGTGATAAAGATCATATTCTGAATGTATTCGAAGAATTATTCTGTTCTCGTTTTTTATTTGTCGGAACAGCCTGTTATTGTGTTTATCGATTGGCACCCACTTTTATTACTTTATGGGTCGGGCCGGAATATCAACTTGATAATTTATCGCTGATACTAATGGTTGCAATCATGTATATAAACCTGATCCGTACAGTTGTCGATTCATTTATCAATGCTTATGGCCTATTCCAAGATATCTGGGCACCAATTGCTGAAGCGATATTAAATATAGGACTATCCGTTCTGTTTGGATATTGGTGGGGAATACCAGGTATACTTTGCGGTGTCTTGATCAGTTTACTTCTGATCGTTTTTACCTGGAAACCTATATTCCTGTTCCGAAAGGGATTCAAGACTTCCATTAGCAATTATATTTACTTATATATCAAATCGATTATATCGTTACTATTTACAACGGTTATAGTACTCTATATTTCCAACTATATCAACCTTAACCCCGCTTCTTCTTATATTAACTTTATATTGTATGCATCATTGACCGGAAGCTTGTATCTCATTCTTTTACTGATACCGCTATATCTTTTTAATAAAGGAACCAGAGATTTTGTAAAAAGAATCACACGCATAAAACTGTATCCCTTCGATCGATTTTAACCATGTACCTATATCTGATTTTCATACTATTGCTCGCCGGTAGTTTTCTCGAAATCTTCGACAGCAAAAGACAAGGGACCGCTCAAATTATTTATTATCTTACACTCTCTATCCTATTCCTGTTATCTTTTCTCAGATGGGAAAGAGGCACCGATTGGAGCGGATATTATGACTATTTCAGTAATATATATGACCTTGATTTTTCCAACAATTTCGAAAACGGATTCATATTTCTGAATTATTGTATCCATTACCTGTTCAACAGCTACACTGTTCTATTATTTATTTTAGCTGCTATACAATATTTTTTTATATCGAAAGCTATACGGTATTTATCCATATATCCTGTATTAAGTCTGCTTTGCTATTTTTCTGTCACAAAAGGAGGGATATTCTTTGTACGACAATATATAGCCCTGGCAATTCTGATGTATTCCATCAGGTACGTAATAGAAAAAAAAATATATATGTTCCTTTTTGCTGTTATTATAGCTTGCATGATCCATCGTACAGCGTTACTATTTCTACCGGTGTATTTCATCTTCGATAAAGACATTAAAATAAAATATTATATAATTATATTGCTGGTACTAATTCCGATGGCTTTTTATATATCAACAGTTTTTGATTCTATCAGTACAGGTTTGGTCAACTCGATCATTGAAAATAAAATCAATAACTATATTGATAAAAGCGCTTCCGGAGAAACTTATGGAGTAGAATTATCCAAATCAACTATATTAATCAGGGGAGTAATAAAACGGGGATTTATCATTTTGCTATATTTTCTGTTTATGAGAGAAGAACTATCAAATAATAATATCACACGGGGACTATTCAATATATATATTTTCGGAACCTGCTTATACATATTGCTTACTCCCCTATCAGAACAACTAAGCCGGGTTTGTCTGTATTTTGATATATTCGATATTTTCCTGTTCCCACTATTACTGGAGAAGCAAGAAAGATGGAATAAATTATTATTCTTCAGCCTGATAATAACCTTTTCATTCATCAGATTACATAGTTCTATCGAACTTCGAAAAGAATTATTTATTCCTTATAAGTCTATATTCAATAAAGAACAAATCGTAGAAATCGGTTAAAATAATATCTAATGAAAGTATTATATATTTCAAGAGTCAATCCTTTTATCAATGGAGGAGGTCCTTTCGCTTCAAGAGCCTACATTGATGCCTTTATGGAACTATCGGAACATTTCACATTAATGATCGCCGATAACTGTATCGTACCTGATAATTATAAACAATCGACCGATATTGTATATGTCCCCAAACGTCCTTTCAAGGAGAAGTTATTGTTCCCATTTACTGGCAGGCTACATCGTTTTATTCCTTTTATCTATGATTATTGGCAAAACATTAATGAAGGTAGGTTCGATACAGTTGTCTTAAATGGAGGTGTACTGGCAGGAGACATGGTAGATTTTTTCAAAAGTAAAAAGTTAAAAGTGATAACTATTCACCATAATGTAGAACGCCGGTACCACAAAGATAACAAGACTATTGAATCTTTTGGCGGATTGTATGCCGGCTATATAAACAAAAATGAAAAAAAGGCTTTATTAAACAGCGATTTGAACCTATCTATCAGTAATGATGACATTCAGGAGTTCAAAGATATATATGATTTGCCTGAAAATATCCGGTTGAAATACCTCGGGTGTTTCGAAAATAAAGAAAGAAGGACAGAAAAGATCCTTTTGCAACCGGACAATTGCACATTAGCCATAACCGGGAGTCTGCACGACTATCAGACAGAAGATGGTATAACCCACTTTCTGAAAGAACTTTATACACCAATTATCTGTAAATATCCGGATATCAATATTATAATAGCCGGCAGAAACCCCGGAAAAAAACTAATAGAAAAATGTAAACGCTCTAATATAGAACTGATAGCTAATCCAGAAAATATGGATGCAGTTATAAAAAAATCATCTGTCTATATAGCTCCGGCACGGTTGGGTAGCGGACTTAAACTACGCGTCATGGATGGATTAAGAAACGGCAAAGCCATACTGACTCATCCTACTTCAGCAAAGGGTTACGATCTTTTTCATAACAAAGACTATTTTAAACAATATCATTCCGTAGAAGACTTTATGGAAAAATTAGATTATTTATTAAACAATCAGTTTAATCCTCTCTGTATCAAAACAGACTATGAGAAATATTTTTCATTCCTAAGTGGATTGGAAAGGCTTAAAGTAATATTAAATGAAGAATTGAATAATGAAAGTACTATATATAAATCCTAATATAAATCATCACAAATTACCATTTTATGATGCATTGAGAAATATCTATGGTCAGGATAATGTTATTTATGCGACTCCTTTGATTCATGAAGAAAATCGAATAAAAATGGGATTTGACAGTTACCAGCAAGAAAATTGGCTTTATCACATACAGCCTTCTAATTTTACTGAATTTTCAAACCTTTTTTACGAAGCGGATATAGTCCTATGCAGTATAAGAGATTATTATCGGTTAATGGAGAAACGTTTACAAAGCGGTAAACTGACATTCTATTTTTCAGAACGATGGTTTAAGGAAGGGATTGGGAAATTTCGTTTACTGCATCCTAAAATTCTCAATCTTGTATACCAATTTAGAAAATTATCTACTTATCCGAATTTCTTCTATTTGGCACAAGGAGAGTATGCCGCATATGATTTTAATTATCTGGGTATTTGTAAGAATCGCATTTTCAGTTTCGGATATTTTACATCTATCAATCAAACAGTTAGAGGCAACCATTTGCTTCCAAAAGAGAAAATTAACCTATTATGGTGCGGAAGGATGCTAAAATTGAAAAGGGTCGATTTATTAATCAAGGCATTCTGTGATCTGCAAGAGAAAAATAACAACATTCATTTAACCCTCGTTGGCAATGGTCCTGCTTCTAACTATTTAATAAAATATTTACATAAACATGCCCTCCCTTCAAATTATACGCTATATGATTTCCTTCCGGTTGCCGAAGTTCGATATTTGATGCAGCAGGCTGATATATATGTACTACCGAGTAACGGACATGAAGGATGGGGGGCCGTCATCAATGAAGCAATGGCAGAATCATGTGCAATAGTAGGGAGCAACAAGATTGGCGCCGTCAAAAGCATGTTGTCTCATGGCATAAATGCGATGATTTTTCCGTCAGGGAATCTACAGGCACTAAAAGAATGTATATCATCCCTAACAGGAGATCCTATACTATTGGCTAAGTTAAAAAAAGAATCCAACGCATTAGTTAACAATCTTTGGTCTGCTTCTACCGCTGCTTTCAGATTCTCTATGGTCGTTGATGCCATATTGAATAAGGAGGATTATAATATATATCAGGAAGGTGTAATGAAATTATTAAAGTATGATAGTAATAAGATTATATAGGATCGGAAATTTACTGCATAGAAAATCATGGTTCAGATTAGCTAAGCTGGTGTCTTACCTAAATCGGTTTTTGTTTGCTGTATGGCTACCTTCTTCCGCAAAGATTGGCCGCAATTTTAAGCTTGGATATGGCGGGCTAGGTGTTGTCATTCATAAAGATGCTATAATCGGAGATAATGTTTTAATTGCCCAGAATGTAACAATAGGGAGAAATTTTGGTGATAAAAAAGTACCCGTCATAGGTAATGATGTTTATATAGGTACAGGTTCCGTTATTTTTGGAGAGATAACTATTGGAAATAATGTCATTATTGGTTCCAATACATTAGTCAATAAAAGCATACCTGATAATACGACAGTTGTAGGCAACCCGATGAAGATTATTCAAAGTAACCGTATCAAAAAATATTATGAATTAGACACCAAAACAGATCCATGTAAAAAAACAGTTTTGAAGAATCATTAAATGAGATATCTTATATTATACTATAATACAATACGTTTTCTAAAGTTCAAACAACTATTCTTTCAGTTTTGGTACAGAGGTAAACGATTAGTATGGAAAATATTCCGATTTCGATATTCTTTTGATCATACTAAAGAAGGATTTCCTCTACATATTATAGATTTCATACATAAATATATTAGTGCAGAAGGGATAAATTCTTTTCACTTTTTAAACAAAACCTCAGAATTTACAATTTGGGATGACGAACGACATGGAAAATTATGGTCATACAATTTGAATTATATGGATTTTCTTCTTCAAGATAATTTATCTTTACAGAAGAAATTTTATTGGATCAATAAATTTATAATTGATTTAAAATCTAACAAGAATGGATTAGAACCGTATCCTATAGCCCTGCGTGGTGTAAACTGGATAAAGTTTTTTTCCAAATATTCTCTATTAATTCCTCCCGAAAACACAAAAAATTGGAATACATCATTATATAACCAATATAGAATTTTATCTGATAACCTTGAATATCACTTATTAGGCAACCATTTATTAGAAGATGCATTTTCTTTGTTGTGGGCCGCACTTTATTTTAAAGACAACTTTTTTTATGAACAGGCCACACAATTATTATATAGTGAATTGGAAGAACAAATACTTCCAGATGGTGCACATTATGAACTAACTCCGATGTACCATGAAATATTGCTGGACCGTTTACTTGATTGCATCAATGCCGCTAAATATAATATGCGGTTCGATCAACAGAAATACATTGTAAAATATATGGAATCAAAAGCTATAAAAATGCTCGGATGGCTAGAAGCTATCATCTATACTGATGGTTCCATGCCTTTATTCAATGACAGCACTTATGGTGTAGCTCCAATAGCCAGGGATTTGTTTCTGTATGCTAAACGACTGGGATTAACTTGGTCAAAAGAAAATTTGAAGGAATCCGGTTATCGAAAATTTGAATCTTCCGGATTTGAAATGATTCTGGATGTCGGTAACATCGGTCCGGACTACATTCCCGGACATGCTCATGCCGACACTTTCAACTATGAATTACGGATCGATGGGAAACCTTTCATCATCGACTCTGGTATCTCGACCTACGAGAAAAACGTACGGCGACAATATGAACGTGAGACACAGGCGCATAATACGGTTCGGGTTGCAGGTCAAAGCTCCAGTAATGTCTGGGGAGGTTTCCGAGTTGCCCAACGGGCTAAAATCACTTACCTGAAAGAGGAGCACAACAGTATTACTGCCCGCCATAACGGATTCAGGCAACTGGGTGTCGAACACCAACGGCAATTTAATATGAAAAACCGGGAGATTATGATTGAAGACCAGCTTATACCCGCCAAAGGAGCAAAAGGGATCAACTATATACATCTACATCCCGATGTCACGATTCTATCGGTCAATACCGATTCAGTAAAGACAGACCGTGGAACCATATCCTTTTCCGGGGCGGACAAAGTATGGATTGAATCCTGCGAGATCGCTTTTGAATATAATAAACTGATTCCGACAAAAAAAATATGCCTGGCTTTTACCAACCAAATGCAATATACAATCAGGCATAACATCCAATAAACATTTATCACTAATGAAAATCTTATTTTTAACTGATAATTTTCCGCCGGAAGTGAATGCTCCGGCCACCCGGACTTACGAACATTGTAAAGAATGGGTAAAACAAGGGGAAGAAGTCACGGTCATCACCTGTACTCCTAATTTTCCTCAGGGAAAAGTATATACAGGATACCGTAACCGCCTCTATCAAAAAGAAATAATGGATGATATCCGTGTAATACGAGTATGGAGTTACATCACCGCAAACGAAGGCTTTCTGAAACGGACACTCGACTATATCAGTTTCTCCGTTACTTCTTTCTTTGCCGGGTTATTTCAACAGGCAGATATAATCATTGCCACCTCCCCCCAATTTTTCACTGCCTTGTCGGGACGTACCCTTTCTTTCTGGAAAAGAAAACCCTGGATCATGGAAGTCCGCGATCTATGGCCCGAATCCATCAAAACAGTCGGTGCTATGAAAGAAAATCCTATAATCCGCTTTCTGGAATGGGAGGAAAAAAGATGTTACCGCTCTGCCAAAAAAATCGTCGTTGTAACGGACTCATTCAAAAAGAAGTTAAGCGAAAAAGGTATTCCTCCCCAAAAGATAGAAATTATAAAAAACGGGGTAAACAGGGAACTGTTCACTCCCATGCCTAAAGATCAAGAATTACTTGAACAGCTGGATTTAAAAGATAAAACAATCATCGGTTATATCGGCACTCACGGAATGGCTCACAAACTGGATTTTATCCTTGAATGTGCGGCCGGGATGGAAGGGAAAAACAACTATCACTTCCTGTTTCTGGGAACCGGAGCCGAGAAGAGTAAACTGCTGAAACTAAAAGAGAATTTAGGAATCAAAAATGTTACGATGCTCGATCCGGTATCCAAGCAGGATGTAAAAAGATACATTTCCATCCTTGATGTTGCATTGATCAATTTGCGTAAATCAAATTTATTCACGACAGTCATTCCTTCAAAAATCTTTGAAAATGCAGGCATGGAAATACCGATCCTGATGGGAGTGGACGGAGAGGCACGTCAGATAGTCGAGTCGTACGAAGCCGGATTATGTTTCGAACCCGAATCAAAAGAAGACTTCGAGCGTCAACTCGACAGGCTCCTCTCCGATCCTTTCTTATATAAACAATGTAAAGCCGGATGCAGAAAACTTGCACACGATTTTGACAGAAAAGTACTCTCCGGACAAATGCTGAATATAATAAAAGAAACAAAATGAAAAAGATTATGCTAGTCTTCGGCACACGCCCCGAAGCAATAAAAATGGCTCCGTTAATCAACGAATTTCAGAAACATCCTCATCTGTTCCAAACAGTCGTTTGTGTTACCGGACAACACCGGGAGATGTTGGACCAGGTCCTTCGCATCTTTGACATACATCCTGATTATGACCTGAATATTATGAAGCAGGGACAGGACCTGTATGACGTTACAGCCCGCGTACTTACCGGAATGAGAGATGTGCTGAAAGAATCCCGTCCCGATCTGGTACTGGTACACGGCGACACAACCACGTCGACAGCGGCAGCACTGGCTGCTTTTTACCAGCAGATACCGGTCGGACATATAGAAGCCGGATTACGGACACATAATATATACAGTCCCTGGCCGGAAGAAATGAACCGGCAACTGACCGGTAGAATAGCATCTTATCACTTCGCTCCGACAGCTTTAAGCAAAAAAAATCTATTGAAGGAAGGAATAGATGAGAAGCTGATTACAGTAACAGGCAACACTGTCATAGATGCCTTGTATCACGTAGTCTCAGAAATAAAAAACAAGGATGAACTGAAGCAACTACTTGCCAGTGAACTGGAAAAGTCCGGTTATAAAACCTCCCGCCTGTCAAAACAAAGTAACCGGAAATTGGTTTTAATAACAGGTCATCGCCGGGAAAACTTCGGTAACGGTTTTATTTCTATGTGCAAAGCGCTCAAAACATTAGCAATCAAATACCCGGACATAGACTTTGTCTATCCGATGCACCTTAATCCGAACGTCAGGAAGCCGATAAAGAGTGTGTTTGGAGATATCCGTCTGCCAAATCTATTCTTCATCGAACCATTGGAATATCTGCCATTCGTCTACCTGATGGAACAGTCTGCTATTGTATTGACAGATAGCGGCGGTATTCAGGAAGAAGCACCCGGACTGGGAAAACCGGTCCTGGTAATGCGCGATACCACTGAACGTCCGGAAGCGTTAGACGCCGGAACTGTAAAACTGGTAGGAACAGATTTTATCAGGATACTCGACGAAACATCCCGGTTAATTGAGGATAAAAAATATTACGACCAAATGAGTAAAGCCGTGAATCCTTATGGAGACGGTTTGGCTTGCCAACGAATTGTTACTAAAATAAAAGAGATTCTATGAAGACTTTAAACAAATGCATTCTTTGTTTCTTTTGCTCATTGTACTCTATCTTGGCAATAGCCCAGGTTCCGCAGGAGTTACTTGATAAGGCCAAGGCTGCCGGCATGACAGAAGAACAGATACAACAGGAAATTACCAAACGTTTAAACAGTAGCGGGACGAAACAGTCAGTAATCCCGGCCAGCGAACAACCGGTAACCGACCGGATCATGATAACAAATGAGATCCCTCCTATCGACATACAACGGAAAGATAACACCTCTGAAGACAGTCTAAAAAACCAGGTCTTCGGACGTGAGATATTTTCCAATAAGAACCTGTCTTTTGAACCGAATATGAATATGCCTACTCCCAGAAATTATCCATTGTCAGCCGGTGATGAAGTACTTATTGATGTATGGGGAGATTCGGAGTTAAACCTGAAGCTGACTTTATCACCCGAAGGAACGATCATCATCCCCAATGTAGGGCCAGTCGCTTTAAGCGGGCTGACAATCGAAGAAGCTGAAAACCGGATCAAGCAGGAGTTGGGAAAAATCATGTGGAACCTGGTAGACGGAAAAGAGCCTAATACATTTGTCTCGGTCGGGTTAGGAAAAATCCGGAGTATTAAAGTAAATATTGTAGGAGAAGCGATTGCACCGGGTACCTACACCTTATCTTCGCTTGCCTCCTTGTTCAATGCTTTATACGCAGCAGGTGGGGTGAACGACATCGGTTCCCTCCGTAATATCCGGGTATATCGTAATAATAAGGAAATAGCCAATCTGGATGTATACGATTATCTGCTTAACGGAAAATATGATACCAATATCCGGTTGGAAGACAATGATATGATTATTATCGAACCCTACGAGCAACTGGTTAACACACACGGGAAAATAAAACGTAACCGTACATTCGAACTCCGTAAAGGAGAGACATTGGAAGACCTGCTGAAAATGGCAGGGGGATTCACCGGAGACGCTTTTACAGAAGACGTGACAATCAAACGGAAATCAGGTTCCCGTTATCAGATTGCTACCGTAACCGCTGAAGAATTTCCTACATTTGTCCTTCAGGACGGCGACTCCCTGTTGGTAGACTCCGTAATCCCTTTTTATGACAACCGGATCACGATTACCGGTTCCGTATGGCGTCCCGGAGAATATGAATTAAGCCCGAAAGTTCATACTGTCAAACAATTGATCAAACAGGCGGCCGGGCTAAAAGGGGATGAGTTCATAGGCAGGGCGCATCTTACCCGTCTGAATCCCGACTTCACCAGTACGGTTATTGCCATAGATATACAAGGTATAATGAACGGGGAAATCCCGGACATGGAATTACAGAAAGAAGACAAATTATATATACCTTCTTTATTTGAACTCCGGGAACCTTATACCGTCAAAGTCGGCGGAGCAGTCAATAACCCGGACACAGTCATTCCTTTCAGTAAAAATATGACGGTGGAAGATGCCATCATTCTAGCCGGAGGACTACAAGAATCCGCCTCGACAATCAATGTTGAAGTAGCCCGCCGGATCAAGGATCCTACAGCTGATAAAAGTACGAACCAGGTTTCCAAAGTATATACTGTTGCATTGAGCGATGAACTACAACTGCCATCCAAATCATCCGGAGCCCATGCTGATACACTTTTTACTCTTGAACCGTTCGACGAAGTTTTCGTCCGTTTCTCTCCGGGATATGAAAAACAGGAAGTCGTAAAAGTAAATGGGGAAGTCACTTTTGCCGGCGACTATGCTTTACCTTATAAAAACACACGCCTGAGTGATATTATCGCTCAATCGGGAGGAGTAACTCCGGATGCTTATGTGAGAGGAGCCAGTTTAAAACGCCAGTTGACGGAAGATGAAATCCGCCAGGTGGAAACATTGTTGCAACTAAGTAATAACAACAAGCAGAGTAAGGATTCTATCGCCCTGTCGCTTACCAATATAAAGAACTATTCTGTCGGAATAGACTTACAACAGGCACTTGCCCACCCGAAAAGTACCTACGACCTGGTTCTCCGTGACGGGGATATCATTTATATACCTCAGTTGCAGAGTACAGTGAAAATCAGCGGGGCCGTTACCTATCCGAACAGTATCACATATACCAAAGGAATGTCCGTCCGCGATTGCCTGTCACAGGCCGGAGGATATAACGATACTTCCCGCAAATATCCGATTGTAATTTATATGAACGGAAAAGTAGCGACCACCCGTAAAGTTGGTATTTTCTTTAAACGTTATCCAAAGATCGAGCCTGGTTGTGAAATAGTCGTTCCAAGTAAAAGCCAACGCGACAGAAGGGCGAACCTGGCTGAAATACTCAGCATCACAAGTTCTACGACTTCTATCGCTGCCATGTTGACTTCATTGATAAATTCTCTCAAATAAACTTTGTAGTAAAGGATGATAAACAAGAGTGAAAAAAAGACTGATAAGACAGAACTGGATATAGATATTATAGCCGTTATACAGTTCTTATGGTCAAAAAGAAAACTATTTCTGAAGAGTAGCGGAATAGCAGCGATTATAGGACTTGTCATTGCATTCAGTATCCCGAAAGAGTACACCACAACCGTCAAACTGATGCCCGAAACAAACAATACGGCAAGTAAGATGGGGAATCTCGGAGGACTGGCAGCCATGGCTGGAATAGATATAAACAGCGGAAACAGCCAGGATGCTATTTCACCCGAAGTTTATCCGGATATTGTTCACAGTACTCCGTTTCTTCTGGAACTTTTCCCTCAGGAAGTAACGAATAAGAAGAAAACGTTGAAAATGTCTCTGTTCAATTATCTGAAAGGACATCAGAAAGAGGCATGGTGGAATCTGATCATACAAGCCCCGCTGAAAGGTATCTCCTATCTCGTCGAAATGCTGGGAGATGAAGATAACCAGCCAGACAAGATAGATCCTTTTTTTCTTACCAAAGAGCAAAAAGATATCATAAAGAAATTACAGGAACGGATATCGATCTTTGTAGATAAGAAAACACAGGTAGTAACCGTTTCCGTCCGGATGCAGGATCCGGTTATCTCAGCACGAGTAACAGATAATGTAGTGGAAAAATTAAAAAAATATATCACCAACTACCGGACACAAAAAGCGAAAAAGGATCTGGAATTTACAGAGAAAGTACTAAAAGAGGCTCAGGATGCTTACTATAAAGCCCAACAAACGTATGCCGCATTTGAAGACGGTAATAAAAATATCGTTTCAGCCAGTTACCGGACAGAGTTAGAACGGTTGAAAAATGAGATGACACTGACATTCAATGTCTATAACACATTAGCACAAAAACAGGAACAGGATAAATTGCGGGTACAGGAACAAACACCTGTCTATACCATTATAGAACCGGCTTCCGTCCCCCTGAAAGCTTCAGCACCTAAAAAAGTACTGATCCTTATCGGTTGTATTTTTCTTGACCTGATAGCAATAAGCGGATATGTACTGATCAGAGACAGGCAAATATTCTGATCAGTACATATTCTTGTAGTCGGAGTTACGACCGGCTGATCTGCAACCCCTTATCGGAAAGGCTCATCTCAACGAAACGGGCATTCGGATTATGCGGCGAAGCAGTCAGCTGCCTGCGTATTTGCAAGGCCGCATCCGGATCTTTGGCAACGATATACAGATAACCGCCTCCACCCGCTCCGGGTAATTTATATCCCAAGGCATACTCTTTAATCTGGGTGATAAGTGCCTCTACTGCCGGAGGATTTGTTCCGGAATCGAGAGCTTTCTTTTGTTCCCATGTCTTTGCGATAAGTTTACCGTAGGTTTCAAAATTACCGCACTGGATGGCTTCAAACATATCCAGGGCATGTGTTTTCATTTCTGAGAGCAGGCGGAGATGAGTAGCACTGTTCAGAAACATTCCCTGCACGATCTCAGCCAGGATATTTTTTGCCGTACGGGTTATACCGGTATAATAAAGCAAATGACAGCCCTGATATTGCAGGTCTGTAAACAAATATTCCGGCAACCAGCGCACGGAAGGATTCTGGTTGAATCCCTCTCCCGTTTGTAAAAGTTTCAGCCCGTGCAATACTCCGCCATACTGATCCTGCCAGCCTCCGCCGGTTGTCAACAATTGTTCCAGTATCAACGTGCGGTATCCAATCTTACTTTTATCCCAGGCCAGACCGCAAAAATCAGAGATTGCACCCAGAACCGTTGCAGCCAGGATAGAACTGGTACCAAGTCCGGAACCGGCAGGAATAGCCGCCAGTAAAGTTACCTCCAACCCGCAACCGAAATTCTTCAACTGATCTTCCAGCGAAGGATAATGCTCTGCTGAAAATTCCGGGACAAAGCCGGCAAGTGCTAACGCTGCTTTCGGTATAGAGAAAGGAGAACCGATCTTTTTATAATCATGCAATTCATCCCAGGTTGAAACAACCTCCATAGCCCCCAGGTCTATGGAACGCAAAATAATTTTATATTCTTTCGATGGCTTGACATATACTTGCAACGGCGGCTGGCCATTCAGTTCAATGGCTACATTAACCACATTTCCCCCGGCATACATACAGTAAGGAGGTGTGTCAGTCCATCCGCCAGCCAGGTCGATACGTACCGGACTACGTCCCCAAACAATCTGATCGCGATAGACATTCAGGAAAGGAGATTGTTTTTCACGGGAAACAGACCCGATCAGTCCTTCTCTCAACAATGAAAAAGCATCCTGTTGTTCCTCTTCATAAGGTTTCCCTTCCAGTTGCAATACACGAGCCCGGAACATCCGGTTATGTATTCGTTTCATTAAAGGAGCTTCAGAGGAAAGCACCTCAGGTAAAGCCAGATTTCCACCTGCAAATTCACGTGCAGCATCAGCAAGGTCCAACTGATAAAAGACACTTTTCTCGTGATTGGCAGCCAGCATCGGCCAATTGGCATAACGGAACTTTTCACGCTGGGCAAACAACCGATCCAGATTCGCACAATCAGATAACTCATTCGCTGACATTTTCCGGGAAGTTTCCCATATCTTACGGCCATTTTCCAGTCCGGGTTCGGAAACCATCCAGCGTATTACCAGTCCTAATTCGTCCGTATTCTTACAAACCGGGAACAACGGGGCATTCTGTAAATCATCAAAAGGTTCGAATGTTACTCCCCTATCCTTTCCCCATTGAATGACAGAACATCCCATGAAAAGCGTTTTCTCATCGTCAGATGCTCCTTTAAACGGATCATTAAAACCATAAGGACGTGCTGCCCAGTCTTGCTCACCGACCGGAACGACATCGATACAAACACCGGAGGGCAGATCCAATTCCCAGTTATTTACCGGGACACCGGTTATTATATGGCGGTTATCCAGTTTCCAATTCTTTCCTATATAACTGTTTTCAATCCATAGCTCAGAGTTCTCGGCTGTCAGCGTCAGATCGATAGCTGCATTCTGCACGAACATGGCCGGATGAGGTTTAACCTTCCGGTGCATAATTGCCCGCTGGTCACGTACCAGATTCTGAACGGCAAGCGTAGAAGAGATCAGTTCACGACTCGTGCCATAATGGTAAAACTCTCCTCCTTCCAATGGTAAAATAGCCACACTTAACTGATTCAGTTCAGTATCGGCAATACGGGGATGTTCTCCTAATGCCAGCCCAAATTCAGAATACAGATCGTAAGATTTCATAGTCTTCCCGTCGGCTGTATAAGAATGTTTCATCAGCAACTCCATTGCCCGGTCGCTAAGTAACCAAACCCCTATATCCATCAGGAAAAGATGTGTCTGTGCCAACTTCCCCAAATCATCCAAAGAAGGCTTCTGAAGCATAAAGTCCAGTTTATCGGGCGTCTGCCGGTCCGACACAAACACACCATGATTAGTAGCCAGGGCAGGATCGACCCACAATCCGTAACAAACAACATCCACATCCGGAATATCCTGTAACGGCTCACTGTTCCTTATATACACATCACCACTGGCAATCAGGGTATGGAGTGAATCCGGCGCTTTATGCATGATCTCCTCATATAAGGGAAGTTGCAGGGATAGCAGATTTTGTGATAACTTTTGCCCTCTTGCCCATCTGAAAACAGGTATCGGAGTCAAAATCTTTCCCGACGGGGCATATCCGGGTAACCGCCGGCTTTGACCGCCGGCATGCAACAAAATTCTTTTTTCTTTTGCCAGCCATTCCTTTACGGATATTTGCGGTGCTTCATTTTGCCGGCATGCTTCGATCAACCAGGTTGTACCACCGCCGGAACCAAGCCGTGCCCCTACCGGGTCGGAAGTACAAAACCATTCATCCACATTTACTTTCGCTATCTTGTGGAAACTATTCACCAAATTGGGCGGTAACGATAATAATTTCTTCATATTTATATATGTATCAGGAAACGATGAAATCATTCCTGCCTAGTTATTCTAATCTTTATCACAAAAGTAGTTTTTCCTTCCATTACGATCACACGTAAGTTAAATTTTAATTTAATTTTACCATTCAATATGCTATTGGTTTAAATTATTATATTCATATTTGTAGTGAAAAGCAACTTACATATCCAGTTGACGATAAAAAACGTTGGTTTTTACTAATCACCCCCTATCATTTAGTTTTCTAACGTATCTTTAGTTATTCATTTAATATTCAATTGTATGATATACGGTTATGTAAGAGTCAGTACAGACAAGCAGAGTACTGAAAATCAGCGATTTGAAATTGAAAAGTTCACAAAAGCCAAAAGCATGCGTATTGATCGCTGGGTAGAAGAAACAATCAGTGGAACAACAGATGTTGCAGAACGGCAACTAGGTCGGTTAATCAAGCAGATCCGTAAGGGAGACATCTTGGTTACAACCGAGTTATCCCGTTTAGGACGTAACCTGATGCAGGTTATGAGTTTCCTCCATCAATGCATGGAGAGAGACATTTTCGTGATAACGGTAAAAGAACGCTATGAGTTGGGAAACAACATCAACAGCAAAATCCTGGCCTTTGCTTTCAGCCTGAGTGCCGAGATAGAACGTAACCTGATTTCCCAACGTACGAAAGAAGCGTTGGCACGAAAGAAAAAAGAAGGGACAAAACTAGGCCGTCCCAAGGGGGGAAAGTCAGAACAGTACAAACTGTCCGGTAAAGAAAATCAAATCCGCAAACTTCTGGAGGAAAAGAAAACCAGATTGTATATCAGTAAGAAGTTAGGAGTAAACAGACAAACTTTAAGGGATTTCATGAGGATGAACCCCGAATTGGACTGATTATAGAAATATTAAGTTTTTTGTCGCCCGAAGAACATATGTCCAAATTGTTAAACAATGCAATCCAGGTGAATAAAATCTAAGCTAAATTGTTTATTTATAGTTGTTTGTTCTAAATACAGAGGAAAACTTCGTATTGAAGTTCCTACTATTAATACTGTTTGTGTTCTGATGGAATATTTTATCCGCAATTACACACTCATTATTAGACTATTAGACACAATTATCAATCAACAAAAAATTAATTTTTAATGATTCACGTATCAGAAGCAAATAACAGGTCATCTTCGGACAAGACTGATATTTTTTTGAGTATAAAAAAGAGATTGTAAAAATTACACCAAGAGAAAAAATTCAAGGAATAAAATGACATGGATATGAGCATTTAAGTTAAAAGCAAAGGAGTTATTCTATAGCGCAGCAAGGGATAGAAAGAACAAAGACTCCAACATTCTACTTTAGTAAAAAATTATTTGTGTATTGAGAAAACTCCATTTTTTCATTTCACTTTTACACATTATTATACTATAAATTAACTAATAGTGAATAAATATACTATCTTTGGGATAAATTGCGCTAGTAGAAATATTCGTTGAACCTTATAAAAAAGAAAAGAGTATGGAAAGAACACTTGTAATATTAAAACCATGCACCATCCAGCGAGGTCTGACTGGTGAAATAATTGCCCGTTTTGAAAAAAAAGGATTGATACTGGAAGGCATGAAAATGACCTGGTTGACGGATGAAATTTTAAGCGAACATTACGCTCACCTGAAAGAAAGGTCTTTTTTTCAAAGGGTTAAAGACGCAATGGCTGTATGCCCTGTGATTGTTTGTTGCTGGAAAGGAGTCGATGCGGTAAATGTAGTGCGTACGCTGGCCGGAGCAACCAATGGAAGAAATGCCGCCCCGGGAACCATCCGCGGAGACTACAGCATGAGTGTACAGGAAAATATCGTACATGCCTCCGATTCACCGGAAACAGCCGCAATCGAATTGAAAAGATTTTTCAATGAGGATGAATTATTTAGTTATGAGACAAAAAACCTGCTCAGTCTTTATGCGAACGATGAATTCTGAGAGATAAAGTAAACAAAAAGCCGGAAAAGAGAAATCATAGACTCTTTTACGGCTTTTTTATTTCTACTATATCATCCTATCCTCACGAACCGGATGAACAACCTCATTACTAATCTAAAAATCTAATACCATGAAAAACACACTACATTATATAAACAAGCCCATTCTATGAAATGTTCCGAAAAAATAAAGAAATTACTTGCAGTTGTATTATTCCCGAATTGGACCTATATTTGTACTGTATTTTAAACATGAGTACAGACAAAAAATTAAAAGAAAACAATATGCACAGTTGGTTTGAATGTAAAGTCTCCTTTGAAAAAGTACTGGAGAACGGAATGCAAAAGAAAGTAACAGAACCTTATCTGGTCGACGCCCTCTCTTTCACAGAAGCGGAAGCCCGTATCATCGAAGAAATACGCCCGTTCATATCCGGCGAATTTACTGTTACTGACATCAAACGTGCCCGTCTTTCAGAATTGTTCTTCAACGAAAACGGCGACCGTTTCTACAAGATTAAAGTATATTTCATCACACTCGATGAAAAAAGCGGCGCTGAAAAGAAAACGGCTGCACAGATGCTTGCACAGGCTTGCACACTGAAAGAAGCCATCGCCGTACTGGAAGAAGGCATGAAAGGCACCATGGCCGATTACACAATCGCTTCGGTTACAGAAACCATGCTGATGGACGTATTCCCTTTCTCCGTCAATGATGACAAAACGCCCAAATCAGGAGAAGAGCTGATTGCCGAACAAAAAAAACAGGCTGAGGACAAAGCACAGGAAGCATGAGTATCTCCCAGAACATAGTACAGTTAAAGGCATCGCTACCGGCAAACGTCACATTGGTAGCCGTGTCCAAGTTTCATCCGGCAGAAGCATTGATGGAGGCCTACAATGCAGGCCAGCGTGTCTTTGGCGAAAGCAGGGCACAGGAGCTGACGGCTAAACAAAAAGTACTACCGGGTGATATCGAATGGCATTTTATCGGTCCGTTGCAAAGCAATAAAGTAAAAGATATTGCGCCATTTATCCATACAATCCATAGCATCGACTCGCTGAAATTATTACAGGAAGTAAATAAACAAGCCGCAAAAAACAACCGTATAATCCGTGTATTGCTGGAGATACATGTTGCTCAGGAAGAGACCAAACACGGACTAAGTCCTGACGAATGCCGTGAGCTTCTGCAAAACGAACAACTTGCCGAACTAGGCAATATTCAGATATGCGGATTGATGGGAATGGCGACCTATACCGATGACATTGCTCTCATCGAACAGGAATTTCACATCTTACATGAACTTTTCAGCGAATTAAAAGCTATATATTTCATAGGAAATGATAATTTTGCAGTACTATCTATGGGAATGAGCCACGATTATCCGGTTGCCATTCGCCAAGGTAGCACCATGATACGGGTTGGAACCAGTATTTTCGGCGAACGCGAGTACTAACACATTAAATTGAATCTGACATGATTGACATTAAAACCCAATATGCGGGACTAACACTTCGTAATCCGTTAATTGTAGGAAGTTCAGGTCTGACAAACAACCCTGAGCGAAACAAGGAATTCGAAAAGGCAGGTGCCGGAGCGATTGTTCTCAAATCTCTTTTTGAAGAACAAATTGAAATGCAGAGCGATTCGCTTATGCAGGATTCAGACTATCCGGAAGCTGCCGATTATATCCGCGGTTATGTAAAAGCAAACCAGGTAAACAACTATCTGGAACTGATAAAAAAGACAAAAGAACAGTGTACCATTCCTATCATTGCCAGCATCAACTGTTACAAGTCTGATGTCTGGATTGATTTTGCCCGCCAGATAGAACTGGCAGGAGCCGACGCACTGGAACTGAATGTCTATTTTCTTGAAACAAGTCTGGAATACAATCCCGACGAGATTCGTGACCTTTACGTCAACATCATCCGAAAAGTAAAGGAAACGGTTTCAATACCCGTTATCATGAAAATCGGGAAGAACGTCGGAAACATTCCGGCACTGGTTAATACACTAAAGGTTAACGGAGCAGATGGTGTAGTGATGTTCAACCGCTTTTACCAGCCGGACATCGACATCAACAATATGCAGATAGTATCGGGCAACGTATTCAGCAACCACTCCGACCTGAGCGACACAATCCGCTGGACGGCAATCGTTTCAGGCAAGGTTCCAGGAATAAGCATCGCTTCGTCGACCGGTATCCACGATTGGGAAGACGTTATCAAATGCCTGTTGGCTGGAGCTTCTGCCGTACAGATGTGCAGCGCATTATATACTCATGGCGGCGAAATCATATCACAGGTACTTACCTGTATTGAAGAATGGATGCACCAGACACATTATCAGAATCTGGCACAATTCCAGGGTAAACTGAATTATGCCAATATCCCGGATCCGGCCATGTATGAACGTTCACAGTTCATGAAATACTTCTCAAACAGAGACTAAGAAACAAATCTGATAAAACAAAAAAGAGACAGGGTTCCGGCCTTGTCTCTTTTTTATTTATTCCTTAATCATTGTCAGAAGCATTTTAAACCGTTGCACCGCTGTTAAAGCATGCGGTACATTGGCAGGAAGCACCAACGACTCCCCTGCTTTCATCCGGGAATGATTTCCATCGACAACGATTTCCATTTCACCTTCCAGTATTTGTACCAGAGCATCAAAAGGTGCGGTATGTTCACTCAGTCCTTCCCCCTTATCAAAAGAAAACAGGGTAATGTTACCAGCTGCACTTTTCACGATTTGTTTGCTGACAACCCCACCCGCTGAATAATCAACCAAACTGCTTAAATCGACTACAACTCCTTTTTGAAATAATTTTTCCATATCTTTTCTATTTACTGGTTTATAATAATCCATTCTGTTTTTCTTAAAACAACGGATGAAAAACATTTGTTCTTAATTTTCCTTCAACAAGCCGGATAAAATATTTTCCACTAAACAATATCAATATTAAAAATATTATCTATCTTTGTTGCATCAATAAAGAATACGACATGGAAGCAATCTGCGTAATCAAAGACATATACAAAACATTATATCAGTTTGAAAAGGCTTTTTCAGACGTTCATGAAATTACAATCAACGAAGCAATGCTGCTTTGCTGCCTGAAAGACAACCAGCCCAAATCAGCAGGCACCATCTGTGAATATATCGGATTATCGAACTCACGTGTATCCAAAGTAATCACTTCCGTTGAGAACAAAGGCTTTATCGACCGTACGATGAGTAAGGAAGATAAACGGCAGATGTTCTTTTCTCTTACCCCGAAAGGGAAAGAAAAAGTACAGAAAATGATGAATGCCGAATTACGTTTCGACGGCCTGTTCGGAAAACTGCAACAATGCATGGAAAAGGGATAATCCCTTTTTTTGCTTATTTATTTTCCATTAGAAAATATGTATAATAACAATAACAAAGAAAGTAAGATGAAATATTTAGTAATCGGAGGAGTAGCCGGTGGAGCAACAGCCGCCGCACGTCTGAGAAGAATGGACGAAAATGCAGACATTATCCTGTTTGAACGGGGCAAATATGTATCATACGCCAATTGCGGACTACCTTATTATATCGGTGGCGTCATTGCAGAGCGTGATAAACTGTTCGTACAAACTGCCGAAGGTTTTACCGCCCGTTTCAATATTGATATACGGACCGAACAGGAAGTAACCGTTATCCATCCCAAAGAAAAAAACGTTGAAGTGAAGAATCTCCGCACCGGACAGTCTTATACCGAAAGCTATGACAAACTGGTACTCTCTCCGGGAGCCGAACCTTTGCGTCCCGGCATCGAAGGTATCGACAGCAAAAAGATATTCACCCTACGCAACGTACCCGATACCGATACGATCAAAAAGTATATAGACCGGGAGCATCCCCGCCATGCAGTAGTTGTAGGCGGCGGATTCATCGGACTCGAAATGGCCGAAAACCTGCACGACCAGGGTATTGATATCGCCGTTGTCGAGATGGCTAACCAGGTAATGGCTCCGCTCGATTATTCAATGGCTGCTATCGTACATCAGCAACTGATTGAAAAAAAGGTAGACCTGCGTCTGGAAGACGGCGTATTACGTTTTGAAGAGACGGACGGAGGTATCATCGTCCACCTGAAGAGCGGCAAACAGATTCCGACAGACCTGGTTATCCTCAGTATCGGTGTACGTCCTGAAACAAAGCTGGCCAAAGAAGCCGGACTGGCCATCGGAACCCTGGGAGGGATTGCCGTAAACGATTATATACAGACCTCTGACCCGGACATTTATGCCCTGGGAGATGCTGTCGAAGTGCTCAATCCGGTAACAGGTAAACCGGCTTTAATCCCGCTGGCTGGTCCGGCGAACAAACAGGGACGTATCGTAGCCGATAATATCGTATTCGGCAATCGCGAAACTTATAAAGGTACGATAGGCACTTCTATTGCCAAAGTATTTGATATTACGGTCGCTGCCGCCGGTGCCAATGCCAAGTTACTGAAACGGGAAGGCATCCCCTATCAGTCATCATACACCCACTCGGCTTCTCATGCCGGTTATTATCCGGGAGCCGTTCCGATGTCTATAAAAATAGTATTCTCACCGGACAACGGACAGTTATACGGTGCCCAGATTGTCGGATTCGACGGAGTAGACAAACGAATCGAAATGCTTGCCCAGGTAATACAACGCAAAGGAACAGTCTACGACCTGACCGAACTGGAACAGGCCTACGCCCCTCCTTATTCGTCAGCCAAAGACCCCGTCAATATGGCTGGTTATGTAGCAGAGAATATCCTTACCAAAAAAGTCGAAACCATTAACTGGCGCGACATAGCACAGCTAGGCAGCAATACCCTGTTGGTCGATGTACGCACTGCCGACGAATATAACCTGGGATCCATACCGGGAGCTATCAATATCCCGGTCGACGAACTGCGTAGCCGCCTGCCGGAACTGCCAACCGACAGACCAATCGTAGTGACTTGTGCCATCGGATTGCGCGGATATCTGGCTTACCGCATTTTGGTTCAGCATGGTTATAAAAATGTAAAGAACCTGTCGGGAGGTTTCAAAACATGGAGTGTAGCAACAGCTGGAATAGCTTCCAAACAAACAGAAGGTAATTCCCAAACAGCGAAGACACCAAAAGCGTCTACTGCCGCCGCGTCTTCTTCTCCCTCACAACAGACCATCCGGATTGATGCCTGCGGTCTTCAATGCCCCGGTCCTGTCATGCAGCTGAAAAAGCATTATGCTGAAATAAATACAGGCGACCGTCTTCTGATAACCGCCACCGACCAGGGATTCGGGAAAGATGTAGCCGCCTGGTGCAATATGACCGGAGCACAGCTGGTCGGAGTTGAGAATAAATCGGGAGTCATCCATGCCACAATCGAAAAAGGTGAACCTAAAAGTTCCTGTAAAATGGTGAACGGTGCGGACAACAAGACGTTGATTGTATTCAGTGACGACCTGGATAAGGCCCTTGCCTCCTTCGTTATTGCCAACGGAGCCGCCTCGACCGGCAAGAAAGTAACCATGTTCTTCACTTTCTGGGGACTGAATGTCATCAAGAAACGGCAGAAACCGTCTGTTTCAAAAGATATATTCGGCAAAATGTTCGGCTGGATGCTTCCCGCCCACAGCGGTAAACTGAAACTGTCGAAAATGAATATGGGTGGTACCGGAAGTTGGATGATGCGCCTCATCATGAAGAAAAAGCATATCGACAGCCTGGAAAGCCTCATCACTCAAGCCGCAGAGAACGGTGTCGAAATGATAGCCTGCACCATGAGTATGGATGTGATGGGTGTCAAAAAAGAGGAACTGATGGACAATGTCACGCTTGGCGGAGTAGCCACTTATCTTGAACGGGCGGAAGATGCAAATGTAAACCTGTTCATCTAAACATTCCGGTTCTTTCCCAAAGGATATATACCCCATAAAAAAAGCATATATGTTTTGCGTTTAAAACATATATGCTTTGCTTACAAAAGTCCCTTATTTTGATTTCAAAGGTCCTATGCTTTTTTTCTTGACAAATAAGCCTCTATTTCAGGGGTAATGTCGTTACGTCGACATCCGGAGCTGTTCCGTTCGGCTGACGTGTAAAAACAGATTTGAACTCTGTATTATCATTGAAAAAGCCGCCGTTACGGAGAAAGAACATATTATCTTCCACCCCACCGGCATAATCCTGGCGAACGCCGGCACGGGCAGTGGCATCATAAGTGAACATGCCTTCGGTAAGTTCTTTCCACTCTCCTTTAGCCGTACGGACCCATTGGTTTCCAAAATGCACGCTACGTTCCAGATAACCTTGGCCGGGCATAAAGTTTTCAAGGAAAGAATGTGCTCCGGTGTACCAAGCGTTTGTCTGCGGCCGCAAAAAACCAGCTATCAACCGCCACTCGCCCTCTTCAGGAGCAAAGAACCAGGCATAATAGGCCGTATTCCCTTTACCGTCCGGATGAACACGGGTAATGACACGATAAGTTTGTCCGGCTTTCCAAGGGTATTTCAGATAACTCTGTCCCCCCGATCCTTCGTTACCGAACTCTCCGATATGTACATCTTTTCCCTGCGCCAGCAGCTTGATGCGGTGGTCTTCCGGTATCGCTTTCGGGTCGTCCGTTTCAAACGGGCTCCATACGGAAAACAAGACACGGCGTTCCGTATCGCTATTCGCCTGGATACCGCAATAACCTTCACCGAAACCATTCGTCATAAAGTAACTGCCAATCTTATCTTCTCCCTCCGGAACCGTTATTTCATTGTAGAAATATTCGACCGATTCTTCCGGCAATGTATATTTCATATGTACGGAAGGTCCGCGCATTCCCCAGTAAGGTTCAAAGTTACGCACAAAATAAAGAGGTTCCTGTGCAGCCGGCCCGTCTATCAGCAGTTCGGAGATATTGGCAAACTGAGCGCCTTCTTTCTTTTCTCCCTGCAAATCCACACGGATATAACCCGGTTCCGTAACGGATACCTTCCCTACCGGAATAACCGTTTCCTCTGCTTCAGTCACTTTTACAGTAAAGCTTTTTCCTCCGAAAGTAACCTTTACAGTCGACGATCCGTCTGCCGCTTTCCCTTTCAGGAAAAGATTCAAATCACCGGGCTGGCTGGTTTTAAACCACGCCGACAGGACGGCATCCGTCCCCGTCCACGATTTGATACCATCGGTCGAAACCTTCGCACTCTCTTTTCCGGCAGTCACATAAGTGTTTCCGCCTAACGGAACCGATACCGCCTCAGCCGACAGTTCCATCGGTTTACTCTGGCAGCTGCACATCAAGACAGCTATGCCGAACAGGATAATTTGTTTAATCTTATTCATTCTTATTTTAGATTTAAAGCAAAAACGGGACAGAAGTAAACCTCGCTACTTTCTGTCCCGTTTTTCTATTTATTGTCCGTAGATAAACTAAGGTAATTATTTAATCATATCGAAACCTGTATAAGGAATCAACGCTTTCGGAATGCGGATACCTTCAGGTGTCTGATTATTTTCAAGCAATGCAGCAACGATACGCGGCAAAGCCAATGCACTTCCATTCAGCGTATGGCACAGTTGTGTCTTTTTGTTCTCATCACGATAACGGCATTTCAGACGGTTAGCCTGATAATTATCGAAATTGGAAACAGAACTTACTTCCAACCAACGTTTCTGAGCTTCCGAATATACTTCGAAGTCGAAGCAAAGAGCGGCAGTGAAACTCATGTCGCCACCACACAGACGCAGGATACGGTACGGAAGTTCCAGCTTCTGGAGCAGACCTTCCACGTGGTCCAGCATTTCCTGATGAGACTGCTTAGAATGCTCCGGTTTGTCGATACGAACCAGTTCTACTTTAGAGAACTCGTGCAGACGGTTCAAACCGCGTACATCTTTACCATAAGAACCGGCTTCGCGACGGAAACATTGTGTATAGGCACAGTTCTTGATAGGCAACTGTTTCTCATCGATAATTACATCACGGTAGATATTGGTGACCGGCACTTCGGCAGTCGGTATCAGATAAAGGTCGTCCACTTCGCAATGGTACATCTGTCCTTCCTTATCCGGAAGCTGACCGGTACCGAAGCCGGAAGCGGCATTTACCACGGTTGGCGGCATGATTTCCATATAACCGGATTTGCGTGCCTCATCCAGGAAGAAGTTTATCAAAGCACGCTGCAACTGAGCGCCCTGTCCTTTATAAACCGGAAAACCGGCACCTGTAATCTTCACACCCAGGTCGAAGTCAATCAAATCATATTTTTTAGCCAATTCCCAATGAGGCAGTGCATCCTTCGGCAGTTCTGTTTCCATACCGCCCATTTTTTCTACCACATTATCTTCAGCAGCAACGCCTTCGGGCACTTCATCGTAAGGCACATTCGGAATTGTATAAAGCAGGTTCTGCATCTCTTCCGCAGCCTGGTCCATTTCAGCCTGAATGCCCTTGCTCAGTTCCTTGATTTCGGCAACACGCTTTTTAGCTGCTTCGGCTTCTTCTTTTTTGCCTTCTTTCATTAGGCCACCGATTGCTTTCGACAGCGAATTAACCTCTGCCAGGTTTGTATCTAATTGATTCTGTGTACTACGTCTTTTATCGTTCAGTTCAATCACCTTAGCGATGCTTTCTTTTGCACCCTTAAAGTGTTTCTTCTCCAGACCACGAATCACGCGGTCTGTTTCTTCCGTAATCATTTTAAGCGTCAACATACTTGCTCTATGTTTATTTATTTTGAAATGCAAAGATACATAAAAAAGCAACTTCCGCTCAGATGTTTACAAAAATATCTCACTTCACCCGTCCTCCCGTTATCCAGCTCCGGGTATAATAGGGTTCGCTCAAGCTGCTGACCATTACTCCCCTGGAAGTACTGGTATGGATAAACTTCCCGTTCTTCAGATAAATTCCTACATGGTTAGGCGTCTTTTTCTTGCCTCCTCCTGTTTTAAAAAACACCAAATCGCCTTCCTGCAATTTGCCACGGCTGACTTTCTTACAATTATATTTCAGCATATCCGCCGACGAACGTGCCAACTGTTTTCCATAAACCTCGCGAAACACAATCGCCACAAACCCGGAACAATCCACACCCCGCTTGGTACTTCCTCCCATCCGGTGAGGTGTCCCCAGCCATTTCGCCCCTTCATTATAAAGAAAGATATTATCATCCGGCGTAATACGCACACCATATAAACGTGACAATTCTTTCGGCCCTTTAAAATCAGCCGGAAGCGCCACACGTTTCTTACTGCCGCAGGATGTCAGGACCAATACAAACAGATACAGCCAAAGATATGATATAATGAAATTCTTGCGCGTCATAGATTATGCATTAAAAATGTATATTAAAGTTTTTCACTCAACAGGAAGTCAGCTATATAACAATGTTTCACCCCCTCTATATTTTCCCGGAAAAAGTCATCCATACTTACCACATATTTGGGATAATGGTCACTGATAGACAGTAACGGAGCAAACTCCCGTTCAATGGTAGCAGAAGATGATAGCTGATAAGTAACCTGTACATATATTTTCTCATCACGAAGAATGGCCACAAAATCAACTTCTTTATCATCTTGCTTACCCACATAAACATCGTATCCCCTACGCCTTAATTCCAGATAAACCAGATTTTCCAACAGACCAGCAATCATCCGGTCTTTATATCCCATCACTGCATAAATCAACGACAAATCACTGACAAAATATTTTTCATTCGTTTGTAAAACATCTTTCCCTTTTACATCATAACGAGGTACACGCTGAATAATAAATGCACTTTCCAATGCATTCAAATAATTATAGACCGTATTTAAATCCACCTTACGATGCTGACTTTTGAAATAATCTGCTATATTCTTCGCATTCAGTTTATTACCAATATTATCAAATGCAAATTTCACAATGCGTTCCAGCAGCTCGATATTTCGGATATTATTCCTTTGAACTGTATCACGCAGAATCACAGAAGAATAGATATCGTATACTATTCTATAAATAGCGTCATATGTATAATCAGCCGTATGAATAGCCGGAAAACCACCGGAACGAAGATATTTAATAAATTCCTCTTTCATATTCACATCATGCCCTCCTAAAACAATATCATGAAAACGAAGATATTCTTTAAAAGAAAGTGTCATGATATGAAAACTCACATAACGGCCGGTAAGATAAGTTGCAAGCTCCGAAGACAACATATTTGAATTGGAACCCGTAACATAGACATCAGAGTTAAAATCAACCAAAAAGGAATTAACGGCTTTCTCCCACTCCGCAACAACCTGTATCTCATCCAATAAGATATAATAGGTATCCTTATCCTCAATACGGAAACGGATATAACTATACAATATCTTTGAATCTTGTATATCTATCCATTCAAAACTTTCAAAATTCATATAAATAATATGGTCTTCAAGTACTCCGCGTCGCAGCAGTTCATCCTTCAACAAACGCAGAATAACAGATTTGCCGCTTCGCCGGATACCGGTCATAACCTTAACAAAAGGTTTATTTATGAATGGCTCTATTTGTTCTATATATGAATCTCTACTTATCATGTGAATAGTTTTTAGGGATATAACCACAAAGATAATAGATTTTCCAAAAGTTTTTAGGGTTATAACCCTAAAAACCATACAATACTATAACTTTATTAAGGGTATAACCACAAACACCATCACATTCCTACTATCGATTCAAAGTAAGGATTCTGTTTGTGTCGGTTATAATTAGCTTCCGCTATCATTTTCGAAGAGTTTGCATAACAATACTCACATTTATGCGGACAGGTATTGTAGATGCCAATATCTTTACTGGCTATGCATCCGCAAAACAATCTTTGTCCCTTATCCTTGTTCGAAGGATTACTCTTTCCTCCAAAAAGTTCCAATTGAACATTCTCGGGATGATAGCCGATAAAATCCATCAGTTGTTTATCTTCGGAGAAACATTTTATCATCAATTCATCATCTATACATTTATTATGGACAATCCCATATTGTTCCAACCCTATTTTCTCTCCACAGGTTGCTACCGTAAAATCCCAGGATTTGTTCAAACCCATCAACCCTCTCGCCAGATACTCCATATCATCCTTCTCAAAAGGCCGGTAATTAATATGATTCTTTTCCAGATTCGCTTTCACCTTTTTGTATTCCAGAATATCAGCAAAACTGAATACCAGCTTCTTCGTATACCCTTTTAACTGATTTCCGATACGCTCAACCTTTTCCAGTAAATCATCTTTAGAAATCCGGTCGGTCAGCACCATCGGGTCAAAGCGCCAGATAACCCGGTCGCTATCCAGACGGTCAACCAATCGTTTAAACGTATCTATCCGTTCTTGCAAGAGCGGCACATTCTTCTCCAACCCTTCTTTTTCATAATCATTCAATGTAAACTGGATATATGAATGAATACCCGTTTCATCCAACCGCCTCAAATACTTCAAAAGCGGACGAGGATTCTTAGACCAGAAAACAATCAACCGAGTCTTTGAATAAGAAATATAGCTTCGTACATTATTAAAAGGATTAATCCACACAGAATACCCTTTATCCAACCGATGGAAAAACCAGTCCGCATAAAAAGCCGGTATATCGGTAGAACGGCTGGCAGAGATAATAACAGGAGACTTCGCCTGAACAAGTTCGCCACCATCATTTATTATATCTATAGACTCATCTCTTCCCATCCAACAAAAATACACGAAATAGTTCGTATCTACACAATATGCCATTATTCCTCTTGACATTCGTGCTTTTCCATTGTATATTCATTAGTAATAGAAACAAGCAACACCAATTCTGATTTTATACCCTCTCAAAAATACAATTGTTTTTAGTTACAAATACAACTGTTTTTGTTTCTAAATACAATTGTATTTGTATTCAAATACTTAAGTTTTATGATAATAGCAACCTATTTACTATTCTTATAGAGCAAGAACGAACATGCGGATGCCGTAAATACACTATAATCCAATGGTGCTTTTAAACTCGAGAAGAACATCATTGAAAACGCAAACGTCAATAATAGAACACCACTGAGAAGAGCTACTATACGTTTCTGGTAACCGATAATCAGCAACACTCCGAAAACAACTTCTGCAATAGTGACCAACCAAGCCAATACCGGTAAAACTTGTTTCGATACCCATGGAACTAAAACTCCGGTATACGCAATAAAGTTACTCATATTACCCCAAACTATATTTTCACTTCCCAATACAGGAGCCCACCATCCGAAACGATCAGCCACCGCAGACAAAAAACTCATAGCAATAGCTATGCGTGCAAACAAAGCAAAATAATCTGTTTTTATATTCATACCGATTATGCATTAGTTCTGTAAAATGAAAGATAGTTTGTTTAATAATTTAACCAAACAGATATATAAAATGTTTCGAATATTTGCTTTCTGTAGTTGAAAGAAGATTATTTCACCTACTGACATACTGTTGTCGCCACAATGGTCTATATTTGTAACCTTACTATCAATATTGCAAAATGAAAACAGAAAAGCCATTAGTAGACAAAGATTATGTATTAGGTAAAATTGAAAGTTGGACATTTGTCGAAATACCGGAAATTCCAATGCCTAAGACTCCTTTTGGAATGCTAAAAGTAAAAGGGAAAATAGATAACTATGAGTTTTCCAATGTACATTTGATGCCTATCGGAAACGGACATATAGGTCTGGCTGTAAAATCGGAAATAAGAAAGAAAATAAAAAAGCAAGCTCCTGATATCGTACATATTACACTGTATGAAGATAAAACGCCATTAATAATACCCGAAGAATTATTGTTATGCATGGAAAATGAGGATGGTCTCTTAGAGAAATTCGAAAAATATAAACATGGTCAAAAAAAAGCATTTATAGATTGGATTAATTCTGCAAAAACAGAACAAACCAAAGCCAACCGCATTGCCAAAACGATAACAATGATACAGAAGAATGAGAAGATTTAACGGACACTATTGATTAATAACCTTTTCCAGGATTAAAGGTAAGCTACCCACATAATAAAAAGGGATATTTATCAACCGGAACTTCTTCCCTTTCGGAGTAGATACCTGATCGATAGAATACGGTCCACTCCAGATTCTTACGGCAATATCACCTGATGATAAATCCATAAAAGACTGGAGCGAACGTAAATGGGCGTTATGCCCGGACTTTACTTCAATCGGAATTAAAATTAATCCTGATTGCCAAATGAAATCGACTTCAGCACTGGTTCCTTGTTTATCACGTACCCAAAAGTTAAGATGCTGAATATATTTATCATTAAGAACAACACGCAATTCCTGAGCAACAATATGTTCAGCTATGGCTCCCTGCCAGGTATCCAGTATATCTTTACGTCCCAAAACATAGGCAAAATTTCCATTATACCACCCAAAAACATAGGCAAGTGAACAATAAAAACTATATCCAAAGTCTGTACTTACTTTCTTTTGGATACGAATTACTCCGTCTTTATAGACTTCACCGGATTGTTGAGAGCTGCTCTTAACGATTGGAAACTAACCGTCAGCAAAGCAATCAGGGTTATCAGCAAGGCCACTCCTGCAAAAATATCCCAACCGAGTGTAATCCGGTAGGCATAATCCTTCAGGTAGTGGTTAGCGGCATATAAAGATACAGGAATACCTATTACAAAAGAAATAAGTAAAAGTATCATATACGCTTTTCCCAACAAAAATAGTATATCTATTATTTTAGCCCCCAATACTTTGCGGACACCGATTTCCTTTGTTCGCTGTTCAGCAGAAAAGGCACTTAATCCCAGTAACCCCAAACAGGAGATAAAAATTGCCAGCATGGCAAATAAGGCAGACAACTTTTCTACCAGATGTTCATCCTCAAACATATCATCGAAACGGTCGGTCATAAAGGTCGGCTCAAACGCATGATACGGTGTAAAAGAACGCAATACCGTCTGTACCCGCCCTATCGCTTCATACGTATCGATATCCGGTTTCAGACGAACAAACAATATATACGTTCTTTGAGGATCATAGAAAAACAAAGCAGACGCCGGCTCTAGTGTATAAAAATCATCGAACACGAAATCTTTCATAATACCAACTATCTCCCATTTGTGATCAGGCGACTGACCGATTTGTCCTCCTACACGGCCTTCCCTTCCCATTCTTTTTGCCAGAGTCTCATTGATAAGGATTCCTGCCCCTCCCTTATTATTTTTCTTAGCCGGATCGATATCCGTTCCGTCAAGCAGTTTTATCCCGGCAGCATCTATCAAACCTTCCGACACAAAATTAAAAGAAATATAGGCATCATCTTCCGGATCTTTTCCATTCCAATACCAGGGATTAGTACGCATACTCGATTTCAGAATCGGACTGGCTGAAAACCCGCAATTTTCTACTACACCGGTATTGATCAGCTCATTCCGCACAGCCGAAGACGCATTGCACAATTCTTCAGTGGCCGGAAAACTTACCAGATTTTCTTTTTTTATACCGATATCCCGTTTTTGTACCAGCTGTATCTGAAGATAAATAACGAAAGTACTACAAATCAGGATAAATGCCATCGTAAATTGAAAGATAACCAACCCCTGACGTATCCATGCGGCACTTCCCCCTTTACTCACTTTCTGCATTTTCAACGTAGTCAACGGATTGAAAGAGGACAGATACAACGCTGGATAGCTACCGGCCAGAAAAGTACAAAACAATCCGATCGCCACCAGTCCGGTCACAATCGTCGGATCGAGCAGACTAAAGGATAATTGAACGCCTATAAATTCATTAAACCAGGGAAGACTCAACCAGATCAATCCGACCGACAGCAAAAGAGCTATTGATGTTATCAACCCCGATTCTACCAGAAATTGCCGGATCAGGTGTTTTCGTTTGGTTCCAAAGGTTTTCCGCACTCCGACTTCCAACGCCCGTTTTTGGGAACGTGCAGTCGATAGATTCATAAAATTGATACAGGCAATCAAGAGTATCAACACTCCAATCAGAAAGAAAAGGGAGACAGTCTTTATGTAGCCGCCACCAGTTTCCACCCCATCTTTAAACTGACCGTATAAAAGCATTTTATTAAGAGGATAAAGGAATATCTGAATACTCTCACAAGCCGGCCCGGCTTTACGAAAGGCGAGTCCTTTCAGTTTCTCATTCAACTGCCCCAGATCCACTCCCGGTTCCAACTCGACATAAGTTTGCAGCCAGGAAGCCCCCCATTCGTTTACATCAAAAACATTTTTCATTTCCTCTACGAAGACACGAAAAGGTATCAGCCATTCAAATTGGAACGAAGTATTACCGGGCATATCCTCAAATACTCCCGTTACTTGATATATAACTCCTTCATGAATCAGTCCCTTTCCTATCGGATCTTCTTCGTTATATATCTTTCGAGCCATCGACCGGCTGAGGACAATGGAATATTGCGGTTCGAAAGCGGAAGAGACATCACCACTTATGAACTTCATTCCGATCAGATTAAAGAGAGTAGAATCGGCATAAGCTCCCTTTTCTTCAAAAGAGTCTGTTGTATTTTCAGGGACAAAAACGACTGTCTGAGCATTATATCTGCTACAACTCTTCACTTCCGGAAATTCGTCCTCCAAAACTTTTGACAGCATAGAATTTGATTCGAAGCTTGTTATACATTCATTCGAGACAGGAAAATAATGAGATGCACTGACATATATATTCCGGGAATTAGGGATTGCCTTGTTGAAATTCACTTTACTTTCCACCCAGAGAAAGATAAGTGCAGCCGAAGTAATTCCGATTGCCAGTCCCAGGATATTCAAGAAACTATATATTTTGTTCCGGAAAATAATCCGGAGAGATCTTCTTATATTCATTGTGTAAGTTTTTTAGTTCGCGGTATAAGCTAATTCTTTCAGGAAATTTTCCGAAACAGGTTTCCCATCCAGCATATGAATAATCCGGTGGCTGTAACGGGCATCGTGTTCACTGTGTGTTACCATAACGATTGTGGTTCCGGCATCATTGAGCATAGTCAGCAGATCCATTATTTCCAGGCCGTTACGACTATCCAGATTTCCGGTTGGTTCATCTGCAAGGATCAGTTTCGGATCATTGACAACCGCCCGGGCAATCGCCACACGCTGTTGTTGTCCGCCCGAAAGCTGCGACGGGAAATAGTTACGGCGGTGATTGAGAAGGACGCTTTTCAAGGCTTTCTCTACTTTCATTTTGCGGAGGGAGGCTTTCATTCCGCAATTTTCCAACGGCAATTCGATATTCTCAAATACAGTTAACTCTTCTATCAGATTGAAATTCTGGAAAACAAAACCGATATTCTCCCTTCGCAAATCGCAACGTTTGTCTTCATTTAATCCGGTAATCTCAACCCCATTAAAAAGATAGGAACCCGAATCAGGATCATCAAGCAATCCCAGTATATTCAGTAAAGTAGACTTTCCACATCCCGACGGTCCCATAATAGCAACAAACTCATGTTCCTTTACATGAAGCGACATATTATCCAAAGCAATTGTCTCCACTTCTTCCGTCCTGTAGACTTTCCTCAAATCATTTATTCTAATCATAGTCTTATGAATAATTTAGCATGTTACATATAAATCCGGAACAATTGATATGCCAAAACAGCAATCCCCAATATATTAACCCATTAACAAAACGACCGCCCTTGAATAGTGTCCATAAACGGACACCTTATGTATGCCAATGGACAAAAAACAGGAACGACTTGGGCATTCACTTCATTCTTGATATATTTGCAACCTACTAAAAAGAGTAATTATGAACTTACACCAGGCAAATATACTGATTGTTGATGATGATAAAGACGTTCTGACCGCCGTACGTTTTTTGCTGAAGATGGAAGTGAAAACAATACTGACAGAAACGAACCCGGACAACATTCATAAGCTGGTCACAGAGAATGATATAGACATTATTTTGTTGGATATGAACTTCAGAAGCTCCATCAACACCGGCAACGAAGGTCTGTTCTGGCTGAAGGAAATAAAAAAACGGAAACCTTCCCTATCAGTCATTATGATTACAGCCTATGCAGATATAGACCTGGCCATCAAAAGCCTGAAAGAAGGGGCCGCCGACTTTATCGTCAAACCCTGGCATAACGAGCATCTGCTGAATATCCTGTCGGAGACACTTCGGAAACAGGCAACTCCGGACAGTAAAGAAAAAACAAATAAAAGAAATACTGATATAGAGATTATCGGAAACTCGGAAAGCATGCAGCTTTTGTTCCATAAATTACAAAAGATAGCACCTACCGATGCTAACATATTGATCCTGGGAGAAAACGGAACAGGAAAAGATCTTGTTGCCCGCTACATCCATCAGTCATCCCTTCGCCGGAATCAGCCATTTGTAAAAGTAGACGTAGGTTCCCTGACGGAAACCCTTTTCGAGAGCGAACTTTTCGGACATAAAAAGGGAGCATTTACAGATGCGCGTGAAGATCGTACCGGTCTAATCGAGGCGGCAGACAAAGGAACACTTTTCCTGGATGAAATCGGAAATATAACTTTGCAACAGCAGGCCAAACTGCTGACCGTGCTGCAAAATCGTGAAGTAACCCGTCTCGGAGCCAATACACCGATGCCGATAGATATCCGTCTGCTGTCAGCAACCAACCTGCCATTACGGGAATTAGCCAACGAAGCAAAGTTTCGTAAAGACTTGATTTACCGAATCAATACAGTAGAGATAACCGTACCGCCTTTACGTGAACGAGGCGAAGATATTATCCTGCTGGCAGAACATTTTCTGAAAGTATATGAGAAAAAGTATTTCAAACAAAAGTTCCGTTTAGCCGACTCAGCCAAAAAGAAACTGATGCTGTATCATTACCCCGGCAACGTACGCGAGCTGCAATACACCATAGAAAGAGGCGTTATCATGGCCGACAGCGATGTGCTGAAAGCGGAAGACATCACCTTCTCTCCCTTAGAGCAACAGGAAGAAAATGCCCAACCGATACCAACACATAATCTGGATGATCTGGAAAAGACAGCCATCGAACAGGTCATTCAAAAACATAACGGAAACATATCGCAAGCGGCAAAAGAACTGGGATTAACCCGGGGAGCTTTATACCGCCGGCTAGAAAAACACGGACTATGACGATCGCCCTATCCATCCTAATAGTTATACTTCTGCTATATATAATATATGTACGCAGGAAAACAAAACAGGATATCGACGAATTTGCCGAGTCCATCATTAACAGAGATTTTTCAAAGAAATATCCCCGGTTCCAGTCTATCGCGGATGCCTTCCTGAATCTGGCGGCCGAGAAAGAAGCACAGCAGCATTACCTGAAAGAGATGCTGGAACTGGTCGATACAGGTATCCTCGCCTATGATGTGGAAACCCATGAATCACTATGGATGAATGACTCTTTTACGACCCTGCTCAACATTCCCCATATCAAGAATATCAACTGGCTGAAAAAGCAAAACGAAAACCTTTTCAATGAACTGCTCGATATCCCGGTAAACAAAAGTACCCTGATAACGATCCATGCCCGGAAGCAAACCATCAAAACAATGACAAACGCTTCCGTCTTTCAAACCGGAGGGAAAACCTACAAACTAATCGCATTCCATAATGTAAGCGCAACGATGGAAGAAGTCGAATCGGGTGCCTGGAAAGGATTACTCAATGTAATGACTCATGAGATTATGAATTCTATCGTCCCCGTCTCATCCCTCTCGGATACGCTCAGAAGAAAAATACATACATTGAAAGAAAATGTATCCCAACCGTCTACCACAGATCTGAAAGATATGGAACTGGCGATGGATACAATTCACCGGCGAAGTGAAGGCCTACTGCGTTTTGCTGAAACCTATCGCAATCTAAGCCAAAAGATAGTACCTGATATGAAATCATATAATCTCTATGACTTGCTGAGTTCTGTTCATTCCCTGATGAATCCTTCCCTTCAACAAAAAGGGATCGCTTTCACGCTAAAGACAAACGCTCCTGAAGTCACCGCCTTTATGGACAGGGATTTGATTGAACAGGTTATCATCAACTTCATAACCAATGCCACCTATGCCACAAGTGAAAAAGAAAATCCGCAAATACATCTTTTCTCTGGGTTTGACTCAGAAGGACATCCTTACATCACCGTTGCCGATAATGGCAGGGGTATCCCCGACTCAATCCGTGACAAGATTTTCATTCCATTTTTCAGTACCAAGAAAAACGGTAACGGTATCGGTCTGAGCATTTCCCGGGAAATCGTCAAACTGCATAACGGAAAGCTGCACGTGCAAAGCCAGGAGAAAGAAGGAAGTGCCTTCACTATTTTATTCAGTCCCTAAGCCAGCATTTATTTCATCAAGAAGAAACAAGTGTTTCTACCGCATGAAACAGTTGTTTCCCCTGCATGAAACAGGAAGCGAAACCACACAAAAAAAGCGAAACCTCCTTTCGGAATTCCGCTTTCCTTATTTTCTTCGAGTAAAGCTATCTTATGCTTCTGCTACAACTTCCTGGATAGAAACGAATGATCTGTTTTCTTTACCTCTACGGAAAGTAACAACACCATCTTTCAAAGCGTACAACGTATGATCTTTACCGATACCAACGTTTTCACCCGGATGATGAACTGTACCTCTCTGGCGAACCAAAATGTTACCAGCTTTAGCAACTTCACCACCAAAAAGCTTAACACCTAATCTTTTACTTTGTGATTCACGGCCGTTCTTAGAACTACCCACACCTTTCTTATGTGCCATTTCTTCTTTTCTCCTTTAAACGTTAAGCAACAATTTCTTTAATACTCACTTCAGTGAACTGCTGACGGTGACCGTTCAGTTTACGATAACCTTTTCTTCTCTTCTTGTGGAAGATCAGCACTTTATCACCTTTTACCAGCGGAGACAGTACTTCACATACTACCTTTGCGCCTTCTACTGTAGGAACACCTACTTTTACATCACCATTGTTGTCAACCAACAACACTTTGTCAAACTCAACAACAGCACCGCTTTCTGCGTTCTGAATGTGATGAACGAACAATTTCTTACCTTCTTCAGCTTTGAACTGTTGTCCGTTAATTTCTACGATTACGTACATCTGTCTTTTTATATTTAAACAGGTTATGTCCCGGGGGTGGATACATATTCCATATCACTTGTTTACCCTCTGCGGAATTTCAGACTGCAAAAGTACTGTTTCCGAATATATTATGCAAGAATTGTCGTAATTTTTTTATTTAAAACTTTTTCAATTCCTGATACAGCCGTTGCACCGGCAACCCCATTACATTATAGAATGAGCCGTTGATAGCTTCTACCCCGACGTAACCGATCCATTCCTGTATCCCGTAACTGCCGGCTTTATCGTAAGGACGGTATTTATCTACATAATATATAATGTCATCCTTTTCCAATTTGGAAAAGGCGACTGCCGAAGAAACAGAAAAAGAAACCGTTTTCTGTTTAGTTGTCAGGCAAACGCCGGTGATGACTTCATGTACATGGTCCGACAGGTGGCAAAGCATCTCGATTGCTTCCTCACGGTCGGCCGGTTTGCCCAGGATACGATCCGGTTGCCCATAAGTGACAACGATTGTGTCAGCCGTAATGAGCAATTCGTTATCCGTCATTTTTTCCAGATACGCTTCTGCCTTTTTACGGGCGATATAAGCAGGTATCTCGTCTGCCGTCAAGTCATCAGGATATGATTCGTCGATGCCGGGAATTACTTCAACCTCGAATTTGAGGTCAAGTCCGGCCAATAATTCTTTTCGCCGGGGTGAGTTAGATCCCAGCACGATTCGGTAATGTTGTAGGTTAGCTAGCATAATTCTTCATTGTTTATTACCATCCGAACGCTTCTGCGCTCATCCAATGGCCTTGTGCTTTCATTGTTTGTTCTATCACATCACGGGCAACACCCTCGCCCCCTTTGCATAAGGATATATATTTCGCTATTTGCTTGATTTCCGGGGCTGCATCCGCCGGAGCAACCGGCAAGCCTACCCGCTTCATCACATCATAGTCGGGGATATCGTCTCCGGCATACATCACTTCTTCAGGTGTCAATCCCGTCTTTTGCAGGAAATCATTGAAATCGTGTATCTTTACGGCACTCCGCATATATATATGTTCGATACCCAAGCGGGAAAAACGGATTTGCACAGCCTCCGTATAGCCACCGGTAATAATCCCGACCTGGTAACCTTTCTTTACAGCCAGTTGCAGGGCATAACCGTCTTTGATGTTGACTGTACGCATCGGATCGCCGTTGGGATGAAGTGATACCACATCACACGACAGCACGCCGTCTACGTCAAACACAAATGCTTTTATCTTTGTCAGGTCATAATTGATACTACTCATTTTGGGCCTCCTTATGTATACTTTGGCTGAGAAGCCGGTAGATCGCTTGCATATCCGGATCGTCCAGCATAGCCAGGTGTTTATTGATCACATTTTCATCATACCGGATTGCCGGCCCGGTCTGAGCCACAGCCGGCGGCATGGAATGTATTTTCGATACTGTCTCATCGATAAGCGGCAAAAGAACATCTGCCGGAATGGATTCGTTTTCCAGTAACTTATAAGATAATGTATAAATATGATTGGTAAAATTACAGGCAAAGACAGCCGCCAGATGCAAACTCCGGCGTTTTTCCGAAGACATGAAACGAACATTCTCAGAAAGTGCGCTGGCTATATTCTTCAGATAATCCGCATTCTTATCCGTGTTTGCTTCCAGAAAAATGGGAATCACATCAAAATTCACATTCCTCCCCTTACTGAATGTCTGCAAAGGATAAAGAACTCCGAAACGTTGGGCATATCCTTCAAATACGCTCATCGGCATACTTCCCGCCGTATGGACCCACATACCGTTATTCGGTTTGACCTTCGATATTACATCAGATAGGACAGTATCTTTCAGTGAAAAGACATACAGATCGCCATCTTCCTGCAAAGCGGATAAATCATTCGTCCACGGACACCCCAGTCGTGTTGCCAACTGACGGGCACTCGCCTCTGTATGGCTGTACACCTGACCAATCTGCATACCAACCCGTTGCATGGCAAGCGACAAACGTGTCGCCAGATTTCCGGCTCCGATAAAAACTATTTTCATGCTTCCTTGTTTTCTTCCGGCATTTTATAAGTGCCCAGGTGAATCTTTTCCCATTGCAAATGAGCTTCATCAAACGGTTTGCGTTCCTGGTCCTTATAACCGAAACCGATAATCGAGAGCACCTCCAGCTGATAAGGAATATCCAGCAGGTTACGGACATACACATTGGCATCCGCATCATCTTCCGTCTGCCGGTTACGTATCTGACACCAACAGCTGCCCAGCCCCAGATCTTCCGCCTGAAGTTGCATATAGATAGAAGCGATCGAGGCGTCTTCTACCCAGACATCACTATCCATTACATTCGCCATTACCACAACAGCCAGTGCACAACTTTCAAGAAACGAAGCTCCGGCCGGCTTACAACCAGCCAGTTTTTTCAACATTTCCTTATCTTCCACCACAACGAACTGCCAAGGATTTTTACGCTTGGAAGCGGGTGCCATCAATGCAGCCTTTAAAACCATTTCGACTTGTTCAGGTGAAAGCAACTGGTCGGTAAACTTACGCGTGCTTCTTCTATTCTTTATCAGTGTTGCAAAACTCTCCATTTTTATCTTATTTTGTAGCTGTTAATTAATCATCTTCATTCTGTGAGGAAGATATTTCTGAACAGGACAAAGATAAAGATTTTTTACACGCTGAATATACGCTTCCTTCATTTTTCGCGTTAGTAAAGCTATAACATTATTAATTATGAAGATTCGTGCGATAGCTGCACTGCTATTTATATTAGTTTCAATCAGCGCTTTTGGACAAAAGCATGTTAAAATCACGGGATATGTTCGGGATGCCGACGGTAGTCCGCTCGAACTTGTGCTTGTTCAGATAAAGAATACGCTGAACGGGGCAATGACCAATGAAAAAGGTTACTATTCGATCACCACGTCGCCGGGCGATTCCGTAGCGGTTATTTTTTCTTGCCTGGGATATAACAAGGCAGAACGTATTCTACCTAGCCTGCAACAGGACATGCGGCTGAATGTACAGATGAACTACACCAGTATTGAACTTGGGGAAGTAATGGCAACAGCCATCCGCAAACAAACCGGAACATTACAAACACTGGATGCCGACCGTGTCAAGCTCCTCCCCGACCCTGCCGGCGGAAGCATTGAAAGCCTCGTGGTCACTTTTGCCGGAGTTTCATCCAGCAACGAATTAAGTTCCCAGTATTCGGTTCGCGGCGGTAGTTACGATGAGAACATAGTATATGTAAACGGCCTGGAAGTATTCCGTCCGTTGCTGATCCGTTCCGGCCAGCAGGAAGGTCTGAGCTTTATCAATCCCGACCTGACCGAAGCGGTCAACTTCGCAGCCGGAGGATTTGAAGCACGGTATGGAGATAAAATGAGTTCTGTTCTTGACATCACCTATAAAAAACCCAAGTTATTTGAAGGATCGGCCTCCGCCAGCTTACTGGGAGCAAACGCCTATGTGGGCAGTTCCATCGGCAAGTTCACACAAATAACCGGTGTTCGTTATAAGACAGGACGTTCGCTACTAAAAACAATGGATACGGACGCCGAATACCAGCCGGATTTCGTCGATCTGCAATCATACATGACTTATCAGTTAGCTCCGAAATGGGAAGTAAACTTTCTGGGGAACCTGGCGTCCAACACATTCAAATTCACTCCGCATAAACGGGAGACAAACTTCGGTACGGTAGAAAATGCCCAACGGTTTGAAGTTTATTTCCCCAACAGTCGCGAGCGGGATAAGTTCCAGACAATCTTCGGCGCACTGACCTTGAAACACAATCCGAACGAAAAAACAGAACTGGGCCTTCAGGCATCCGCTTTCTCCAGCAAGGAAATAGAAACCTACGACATCACCGGTGAATACTGGCTGGGCGATGCTACAACAGAAAACGACAATAACCAGAATGCCCTTGAAATAGCCCGCTACCATGAGCATGCCCGCAACCGTTTAAGTTCAACCATCATGAATGTGGGACATTACGGCAGCAGCAAGATCAAAAACAACACGCTGAAATGGGGAACTACCGTACAGATGGAAAAGATAAACGACCGCATCAGCGAATGGGAAAAACGTGACTCGGCAGGCTATTCACTTCCTCAAACGGGGAACGGGGTAAACGTGATCTCCAATCTTTATTCGGACAATGATTTGTCGACTACTCGGGTATCGGGATATTTGCAGGACGTTTTCAAGTTCCGTACCAAGCAAGGTATGTTCACACTCATCGGCGGTATCCGCGGAAGCTACTGGAGCTATAACAAAGAATTCATTTTCAGTCCGCGCGTTTCTTTAGGTTTTATCCCTAATTTCGATCAGAATCTGACCTTCCGTGCAGCGACAGGTATCTATTACCAGTCACCGTTCTATAAAGAATTACGAACTACCGTGCAGGATGCCGCAGGCAATGATATTATCGAACTGAACAAAGATATCAAATCACAACGTTCCATCCATTTCATACTCGGTGGCGATTATACGTTCCGGGCAGCCGACCGTAACTTTAAAGTCAGTGCCGACTTCTATTACAAGAAACTGGACGACCTGATTCCTTACACCGTCGACAACGTAAAGATCCGGTACTACGGAGAGAACTGCGCCAAAGGCCATGCAATGGGTATCGATGTTAAATTCTTCGGTGAATTTGTACCCGGAACCGACTCATGGATCAGTTTCTCGCTTATGAAAGCAGAGCAAACAATCCGTGACATGGTAACCGTTCCCATGCCCAACAGCCAGGGATATAACGTATCGTTATTCTTTCAGGATTATTTCCCCGGATACAAACGTGTAAAACTGAATCTGAAAGGCGTCCTCTCCGGTGGACTTCCTTTTATTGCACCACGCACGAAATACGAAGATGTGAAGAGTACTTTCCGCACACCGGCCTACAAACGTGTCGACCTCGGTTTCTCTTACCAGCTGGCCGGAGGAACCGATGCGATCATGGACCGCGGAGTCTTTCGTCACCTGAAAAATATCTGGATCGGAGTGGACGTATTTAACCTGTTCGATATAAAAAATGTCAGTTCCTATTACTGGATCACCAACATCGACAACCAGCAATATGCTGTACCGAATTACCTGACAGGCCGACAACTCAATGCACGACTGATAGTCGATTTCTAAGAATATGCCAATGAGATAATTTGCCAATATGCCAATAGAAAACAGGATTTGCCAATGAGAAGTTAAGGCTTTCATTGGCAAATTTATATATTGGCAAATTGGCAAATTATTATTAATGAAATATTTCTTGATTCTTCAAAAAGAATGTACCTTTGCCATCAAAAACAAAAAGCATTTATCAATTATTAAATTCTTATTGACATGGAAATTACACATATTGAACATCTGGGAATTGCAGTAAAAAGCATCGAAGCTTGTCTGCCGTATTATGAAGAAATTTTAGGCATGAAATGCTATAACATCGAAGAAGTTGCTGACCAGAAAGTAAAGACTGCGTTCTTTAAAGTAGGCCAAACAAAAATCGAATTACTTGAACCGACCAGCGAAGACAGCACTATCGCCAAATTCATCGAAAAGAAAGGCGAAGGCATTCACCATATCGCATTTGCTGTACCTGATGTACAGGCTGCATTGGACGAAGCTGAATCAAAAGGTGTTAAACTGATCGACAAAGCTCCCCGCGGTGGTGCAGAAGGTCTGAACATTGCATTCCTTCACCCGAAATCAACTTGCAGCGTATTGACAGAACTTTGCATGCCGGGTAAAAAATAATTAATCAGTTCATTTCTAACAACAAATCAGAAATACAATGAGTAACCAACTTGAAAAAGTAAAAGAGCTTATCGCTCTTCGCGAACAAGCCCGTTTAGGTGGTGGAGAAAAAAGAATCGAATCTCAGCACAAGAAAGGCAAGTACACAGCACGCGAACGTATCGCCATGTTGCTTGACGAAGGTAGTTTCGAGGAGTTTGATATGTTCGTTCAGCACCGTTGTACTAACTTCGGTATTGAAAAAACAAAATTCCTGGGTGATGGTATCGTAACCGGATATGGTACGATCGACGGCCGTCTGGTCTACATCTTCGCACAGGACTTCACCGTATTCGGAGGAGCTTTGTCAGAATCACTGGCCATGAAGATTTGTAAGGTAATGGATCAGGCCATGAAGATGGGTGCCCCTGTCATCGGCTTGAACGACTCAGGTGGAGCACGTATCCAGGAAGGTGTTAACGCCCTGGCAGGATATGCTGAAATCTTCCAGCGTAATATCCTTGCATCCGGTGTAGTACCTCAGATCTCAGGTATCTTCGGTCCGTGTGCAGGCGGTGCAGTTTATTCTCCGGCCCTGACAGACTTTAACATCATGACACGTGGTACCAGCTACATGTTCCTAACTGGTCCGAAAGTAGTAAAAACCGTTACCGGTGAAGACGTAACCCAGGAAGAATTGGGTGGTGCAAGCGTACACACAACAAAATCGGGTGTTGCCCACTTCGCTGTCGATACAGAAGAAGACGGTCTGCAACTGATCCGTAAATTGCTCAGCTTCCTTCCGCAGAACAACCTGGAAGAAACTCCGCTGATCGAATGCAAAGACCCGATCGACCGTTTGGACGATGTATTGAACGACATCATTCCTGACAACGCTAACCAGTCATATGACATGTACGAAGTAATCGGCACAATCGTTGACAACAACGAATTCCTGGAAGTACATGCTGATTATGCTAAAAATATTATTGTTGGTTTCGCACGTTTCAACGGCCAATCTGTTGGTATCGTAGCTAACCAGCCGAAAGTAATGGCAGGCTGTCTGGACAGCAACGCTTCCCGTAAGGCAGGCCGCTTCGTCCGTTTCTGCGACGCTTTCAACATTCCTTTGGTAACATTGGTAGACGTACCGGGATTCCTTCCGGGAACAGGCCAGGAATACAATGGTGTAATCCTTCACGGAGCCAAATTGCTTTACGCTTACGGCGAAGCAACTGTGCCTAAAATCACTGTTACATTGCGTAAATCTTACGGTGGTGCTTACTGCGTGATGAGTTCTAAACACCTGCGTGGCGATATGAACTACGCATGGCCGACAGCTGAAATCGCAGTTATGGGCCCGAGCGGTGCTGTAGAAGTTATCTTCGCAAAAGAAGTTGCCGCATCCGAAGATCCTGCAAAAGCAACAGCCGAAAAAGAAGCAGAATACAAGAAGGCATTCGCAAACCCGTACAACGCAGCTCAATACGGTTATATCGACGATGTGATCGAACCGCGTAATACCCGTTTCCGTATCATTCGTGCTTTACAACAATTGCAGACGAAAAAGTTAAGCAATCCTGCTAAGAAACATGACAATCTGCCTCTATAATTCTTAAAACAGGAAAATGAATATGACTAACAAAAGATTTGGAGTATTGCTGCTGTTCATCCTGCTCGTATCATTCGGGGCACAGGCACAGCGTGCAACCTCCATGCGAATAAATGAAGTGCTGGTCATCAACGAAGATAATTTCGTTGACGACTATGGCAAACGTCACGGCTGGATAGAATTATTCAATACTTCTGCCGGAACGGTTAATATTGCAGGTTGTTTCTTGACAGACGACAAGAACAATCCTAAAAAATATCCGATCCCCAAGGGTGACGTACTAACTCAGATCCCCCCCCATCAACACACTCTGTTCTGGGCGGATGGTGAACCTAACCGTGGTACTTTTCATGTCAATTTCACGTTAGATCCGTCGAAAGAAAACTATATCGCTTTATACGATGCAGATGGTAAAACACTAATTGACGAAATCACCATTCCGGCAGCACAAAGACCGGATGTCAGCTATGGTAGAGTCATTGACGGACAGGAAGAATGGGCACAGCTCACAAAAGTGACTCCAAGCACAAACAACCTGACATTGGATTCTAACGAAAAGATCGAAAACTTTAAGACAAACGACTCTTTGGGTATCGGTATGACTATAACAGCCATGACCGTTGTATTCTTAGGTTTGCTCCTTCTTTATCTGATCTTCAAACAGGTTGGTAAGGCCGCTATCGCAGCCAGCAAACGTAATGCACAGAAAGCCGGTGCTCCGGTTAGTGCAAGCGCACCTGACGAGGTTTCGGGAGAAGTATTTGCAGCAATCGCTACAGCTTTGTATGAAATGAGTGATGACAATCACGACATCGAACATACAGTGCTTACAATCCGCAAGGTTCGCCGTGCATATTCTCCATGGAGTTCTAAGATCTACAGTTTACGTGAAACTCCCAGAAAGTGATTATCTCTAAAAACAAACAAGAATGAAAAGTTTTAAATATACCATCAACGGTAACGTATATAAAGTACACATTAATTCAGTGGTTGACGATATCGCTGAAGTAGAAGTAAACGGTACTCCTTATAATGTAAAAATGGAGAAACCGGCGAAAAAACAAATGGTTACACTCAAACGCCCGGCACAGGCTCCTACTACAGCCAGCGGCGAACCGGTTGTTACTCGTCCGGCTGCATCTACAACCCAGGGCGCCGTTAAGACCCCGCTTCCAGGTGTTATCCTGCAAATCAAATGCAATGTAGGCGACACAGTGAAGAGAGGACAAACTTTACTTATCCTTGAGGCCATGAAGATGGAAAACAACATCAACGCTGACCGCGACGGTAAGATTATTGAAATTAAAGTACACAAAGGAGACTCTGTACTGGAAGGTGCTGATCTCGTCGTAATCGGATAAGAGTATGCAAGAGAGTTTTTTATCATTCCTGGGTGACAACCTACAGTTGTTCCTCACCTATACAGGAGTATATAATGCAACTCCGGGCCATATCATTATGATATTGGTTGGTTTGCTCTTTATATTCCTTGCGATTAAATATGAATTTGAACCCATGTTGCTGATCCCTATCGGATTCGGTATCCTGATCGGTAACATTCCTTTTAAAGATGCAGGGCTTCAGGTAGGTATCTACGAACAAGGGTCTGTACTTAACATCCTCTATCAGGGGGTAACCTCCGGATGGTATCCGCCGTTGATCTTCCTCGGTATCGGGGCGATGACCGACTTCTCCGCTTTGATATCCAATCCAAAGCTGATGTTGATCGGTGCTGCCGCCCAGTTCGGTATCTTCGGTGCTTATATTATCGCTCTTCAGATGGGATTCGAACCGAACCAGGCCGGTGCTATCGGTATTATCGGTGGTGCTGACGGTCCTACGGCTATCTTCCTGTCTTCCAAACTGGCCCCGAACCTGATGGGTGCTATTGCGGTGTCGGCCTACTCATATATGGCGTTGGTACCTATTATCCAGCCGCCGTTCATGAGACTACTTACGACAAAGAAAGAACGTCTGATCCGTATGAAACCGCCGAGAGCCGTTTCTTCTACTGAAAAGATCATCTTCCCGATCGTAGGTCTGTTGCTGACTTGCTTCCTTGTACCTTCAGGTTTGCCTTTGCTGGGTATGTTGTTCTTCGGAAACCTGTTGAAAGAAAGTGGTGTAACCCGTCGTCTGGCTGAAACAGCCCGCGGTCCGCTGATCGATACAATCACTATCCTGTTAGGTATCACAGTAGGTGCTTCTACACAGGCAACTCAGTTCCTGACACTGAACTCTATCAAGATCTTCGGTTTGGGTGCGTTGTCATTCGTGATCGCAACCTGTGCCGGTGTATTGTTCGTTAAGTTCTTCAACTTGTTCCTGAAACAAGGCAACAAGATCAACCCGCTTATCGGTAATGCCGGTGTATCTGCCGTTCCCGACTCAGCACGTATCTCTCAGGTTGTAGGTCTGGAATATGATCCGACCAACTATCTGTTGATGCACGCCATGGGTCCGAACGTAGCAGGTGTAATCGGTTCTGCTGTAGCAGCCGGTATCCTGTTAGGATTCTTAGGATAATAAAACAAGTGACAGTTGATAGATGGCAAGTGACAGATAAATAGAATCTTTTCTAAATCTGTCAACCGCCACTTGTCAACTGTCAACTTTTTATACATTCTGCTCAATCTCCATCGGAGCTGTTTCCGGATTAGTTACTTCTTCCAATGTCGTCCCCACAAACAACCATACCATCAAAAGGACAATCGCAATAATAACCCCGATGATCAACCATAGATTTTTCTTTTTCATACCTTCGTAATTCTGATTCTGTTTTATATGAGCATAAAACAACAGAAACAAGTCTTTGGTTTAAAAAGATGTTACCCTTTATTAAGTTGCTTTTGCAATTTGGCATAATGTTCTGCCGTCATCTGCAAGTAAGATGCGATCATATACTGGGGGACTCTTTGAAGAAGCGACTGCACTTCCCGTATTTCAAGACTATGCCGAAGACGTTCAACAGACGACAAACTCCGCATCCAAAAATCTCTTTCCTCATATTCTATCGTTTGTTTCTCAAGGGCAGCATAAATCAGAGTGGAAAAGCCATCAAACTTCTGCCATAGACAATCAAAAGCTTTCCGGCTGATACAAAGAACAGTAGTTCTTTCATATGCCACCACACTCAGGAAAGACTTCTTTTCGCCTAAAAAAGAATGAAAAGGAGTACAAAAATCTCCTTCTTTACAGAACCGGGCTACACAAACCCGCCCATCTTTTTCAAAATAACTGATACAAAGACCCTCCAATATAAAATACAAGTAATTACACTCAGTATCGGCCGATACTAACAAATCTCTTTTTGAGAACTCCTTTTGTTCACAAGAATCAGACAAGGCTTCACAAAGTTCATCTGAAACCGGAGCATATTGTTTCAGGTATTCATACATAAGCTATACACTTCAATATCCATCAGTTCCCGAAATGGACAGACCTAAAAATAAAGAAGGCGCAGGAACTGTAATCTACACTCAATCTGGAGGCTCTCGACTGCCCACAATAATAAGTATAAACAACAGCCCACGCCCTTTATCTTGTCATACAAACAATGTATGATATAAACAAGAAAAGAAACGTGAGCGTTTGCTGCCTACTATCCTCATTATCGCTAAGAAATTGTCGAGATTTCCAGATTAAGGATAATATCTTTTAAACGCTTCTCTTTTATCCGTATGTCTAACCGAGACGCAACTCCTTGCAGAACATCGGTTACATTACAAAGATACAAGAAAAATATTAGTTTTCATCAGAGAAGCCATTTTAGATACTAAAAAACAGAAATTCTAAAGGCTTAAGTTTTTTTATTCAACTGTCCCCAGATTTTCGCAAAGGTTTCCGGTGTCATATTCAGATACGAAGCGACACTATACTGCGGGACGCGTTGCAACAGATATTGTATATCATGAGTTTCTTTGTAATGAACAACGCGTCCTTCCGCATTATTGGAACGAATGTGAAAATATCTCTCCTCACTTTCCACCACAAAATCCATCATCACATGATAAAAAAGCATGACAAAGTCAGTATAGGTTTTGCTTAGATATTCAAAATTCTCCCGATTAAGACAAAGAACCGTAGTATCCCGCATCGCCTTAATATTCAGCAATGCTCTGCGCTTACCTAAAAAACCGTGAAAAAGCAGGCAAAAATCCCCTTCCTTCATAAAACGTAATACATACTCCTTCCCATCCTTCACATAACAGCATGAACAGAATCCCCGGACAATGAAATACAAATTATTACATTCCATATCTTCAGAAACCAACAAATTACCTTTTGTAAAATGCTGCAATGTACAACGTTCAAACAGAGCATCACTCAATTCGTCCGATACTGAATAATAATTTTTCAAGTATGCACACATATCATTATATATGGTGTCGTATAAAACCTTCACTTCGCTCATTTAAGTTCTTTATCCTAATTATTTGTTACAAACTATTCTTTACTTCTAATTGTCAGGAAAACGATGTTTGTGACAAAAAAGGCACACTGTTATTCGCAAAACTAAGGAATACCTTACATATATTTCTTAACCTAAAATAAGAAACGACAGGAATACCCGATTAAACAAGGTTTACAACAGATACTCAAACTCACTTGTACTTGTACAGAACCGTATCCTTTCCATTAACAACGTCTAAACTATCCGTTGCTGTTTTGGCAGAATCAAGAGAATCATGTATAGGCGGAGGTGTTACAATTATCGTTGATCCGTCAGAAGAAAGCTGCATAAAATAATAGCCACCAGCAGAAAACATCAGGATTAAAGCAATAACCGCCGTATAACGTAACACCGGCTGCATACGGAATATTCCTTTTTCCTCCTTACCTTCATTTTGTATATCCCGAACCATAGAACGCATCCGCATCAACCTTTCCCGGCAAAAAGCACACTGATGCAAATGAAACTGAGCCTTCTCCAACTCCTCCCGACTCAGTTTATTAAGCAGATAGTCCTGCCACATCTCATCATTATATATTTCACATTTGCCCATACCATCCATATTATAAATCTACTAATATTTTCATGAAACGCTCTTTCAGTACTTTACGAACCCGTACGACATCCTGACGTAGCCGAGCCTGCATACGATGCAGTTCCAACGTTGAAATATCGGGAGTGCGCAAAAGAGCTATTTTTTCATATGACAGACCATCTACGTAATGTAGCCGGAGAGCATCCACCTTATCTTCTATCCCTTTAACCAGCCAGGTGTAATAAGGGTCTATTTTATTCCATAAGACAGAAGTAAGCGCCGTACTAACTTCATAATTACAATTAATATCAATATCGGACAACCGGGATATATCCATATCCAGACAGACAGATTCAGTGTCATCCACCAGTTTCTCCATTAAAAATTCAAAATCCATCTCAGGAGTACTCATCGGAACTTCTTGAGACTTGTTACGACGCATTACTTCATAGCATTTGTTCCGGCAAATCCTGACGATATAATTACGTAAATGAATAGCAGAATCAAAAGACGGAATCACATCTGTTAATATTTTTTCTCGAAACAAAAGAGAAGATTCACTCCATGTATCTTGTTCAATTTCATCCCTATATTGATTTGATAATAACAGACAAGATGTGACACGAACCGCCTGATATTTTATAAACAAATAGATATCATTCCAGAATTCTTTATCATCTTTACGAAGAATGGCAAGTAGCTTTTCCATATCAACAGGGTAATAACTTTTACAAAAGCTATCGCAATTGTCTTCCAACTCATCAGGAGAAACAAACGAGTCAATAAAAGGATACAATAACAGATCTGCTTCTTCCGAAAGCATAACAGATAATTTAAATGCCAGCGTATGTGAAGGAATAGCCAGGCTCGAATCAATCGTATCTTGTTTCCAATGCGTTTGTAATTGCCTCAGCAGACGTTTACGCAAAGACAGCAAAAACCGGGAAAAAGTAATCGTATGCTTATTCCGTTTCAAAAAAGTAGTATAGTCTAACCGTGAATAGAATAAGTCGGTCACCTTTTTTCTCCACCTACTGAAACATTCCATATCCGTAAAAGAATCAGCCACCCTATCCGGCAAAAGACGTAAAAGCCGGTCAGCCTCCTCTTCCACCGAAGTAAGCAATCCAAATTCTTTCAATCGGTACAGTTCACATTCTTTTTGTATAATCTCTACGACAGTTTCTTTTTCATTCATATCAATATCGTTCCGGAAACGGTGCACAAAGAAAAACACTTTTAATGATAAATAATCCTTTATCAGCACTTGTTCGCCTCAAGAGACCGAAAGTCTTAATTTAGATTAAGATTTTTCTGAAATAAGACAGATACATTTGTCACAAATCAAGAAAACCAATCAATAAAGGGTAAACACTATTATTAATATATAGCATTATGAAAAGAAACAATCTTAAATGGATAGCCCTATCGGCTATATTATTCTTAACTCTTTCTTGCGGAAGCAGTAAAAAAGCAGATAACTCGCGCACAGAATTACCCGAAAACAAATGCGAACAAATGGCTCTCGACCCAAGTGCCGGCAAACTCCGCGCTTATGGAGTTGCAATCAGTAAAAACAAGTCGTTTGCCAGAGATAATGCCATACTCAGTGCTCGCAGAGAACTGGGAGGTACAATTGAAGCTGCTATCGCCAGCCTTTTTACCCGGTACAGACAAGAGCATACGATCAGTGATGAACAGGACTTCACCGAAAAATCATCCCAGGCAGTGAAAGAAGTGATCGACCAGACTATAAAATATGCACCCGTCATCTGCTCCAACAGCTTTCAGTTACAGAACGGCTCCATAGAAACACATGTATGTATCGAATTACAATCGGACTGGGAACAGGAAATAGCCGAAACAATCAAAAAGCAAGCCAAAGACAAGATAGATGCAGACAGTCAGACAATGCGGGAAGACCTGGAAAACGAGATACAGAAACATCGTGCACAAAAAGGCATGTAACCCATATAAACAGGACAAATGAGAAAAATATTATTTACAATTATCAACTTACTGGCTATTGTGACCGCTTTTGCCCAAACCGGCAAAAGCGATCGCAATTCGCTAAGCATAATCCTGCTTGATTACAACGATTCCTATAGCACAGTCATCAACCAGGTCTTTACTCAGGTATCCCCTGACTCCCAATACGACATAAACAAAATACCGACCCATTCTATCCGGATCAATGAAAAACGGACAATAGCCGGTGAAAATGGATATTATCATGCCCCCGACCGTACGCAAAACATACTGACTTTTCTAAACAAAAATAATATAGGTAAAGAAATTGTCTGTACTTTGTTCAATCGAAACAGTCAGACCGGAGAAATGTCCGCCGAACAAATTTACAACCGCGGATTATACAATGTCTCCGACCAGAATATCCTGGAAAGCCAGGCAACTAAACGGGGAGTCGAAGGATTGAAAGATAGCGGCTTTTCCCTGATCAGCAATTGTCATATACTGGTACTTGACTATGCCAATATTCGCTATGAATATAAAAAAGGCAACAACGATAACAGCGATTTTTACTGGTATGCAACCCCCGCCGCCTATCTGTTTAAAATAGAGTGGGACAACTCAAAGCAAGATCAATTGTTTAACTGCTGGATAGACAAGAATACCTCTCCGGCAGAACGCAACAGCAAAATGCAGGCTTTCGAGAAGCTATACATCCCGATGAAATTCGTTCTACGGATTGCAGACGACGACCGATCAGAATCAACAGGGATTGAAAAACAACAAAGAAAAATCGACAACGGAGAAAAAAGGAAATATTCGAACGATGAGCTCAAAGAGAATGCGTTCGTTAAAATGATTTCCGAGGCTGCCGACGATCTGGGCGGACGCATTGAAAATAAGTATGAATCATTCCAAATACAAAACAGTATTTATAGCATCCGCCCCGTAAAAGCCAAAATAGGAAAAAAAGAAGGGGTTAAGGTAAACGACCGCTACTTTGTGTACGAACTAGTTGCCCAAAACGACAACTCTACCAAACTGATAAGAAAAGGGGTCGTAAAAGCCACAACGCACATTGCCGAGAACCGACAGGTTGCAACAGGAAATTCACCGACGACTGAATTTTATCAGATTGCCGGAGGTAAACTGGAAGCAGGAATGACCCTGAAAGAAAAGAGAAGCTGTTATCTCAATCTCGACCTGGGATACCGTTACGGGGAACTGGAAGGTATTTATGCCGGTCTCAACACCAGCCTCTATGCAACACGGGCCACCAGTCACCACATCATGTTGCAGGTGACAGGCTGGGACAAAGCCGTAACAGCTTCCATCGATTATGGCTTCGGACTTCGCTGCAATAATTTCGAAATTTACCCTTATATCGGTGCCGGACTGGACAGCTTCCTGAAAGACGACGACGAATCGGATACTGATGACAAAGCCGGAAAAAACAATGCCTGGTTAGCCCAGGGAGGATTACGCTTTCACTTGAATATCTATTATCCGGTCCAATTGTTCGGCGGTGTCGAGTATAACTATCCTTTCAGCGAAGGTGAAAATTACAAAGAAAAAAAGATAACAAAAGACAGGGATATCGAAGGATTCAACTTATACGGAGGATTACGGATTTGTTTCTGACAACCATATACGACAAACAACAGATACTATGTTTAAATACATCATACTAGCAATCTTTTGCATCCATACATTTTGCGGGACAGCCCAGTCCCGTAAAGAACGCAAACAGCTGTTCAATAGCAATACCAATTATGAAATACAAATGCAGGGAGTAGGACAAGACGGGACCAAAGTATTTAAAATATGGACCTTCGGCAAAAAGCCGGACGAAGCCATTATGCAAGCCAAACTGCTGGCAATAAGGGCTTGCCTGTTCAGAGGACTACCCGGTAGTGCCGAAACGAATGCGACACCGGCTATCTGTGAAACCGGAGCCGAAACAACGCATGCCGACTTTTTCGAATCCTTCTTTACCGTTGGAGGCAATTACCTGAACTATGTAAACATAACGACTGACGGTATCCCTTCCGGGCAAGACAGACTGAAAGTAAAAGGCGGATACAAAATCGGACTGAAAATCCAGGTTTTGTATGATAATCTACGTAAAGCAATGGAGAAAGAAGGAATAGCAAAACGACTGGATAGTATTTTTTAATCAGAAAAAAATGAACAGATTTATTTATATATGTATAGGGCTGATCGTCTCGGCTTCACTCTTCGGCCAGGCACGCAAACCGATATTGATGGTAGTGCCCAGTGATGCCTGGTGCCAGCGCAACAACTGCATGACGACTTTTACCGATGAAACCGGAGCACGCCAGGCAATACCTGACTACCGGAAAGCCGTCGGCCAAAGCGAAGAACTAAGATTAGTGATTTCTGAAATGGCTACCATTATGGCAGACCGTGGTTTCCCACTAAAAGACCTGGAACAATCGCTCAAATCATTGCAACAGGAAGACGCCGAATTATCCCTGATACAAAGTAAGACATCCGGCAGCACAATACTCGAATCACCGTCCGACAAACTTAAAAGAGTAGCAAAAGCCGATATTGTGCTCGACCTGGATTTCAATGTCAAAACACAAGGCCCCAAACGATATATCTCTTTCAACCTGCGGGCCAATAACGCCTATTCCAATAAAACCATCTCAAGCGTATCAGGCGATGGCAAACCGTCAGCAGCCATCACGACCGGCGTATTACTGGAAGAAGCAGTGCTCAATTATATGGATGCTTTCAACGCAACCCTGATGACTCATTTTAACGATATGGCACAAAACGGACGAGAAGTAAAAATCAATATTCTTCTCTGGCAAAATGCCCCCTTCGATCTGGAGGAAGAATTTGATTATGGCGGAGAGACACTGCCCCTCGGCGACATCATCGACTTCTGGATGGACGACCATTGTCTGCATGGACGTTACTCCCGAATTAACGGCAGTGAATCGGAAATCCGGTACGAACAGGTACGTATCCCGCTTTTCATGCAGATAGCCGGTAAAGAACGGGCGGTAGACAGCCGCCGGTTTATCAGCAACCTGAGTTCGATGCTGAAAAAAGAACCGTTTAATATTACTTCCAAAATATATGAAAGAGGATTGGGCGAAACCTGGCTGATCATCGGCGAACAATAAAAACAAAAGTATATGAAACAGTTATTATACATCTTATATTGCATAAACCTGCTGTTATATTCCACTACCGGTTCCGGGCAAGAGATGAACCGGGAAAAGACAAACACCGTCAAACTACAGGTTCTCACTCCATTGGGATTGGACAAACAAGACGGAGCCGCCTCTTTACTGGAGGAACGGCTCACCCAGGCAGTGATACTTAACGGCATTGCTTCAACAATCAGCCGTTTCGTACTGGTCACCAGCATTCGTGAATTATCCTCCCAAGTTACCCCTTCCACCCCGCCTCAATATCTGACGGAACTGGAAGTGACCTGCTACATAGCCGACCAGACTGAAAAGATAATACTGCAACAAACAACATTCAACGTAAAAGGCGTTGCCCGTTCCACTGCAAAAGCATATCGGAACGCTATCGGAATGATACAGGCCCGGAACCCGAAATTGAAAACCCTTATCAACAAAGGGAAAGAGAAGATTATCACATACTACCAGACTCTCAATGAAGAATCTCAGGAAAGAGTCAATGCCGGAGCAAAAGAGCCGGATACAGAATGGATATTCAAAGTCCAACCCCAATAAAAAGACGGATTATGAAAAGAGTTGTTTACTTATTAATAGTATGTCTGTTCCCATTGCTGGCCTCCGCCCAATGGAAAACAATTGAAAAGAGTAGCAAAAAGCGCCCGGCATGGGTAGGCGGTGCTGAAAGGAATTATCTGATCGTATCAACAGAAGCCGCGACCATCGAAGAGGCCAAAGAAAAAATACTGGTCAGTATCAAACAACAGATCGTCGGTACGGTTGCCACCAAAATCGAATCGACAACAACGATAGAACGGAAAGAAACGACCATCGGCAACGAATCGGACTATACGGAAAACGTATCTTCCTTCATCCGCTCCAAGCTCGCCAATATTCCTTTTATCAGCGAAGTATCTTTATCTAAAGCTAAAGATTTTTACTGGGAAAAATTATATAATAAGCATAGTAAAACATACAAGTACGAATATCATATCCGGTACCTCTTCACCGACTTTGAAGTAAGCAATCTTGTCTACCAGTTCAATGAACGGGAAAGCGGACTGAACACACGACTGAAACAATACGGAGATAATTTGGAACAGATAAGCAGTGTAGAAGAAATAGACCGGACACTGAACGAACTGAAAGCCTTCCAGGCAGAGTTCGATACCGACGACCCACGCCGTTCACAAACAGAACAACTCAGTAATAATTACAGGAAACTATACAAATATATTACGATCCGCCAAGAGAACGAAGCAGACAAAAACAACATAGTCATTAGTCTTTATCTGAAAGACAAGCTAATTTCCTGTATGCAGAAACCACAGTTACTCTCCAACTGTGCAACCCGGTTATCTGTCTCCGTTGAAAATGAGTTGTATCGTATTTCATACAACAGTAGCTCTTGTTACGAAAACGATGAAAACTATATCGATATCCGTTTCCGGCTGGGTAATCAGATTATTTCCAAACGTATTTATCTATCATTATGACATTTAGAAGATACATACAAATAACAGCACTGGTAATCGCAGGAAACTTATCTCTGCCCGTTAACGGACAGAAAGATTTACTCCGAGAGTTCGACGCATTTGTCAACAAGGAAAATAAAACCTTCGACAACCGGACCAGGCAGATGAACAAAGAATTTGCCGATTATCTTGAAAGAGAGTGGATCAGCTTTCCTACTTATACTAACCAACCTCCTTCAATCGATCCGGATACCTTTTTCATTAAAAAGGAAGAGACGAAAAACCGGAAAGAGGAGATACATTTACCTCCGGAAGAGAAAAAGGATATTCGACCTGAAGCAGGACAACTTACCATTTCTTTTTTCGGAAAATCTTTGTCGTTTCCTTTTACCCCGTCCCTGGTTATACCGGTAAACAATGCAGGCGAAAAGGCTGTATCGAATGCGTGGAGAAAAGCCAGTGAAACGGATTATGCTCCTCTCCTGTCGATGCTATTACAATATAAAAAGGATTTACGTCTCAATGACTGGGGATATTTACAGCTTGTTCAACAAACGGCTGAAGCCATTTACGCCCGACACAACAACCCTAACGGAGCCGTATTCCTGACAACTTATCTGTTAAACCAATCTTCGTTTGCCGCCAGAATGGGACGCATCGAGAACCGGTTGGCTCTGCTGGTAGAAATAAATGAGACCATATACAATGTGCCCCAATTAAAGAATGACCGGCAAACATTATCCATTCTCTCCGACCGGCCTTTACCCGGAAATGCCCAAGTATTCACCTATAAGGAATCGTTACGTTTTGCAACCGAACGGATTTCCATGTGTATTCCCGAATTGCCTTTACTCGAAGGAAAATGCCAGCCTGCCGTCTTACCTCATACATGGCAAGACGAATCGGTCACTGTGAAAGTAGACAAAGCATTGATCGGTTTTTTTTCGACAATCCCACAAACGGAATTTACTGTCTACGCTCGTTCGGGAACTTCCGAACAGATAAAGGACCTTTGCCGGTACCTAAAAAAGCATATCGAGAACAAAAGCGAAACCGAAGCAGTATCACTCCTTCTTGATTTTGTTCAACATACATTTGATTATCAGTCTGATCTCGGCCAGTTCGGATACGAAAAAGTATTTTTCCCCGATGAAATGCTCTACTACCCTTATAACGACTGCGAAGACCGTGCCATCTTCTTTTGCCGGCTGGTCCGGCTTTTGTTGAACCTGCCGGTTGCACTGGTAGATTACCCGAATCACATAGCTGCTGCCGTATGTTTCAGCGAACCGACCGGAGGAACGCTTTTTCGGCAAAACGGCAAAGAATATACGCTATGCGACCCGACTTATATCAATGCAAAAATCGGAGAATGCATGCAGCAATTTATTGGCATAAAAGCAGAGTTAATTATCTTATAAACAATATAAATAACAAACACATGAACACATTCAAATTAATTGTTTTAATCCTGTTAGGAGGACTGACCTCCACACCAATCAATGCACAATCATTCCTGAAAAAGGCATTGAAAACGATCGATAAAGTAAATAATGCATTAGAAGCAACGACCTCGTCTACCCAACAGTCTCAAAAAGAATCGCAGAAAGAGGAAGAAAAAGAAACTGTAGTATCCTCTAATGACCGACCGAAAAAAGACAACGGGAAGACAACTGCCGAAGGTTTACATATTGGAAGCATAGCGACAGATTGGGCAACCCCTATCATTCCGAGAAAAACAGCACAAACAAAAGTTATCAATATAGATAGCCGTTCCATCACATGTTCCCAATATTTCAAAGACAACGCTTGTTTTGTCTGCGACCCAACCACCAAATTGTGGGGAGCTTTCGATACGACAGGTACTCAGATCATCAAATATGAACATGATTTTGGATTGATACATGGAAAATCTCAAAATCCTGAATTTGAAAACGGAGTTTGTCCGGTACGTAACCCTAAAGGTTCTTATATAATTGATAAAACTGGCAAGAAAATAAAACAATTCACCGACATACGTGAATTATCCAACTTCAGAAATGGCATAGCGACTGCACTTCAGAGCTATCCGGACCCGAAAAACAAATACAGAACAATTTCCAGAGTCGTATATATCAATAATAAAGGAGAGATTATTTTCCCGCATCTGTTCTTTGAGCTCAAATGGAACGATGTTGAACCCATGCGCCAGTTTTCAGACAACCTAGCGGCTTATTTCGACTACAATTTAAACAAATGGGGATTTATTAATCAGAAAGGAGAAATCATTGTAAAAGCCCAATACACAAAAGTACAAGATTTCCATGACGGTTATGCTGCTGTACAGAATGAAAACAAAAAATGGGGATATATCGATACGACAGGTGTTGTAAAAATAGATTACAAATTTGCCAATGAACCTTTCCCGTTCTCTGAAGGGGTGGCTTTCGTCAGCAGAAGAGAAGGTACTAATTGCCTGATAGATAAAAACGGAACAATTATTTTAGACCAGGTCGAGCACATTTCACCGTTCTATCAGGGAAGAGCTTTCGTTGATTTCAATTATCAAAGCCCTTATAAAAAATATGATCAACAGAACAGATATAAAATAATTATTGATAAAGACTTGAAAGTAGTCGGGCTGGCAACCTATTTACCGACATTTGAAGATGTCGATCATAACTTTCATTGGCCCCAAGATGGTTTATGGTATTACGGTGATGCATTGGTCGATACAAAAGGGGATGAAATATACTGTGCAAAAAGCTTACATGAATTTTCCGATAACCGCGCATTCTGCTACATTGACGACGGAAGTAGTTATTTGATCAGCTGCTTCATAAACAGGGAAGGAGAAATTGTCTTTATGTTCAAAGAATATGAATTCTGATGTTACAAACCATTCTAATCATTTATAATCATGAAAACGGAAATAACTAAAAATTTTTTATTACTTCAATGTTGTACCTTATTACTGGTATTGACCTTGTTACCTGAATTTGATTTGATATCTATGTTTACAGGTATTGATTTGGATATCCCTGTCATCATCTGTAAACTGATCGGTGTAGTCGGCATAGGTATTACTCTGTTAAAAGTAAACAAACAAAAACAAGAGATAAATGAAGCAATCCCTATTCCACTTTTTGTTCTATCGGGTGGAGGAGCTCTACTTACTTTCTTTTCATTAATCCCTTCTTTCCCTGCATGGATGAGTTATATAGGGTTACTTTTATTATTCATTTCCCTTTTTATCTGTAAAAATATGCTGCATATCGAATGGAGCAAAGTTTCAGCCAACGGTGCATACCTAATCTTACTCGCTGTCATCTTACATACTTTTTCTTTCATCAATAATACAACTGCCACAATCACAGCTGCATTAATAGGATTAATCTTATACATCATCGGTTTAAGTAAATTAAATGATAATATGGATATTAATGGTCAAAACGCTGTCAGCAAATTAAAAATAGCTGTTATCATCAGTATTTTGGCTGCCATATTCGATTATATTCCGTTAATGGGTTGGGTTAGCACTATCTTTGCAATAGTAGCCTTTATATTTGAATTCCTGGGATATAGCGCATTAATGACATCTGAAACAATAGGATATGAAGGTAAAAAAGGTGCTACTTTATTAAGGAACAGTATGATTGTATTGATAGTTGCTGCTATATGCGGTCTCCTAAGTGATACACTTGCCGGTATTCTGGCTATTGTAACTTTATTTTTGACATTCAGCGGATGGACTCAAATCGTTTTTGGATTACAAATAATAAATAAAAATCAAGATGAATAATACATTTATCAAATCACTCATAGGAATAACCTTATTCCTTATATTACCAGGAACAGTTTCTGCTCAATCTTTCCTCGACAAAGTATTGAAAGGTGTAGAAAAAACAAATAAAATACTCGATGAAACGGATAAAATACTGGGAAATGATAATTCATCTTCCAGAAGTAGACATTCCAACATCAAAATAACATCCCCACATCCAGATATTGAAATAAAATACAAAAATTGTGTTATGGCAGGTTCGATAGCCATTCTTGACCTAGTCATAACTAATAACGGAAAAGATGCACAAATACAATTAGGAGGCAGCAGTTATACTCGCGTCTATGACGATTCAGGAAATCAATATACAGAAACATATGTAAGCATAGCTGATGGTGAAATGAAAAATTGGGATAGTATACTTTTCCCAACGGAGGTACCTCTCAAGTTCAGAATGCAGATAGCCGGAGTATCCTCCAAAGCAACCCTATTTAAGAGGATCAACCTGAATATTTATAGTAAAACATTAAATAATACTGAACCTATTATACTTCAAAACATCCCTATTACTCACAAAGACGAATAAATAAAACCTTTTTAATCATTCTAAAAAAACAAATAAGATGAAACAGACAAAATTCACTTTCGTTTTCAGTTTGCTAATACTATTATTGGCAAGCTGTTCTGGTAACAACAATACTCCCGAAGCAGTAGCATTGAGTTTTACCAAAGACATATACACTGCCAACTTTGACAAAACCAAAAAGGTGTGTACGGAGGAAGCTAAAAAAGTTATGGATATGTTTCCGGCAATGATGGAAACTTATATTCCCATTATGAAGAAAAGCAATCCTAAGATAGAAATAAAAAAATGCGACATAGATGAATCCGGAACGGAGGCTACCGTAACCCTGAATGTAATTAATGGTTTGAATATGATGAAAGGGAAAATCGACACTGATCCCGATCCGCAAACTGCTACCGTATATTTACAGAAAGAAGAGGACAAATGGTTAGTATCCCGTTTCAAATAAACTAAATGAGAAACCTACTGTCATACTATCATAGTTGATAAATATTCATCTGATTACAAACAATTTAGCGCCATGATAGTTGTAAAAAACAACTATCATGGCATCTATCATACTATCACGCAGCATTCACATAACAACATAACAATCAACCATCTACCTCTTCCACATAATAACAAGTCCCCCGCATCGTCCGCTTATTCGGTACGTTATTTCGCTTCAAAAGTTTACCGAAGTTGAGTATCATCTTCTTTGTGATAACAAAACCGGGCTGTTTCTCTGCTATTTTATCCAGTATCTCCGAAGCCAGTACAGGCGTAACACTTTCCGGATCGGCAGGAATGCTGAAATAACGCAAAAACAACTGCTCTTCTGCCGGGATTTGTTGGAAACTCCGGTTACTCTCAACCACTGCCGCCTCCTCTTCATGCGTAAACCAGAAACGCTCGCCACGACGCAACATCTCTTTCGCTTCGGCATAAAGCTGTTCATAATCGACCGGCTGGATATAATCGATCAGGCCTTCCACCTCCACACAGATAAAACGGCGGCTCCCGGTCGGATCGGTCAACAAATCAAAATTATTGCTGGTAGCAATAAAAGTGGCATAACGTCGCAAGCTACGAGTCGTGCTTTGGTAAGGCAGACGGGCATTGACTGTCGCTTTCTGTAACACATGTTTCAGAAAACTCTGATGAGAAGCCTTCACCGAGTCAAATTCATCGATATTGATCAAGGCATAGCGGTGCAAAGCCAGTTCTGCCTCTTTCTTATTCCCGAAATCTATACTGTCCGTATAAAAAGGACGAAGCGAGGGAGGTAACAGATTCAGGCAAAAAGTGGACTTGCCGCATCCCTGATCACCCACCAACAAGGGAGTCGTACTGTTCCCGTGCTCCTTATCCAGTTGCATCCAATGGGCAACCATACTCAAGAACCAACGGTAAAAACAATCGTTCCATAACGGGTTATTGTTAGGAACCCTGCCGGCCATCTCACGAATATGCGGTTTTCCATCCCAAGCCGGTAGATTTGCCAGATACGAATCGATTGGATGGTATAACGGAATCTGATCGGAATACACATAACGGTCTATATCCTTATCCCAAACATTCAACCCTTCTTTTTGAGCCTCCAGGCAAATACTATTACGAACCTTCTGGGTATAAGGCTTATATACAAACTGTATAACCGAACGGTCGAGATATTCCACTCCACCGCTCATCTCATTCATCCGGAAAAAGTAGCGCCGCGACATAAATTCATCCAGTTGCATCACCAACGAAAGGCATTCCGGCAAAGGCAACTTAGTTCCGACCGTTTTCTTCAGCAGATAAACGGAACGGAACACCTGCCGCACCAACAACTCATGCGATTTCAGAGCCTCATACCGCATAGTCCAACCGATAGCTTCCTCCTCCGGGATTCCCAGGCGGCAGCAATTTTGAGCCATCTCGGTGAACAAGGCATGCAGATCATTACTGCTACTCCCGGCAAACTTACGGACCGCTTCCACTAAAACGACGCTAAACAGAGTGGCAATCTGCGTATTACGTTCAACACCCGGCAACAAGCGTTCGACCGGGTCAAGCGGCACATCCTGAATGATACGGAGATCACTTTCTCCCGGCATCTGCAACGGTTGTCCCAACCGGATAGCCACCACCGCGGGATTATAATACAACCCGGCGTCATAACTGATGCGTGTACCTCGCATCAGCAAAGGTTCTTTCAAAGTAATCATGCTGCTTAACTGCGGTTGAAAATGTCTGACCGCTAACTGGTAAGCCGCCGTATGAAACAGAACGGCTTTTTCTTCATTACGCGGCAGCTTGCCATCAGGCAGGGTAAACGGCACGATAATCTTCACCGACTTACCGCTTAATCCAATAAAAGCCAACAAAGTCTGAGGCATAGCGGCAGCCTCCTCACGTATTGAAGCCGCTTCCTCCGGACCGGATAAACCGTTTAGTTCCAGCAAGACACATCCGCTATAATTTTTCATACGCACTTTCCCATCTCTTCGTAGAAAAGTTGCTCCCCAAACGATAACAGGTAACTTCCGTACCCACTCATTCGCATGCCCCGGCAGAGAAAAGTGCAAGCTATTGCGTACATTGGCAACTTGTACCCCCATATTCTCAGAGCGTAACATCTCCACCACAGGCTCCAGACTACGTATCTGTAACATAAGCTGGTCTTTCTTATAACGATATTGGCTTACTTTCATTCGAACGGGTATCTTTCAAATTTAAAAAACTTCATTTCTTTACGTAACCGCGATCCCATCCTGAAACAGACCCGCTTCGCCTTTACCCGATGCGGGGTACAGTCTTTTGCTTGTTCATACCCTTCGCTTCCGGCAGCCAGATAAAGGTCACCCATATCTTTCAACTCGACCGAGTAACCCTCTTTTAAACGTTCAAGGATAATGTCACTCATCTCGCAGACGGCGCCCAACACATCTCCCCGCGTCAATGAGCAACGGTCGGCAATCTCTTCTGCCAACTGGTCGGTCGTGATCCTCCCCTTCGTAACGGGAACTCCATAAAACAGCTTCTTTTCGATCGGACCTGTCTTATCCGATTTCGTGCGAACAACATAGAAATGTGCCATAAACAGGTATTTTAATTTAATAATAATACTAGAAAAACTCACTAAGACGGGGATTTCACCCCTATTTACACCCGGATCTGAACGATGCCTACACCCGGGTCTCCGTAGCATTCACACCCGGATGTCAACAACTTCCTCTCCTTACAAATATAAGAAATATATATTATATAAGCAATGTTTTTCAATAGTTTATTTGAAATAAATCAATATATTTTCTTTGCTTATATCCTACATTTCCAGTAATATCGTATGAGCTTCATGCATGATGGTTCATGATAGTTAAATGATAGTTTATTTATAGAACTATCATAATATATATTACTGATATATTGCATATTATATAATAAAATGATAGTATGATAGTTATTTTTCAAATTTATATAAGAAAATAGATAGTAAAACACAAAGTAGGAATACTTCTGCAAACATTGTTTTATTTGCCGGAATAAACTAACTTTGTCTCTATATCTTAAAAAGCATCCAACATGAGCCAAGTAAAAGGAATACCATACGGAATATCTGATTTCAAACGGTTGAGAAACGAAAACTTTTATTACGTAGACAAGACGATGTATCTGCCGCTGATCGAAAAGATGCCCAGCTACTTGTTTCTTATCCGTCCCAGACGATTCGGAAAAAGTCTGTTCCTTAGCTTGATGCGTACCTATTATGATATATTGCAAAAGGATAACTTCGAAAAGTATTTCGGCGATTTATGGATTGGCAGCCACCCGACTGACCAGCGTAACCGCTTTCAAGTGCTTTACTTCGATTTCTCAAAAGCCGGTTGTTCGCAACCGGGAACCGATATGATGACCAGCTTCAACGACTATTGCAGTCTTATTATCAATCAGTTCGCACACGAATATGCGTCCTATTACGATGCCGATTATAAAGCTACAATCGAAAATATAGCAAGTGCCAAAGCAAAACTGTCGTACATCGAGATAAAAGCAAAAGAAAAAGGGTATCCGCTTTATCTTATCGTAGATGAATATGACAACTTCACAAATGTCATACTGAGTGAACACGGGCAGAAAATGTTTCACGACCTGACACATGCCAGCGGTTTCTACCGGGAATACTTTAAACAGTTCAAAGGAATGTTCGACCGGATTTTCCTGATGGGGGTCAGTCCTATCACTTTGGATGATTTATCGAGCGGTTATAACATCGACTGGAATATCTCGACCGACGAAACTTTTAACGCAATGATGGGATTCGATGAAACAGATGTTCGTGAAATGTTTCATTATTACCGGCAAAACGATATGCTGACAGGAGACATAGATACAATGATCGCAGAAATGAAGCCGTGGTATAATAATTATTGTTTCGCTCGAATGGCATTGGATAGCGACCGGGTGTTCAATTGTGACATGACACTTTATTATCTGAATTATCAGGTACAGAAACATCGCGCCCCCGAAGATATGGTCGATAAAAACATTCGTACTGATTACAGCAAACTCAAAATGCTTGCCCGTATCGACCATGACTGTTCACAGGAAGGAAGCCGCATGAGCACTATTGAAGAGATTGCAGCTAAAGGGGAAATACTGGTCGACCTACACACCTCCTTTCCGGCAGAAAAAGTAACGGATATCGATAATTTCAGAAGCTTACTTTATTATTACGGGTTACTCACGATCTGCGGCACACGTGGTGATTTACTAAAAATGTGTATCCCGAATAACTGTGTACGCGAGCAATATTTCGGATTTCTACGCGACTATTATCAAAAACAAAGTAGCATCGACCTGCATTACCTGAATGTAATGTTGACGGACCTTGCTTACGACGGCCAATGGAAACCGTTTTTCGAATCTATCGCCCTTGCCTATCGTGAAAACTCATCCGTACGCGATGCTATGGAAGGAGAAAGAAATCTGCAAGGTTTCCTGAAGGCATATCTGGCACTCGCTTCTTATTATCTGGTAGAACCGGAACTGGAAATGAATTACGGTTACTGCGATTTCTTTTTATTACCCGACAAAAAGCGGTATCCTGATATCGGACACAGCTACATATTGGAGTTAAAGTACGCTGGACGTACCACCACTGACACGGAACTCGAAACGCAAGCAGAAGAAGGACGCCGCCAACTATTACAATACAGTAAAGACAAAATCGCTTTACAGTTGGCCCAAGATACAACACTCCACTTGATACTGCTTCAATTCCGGGGTTGGGATTTGGTTAAGTGCGAAGAAATAGCTTCCTGCTAACAATCTTCACCGGATGATAGCTTTCAAAACACTATCATCCCAACACCTTATTCTTAGCGATTGTTGCCTGAAATTCTTTCAGGTAGAACGGCTCGAAATAAGCGACATCCTCAAACTTGCTTCCGGCAAATGCTTTTTCAGACAAGGTTACCATATTAACAGCCAACGGGTGGATGTTATCAATAAAGAGCGCATTCGGAGAAGTAATCACCTCCCGGCATTTGGCGGCACCGTTCCCAAAGAAACAAACTTTCCCTTTTTCCAGCCAGGAAGCATAAGTATCTGCATCTACAATATCAGCAGACGTTTCGCGAACCGTCTTCAAATTAACATCATAGATAGCTGCATACACCTCCATCCGACGGGCATCGAGCATGGCGCAATACAAACAGTCGGACGCATTATTTTGCTGTTCCAATGCGGCAACAGCCAACACTTCCAGCGTAGGAATACTGATCAGAGGTATGCCGTAACCGAAACACAAACCTTTGGCTACCGATACGCCGATACGCAATCCGGTATAAGATCCCGGACCACTGCTGACTGCTACTGCATCCAGCTTCAATCCTTTTTCTTTGGTTACCGCAATAGCCTCTTCCACATAAACACCCAACAAAGCGGCATGCGACGGACCTTCAAATGAACTCTTTTCAAAAAGCACCTCACCATCAGCCGATAAAGCGACGGAACACACCGAGGTCGATGTTTCAATATTTAAAATACAAGACATAATAGTTGACAGTTGACGGTTGACAAGTGACAGATATTTTTCAATAGAACTCCGCTGTTCATCAACCGGATTAATTGGTCGCAAAAGTACAAAAACGTCTTTATACGAATGAGAAAATAACGAACTTTTTATACATAGAGCCAAATAATTGTCAACCGTCAACTGTCAACTGTCAACTGAATAAGCTATCTTTGCACAAATTTTTAGAACAATGATACAATCAATGACTGGATTCGGTAAGGTTACAGCCGAACTTCCTTCAAAAAAGGTAACCGTAGAAATAAAAGCACTCAACAGCAAACAACTGGATTTATCAACCCGCATCCCTTCTATCTACAAAGACAAGGAAATGCAAATCCGTAGCCAGCTGCTTCAGTCGCTTGAACGGGGTAAGGTCGATTTCAGCATTTATATCGAATATATAGGAAAAGATACTCCTACCCAGATCAACCTTACCGCTTTTGAAAGTTATTACAGCCAGGTTAAGGATATAGCAGAAAAACTGAATATTGCACTTCCGGCTGACTGGTTCCAGACATTACTAAAAATGCCGGACGTTATCAAATCTGAAATTGTAGAAGTAGACGAAAGCGAATGGGAAGTTGTCTTCAAGGCGGTAAAAGAGGCCATCAAACATCTTTGTGACTTCCGTATCCAGGAAGGCGCCATGCTGCAAAAGTTATTTGAAGACAAAATCGGCAATATCGCCCGCCTGCTGACCGAAGTGGAAGAATATGAAGGCGAACGCATCGAAAAGATCAAAGCCCGTATCATGGACAACCTCGAAAAGGTAGCCAACCAGGATTACGACAAGAACCGCTTCGAGCAGGAAATGATCTATTACATCGAAAAACTGGATGTGAACGAAGAAAAGAACCGTCTCGACAACCATCTGAAATATTTCATCAGTACGATGAAAGACGGACACGGACAAGGAAAGAAGCTCGGTTTCATCGCTCAGGAAATGGGACGTGAAATCAATACGCTCGGTTCGAAAAGCAACCATGCGGAAATGCAGAAAATTGTCGTTCAGATGAAAGACGAACTGGAACAGATCAAGGAACAGGTACTAAACGTATTATAATATGGCTGGTAAATTAATTATATTCTCTGCCCCGTCAGGCTCAGGTAAATCAACCATCATCAACCATCTGTTAAAACAGAACCTGAACCTGCATTTCTCTATCTCGGCAACAAGCCGTGCACCACGCGGAACAGAGCAGAACGGTGTGGAATATTATTTCCTGACTCCCGACGAATTCCGGGCCCGTATCGCTGCCGGTGATTTTCTGGAATATGAGGAAGTATATACCGATAAATACTACGGCACATTGAAAAGTGAAGTGGAACGCCAACTGAATGAAGGCAACAACGTCATATTCGATGTGGACGTTGTCGGCGGATGCAACATCAAAAAGTTTTATGGTGACCGTGCTCTTTCAGTATTCATCCAGCCGCCCAGCATCGCCCATCTGCGTGAACGTCTGGAAGGACGTGGAACGGATGCTCCCGAAGTGATCGACAGCCGTATCGCAAAAGCGGAATTCGAACTGGGATTTATTCCTCATTTCGATGTCTGCATCGTAAACGACGACCTTGCGACAGCACAGGCCGAAGCAGTGGAAGTTATAAAAGATTTTCTGTCTAAAGAATGAATAACAACAGACAATTATCACGTAAATGGGGATATATTTTCGCACTGACCGGAATCGCGGCATTGGGAACCTGCATTGCAGGCCTCATTTATAAAGAATATCTCATTGCATTTGCAACCGGACTCGTATTCGGCGTACAGGCATTCAACTTTATAATGTGGAAGAAACAACGGTAAAGGAAAACAACAAGCTGAAAACCGGAATCTTTTCCGGTTCTTTCAACCCGGTTCACATCGGTCATTTGGCCCTGGCCAACTGGCTGTGTGAGTTTGCGGGGTTGGACGAACTCTGGTTTGTTATCACGCCTCATAACCCGCTGAAGAAACGCGACGACCTGATGGATGACCGGCTCCGGCTAGAACTGGTCGAAGCTGCCATTGCCGGATATCCTAAATTCAAGGCAAGTGATTTCGAGTTTTCCCTCCCCCAGCCTACTTACACCATCGACACGCTACGTGCACTTGAAAAAACATATCCCGACCGTCAGTTCCATTTCATCATGGGCGCCGACAACTGGGCTTCCATAAAACGGTGGAAAGAGTCTGACCAGTTGATCTCCGATTATCCTATCCTTATCTATCCGCGCAAAGGGTACGAGATACAGATCCCGAAAGATTATTTACATATCCGTACTGTAGATGCTCCTTTGATAGAAATATCCTCAACCTTTATCCGTAAAGCCCTTAAGGAAGGGAAAGATATTCGTTTCTTTTTGCCGGAAGCAGTACGAAGCCTGTTGTAAGCCTGAGTCCTAGCCAGAACTTTCCTAAAAACACAATTTTCTGCTAAAACAGAACATATCTTATTCTATATTAATTTTTATAAGATTCATACTTTATAAATTTGTTGAGTTTTACATACTTCACTAAAATAAACAAACAACAAATGAAAAAAGCAGCGAATAGTATTTCCCATTCAAAGATCAGAAAAATTATATTCATATTCTGTATCTTGTACTTTTCTATCGGAAACAGGGTAGCAATTTTTGCTCAAAATGAAAATAATAATACATTTACAGATAAGTACTTCACCTATGAACTCAGGGATTCACCTAATGAAGCAATCATAGTAAAATTGACAGATCCTCAGAGAGAAGAATATGAAGTTCCGGCACAAATATCTGCAAACGGGAAAGATTACACAATCATTTCTTTTGGTTATTCACCTTTAAAAGGAGACGATAGTCCTTTCTATAATAATCAAAGTCTCACTTCCATAAAGTTACCTAACAATAAAATAACCATACAATATGCTTTTACCGGATGTTCTAACCTCAAATCGATCATAATACCGGAAAAAGTATACAGATATGACGCCGCATTCCTTAATTGTACCAGCCTAACAAATGTAACAATCAACAGTACCAGCGAATATGTATGGGAAAATGTATTTGAAGGATGTACTTCTTTACAGTCAATTACAATACCGGAGGGAGTCGTACACATTCAGGGAGGAGCCTTTCACGGATGTAGCTCATTGACATCTGTGGTACTTCCCAATACGCTGGAAAGTATGTCAGGAGGCGAACATACCGGTTCTGGTTCCGGTATGGCCGGAGATGTAGATATTTACGGTGCTTTCGAAGGATGTACTTCTCTCACTACTATCAAACTACCCAATAAGATAAAGTACATCCCAAATTTCACATTTAACAACTGTGGATTAAAGGAAATCACACTACCTAATGAACTCGAAGGAATCGCATCTTATGCGTTTAGCAAATGTCCTGATCTAGAACAAATATCGATACCTGGTTCTCTCGAAGAGATCGGCTCGTACGCTTTCTCCGAGTCCGGAATAAAAAACATTTCCATTCCTCCTACTGTAAAAAACATTGATAGATATGCTTTCTATAAATGCAATAAACTGGAAGAGGTTATTCTCCCGAACACCAATTTAAATTATAACTTTACATTCCAGTCTTGCGAAAACCTGCAAAAAATAACAATACCACTCACACCTGACAACTATTATAACCAAACATTTAACCAGTGTTCTTCTTTAAAAACAATCACCTTCTATGAATCCAATCTATCCGACATATTTATGGGAGATATATTTAAAGGATGTACAAGCCTTCAATCCGTAAAAATTCCAGAAGGAGTGACACAACTAAGTGCAACTTTCGAAGGATGCACAAACCTTTCTGATGTTATCTTGCCTAAAAGCCTACAGCATATATCTTTTACTTTCAGAAATTGTACAAGTCTTAAAACATTCACTATCCCCGATCAAGTAAATGATATATCTGCTGCATTCCAAGGTTGTACAGGACTTACCCAAATGACAATACCCGCCAATGCACAAACCAATTATAATGCTTTCAAGGATTGCAAAAATTTAAGATCCATTACGATCAAATGCGATAATTTAGAAACGCAAGCATTAGGAGGTTGTGATAATTTGGAAGAAATCCACTTGGAAAGTACTATCGGAACCCGTTTCGCATCCGATACTTTTACTGGTATAGACAAATCAGCCTGTATCGTCTACGTTCCTAAAGGAACGCTAAATTTATATGAAAATTGGGCAGGTTTCAAAACTATTCTGGAAGAAGGTTCAAGTGCCGCAAATTGCATAATCACATACAATCTGCAAAACCTGAGCTGCAACCCACAACCGGAATCAATTGGTATCAATCAGAAGTTGGAAACAACACTAACAGCAGACAAAAACTATTTGTTACCGCAATATATCAACGTAACAATGGGAAAACAGAAACTGGATAACGGAAACGGATATAACTACGATTGGACAAGTGGCTACTTTTCCATCCCGGTTGTTACCGATGATATACAGATTAGTGCTTCAGGCACAGAAAATATTTATTATAAAGTTTCCTACCAATTGCAACATCTGCAAGCGACCCCTTATCATCCCGATTCCATCAAAAAAGATAAGCTATTGGATATTATTCTGCAACCGGATAGCGGATACACCATACCGTCTGAAATACAAGTCACCATGGGAAAAATTACATTAACCGCCAACCAAGACTATACATGGAATACCGACAAATGGTTACTTACAATTCCGAAGGTAACCGGGGATATTTTAATAACAGCTTCTGCAATACAAAATGAAGATGCAGACGACAATGAAGACCCGAAACCTGAAATTATTCCGGTAACCGGCATTTCCCTAAATTATACCAACCTAACATTAACAGTTGGTGAAACAGCCGATTTAAAAGCGATCATACAGCCAACCAATGCCAGCAACCAGTCCGTTAACTGGAGTATTACCAATCCATCTGTCGCAACAATCGGACAGACCGGTATTATTGCAATCGCTCCAGGCGAAACAGATATCACCGCGCAAACTGTAGATGGAAATTTTCAAGCTATCTGTAAGGTTAATGTTTTAAGAAAAACGATTATACCCGACATAGAAGAGAAAACCGATAGTACTGTAACCATATCCTGGGCAATCATACCCGAAGCCAGTTATTATATACTAAAGGTATTCGATGATGCCGGAAAACAAAAGCTGGTTGCAGAATATAAATTTGATGAAAACGGGAAACTCCGTTCTACTCTATTTTTTTTCAAAATCGAAAAGTTACTATCAGGACATAATTATTATATCGAAACAACAGCCCTGAAACAAATAGAAAATGAAACGATCATTCTAGCACAAAACACAGTCTATACCCAGACATCCGGTACTCCGGTTTCCAATACGGATTTGTTAGTAAATAAGCCATCGATCCGGATAACAAACGGACAAATCGTTATTCAATCACCCTTACAATGTACAATTCAGATTTTTAATTTATCCGGTCAATGTATTTTCGTAAAAAAAATATCAGGGACCGAATATATCAGCTTACCCTCAGGTAGCTATATCGTTGTTATGGGGAAAGAACGGCATAAAATACGATTGTAAGAATCACTCCGGTTTGATTCTTACAGAAAGAGCAATGCCACAAAAGCAAAAAGAGGCCTTCTACAATGATTTATTATGTATTATAACTAAGCACTTTTACCACAGAAGTAAGAATTTTTTTGTACTTTTGCACCGTATTATACAAAATAATAGCGTAATGAATCTATTAGAACTGAGTGAACAGGAAATCATAAGACGCAATAGCATGGAGCAATTGCGCCAAATGGGGATAGAACCGTATCCCGCTGCTGAGTACGTAACAAACGCATATTCCAATGAAATAAAGGCATCTTTTAAAGACGATGCAGAACCTCGTCCTGTAACTATTGCAGGCCGTATCATGAGCCGCCGTATTATGGGTAAGGCTTCATTCATGGAGTTGCAGGATTCGGAAGGCAGAATACAGGTATATATTTCCCGTGATGATATCTGCCCGGGTGAAGACAAAGATTTATATAACGTCGTTTTCAAGAAGCTGCTCGATATCGGAGACATTGTAGGAATCAAAGGTTTTGTATTCCGTACGCAAATGGGTGAAATCTCCGTCCATGCACAGGAATTAACGGTATTATCCAAATCACTCAGACCGCTGCCTATCGTTAAATACAAAGACGGCGTAGCTTATGACGGATTTAACGATCCCGAACTGCGTTACCGTCAGCGTTACATCGACCTGATCGTAAACGATGGCGTAAAGGATATTTTCATGAAACGTGCAAAAGTGATCAAAACAATGCGCGCCGTACTCGACGAAGCCGGATATACGGAAGTAGAAACTCCGATCCTTCAGTCTATCGCCGGTGGTGCAAGTGCACGTCCGTTTATCACGCATCATAACTCATTAGATATTGACCTTTATCTGCGTATCGCTACCGAACTGTATCTGAAAAGACTGATCGTCGGCGGTTTCGAAGGGGTTTACGAAATCGGGAAAAACTTCCGTAACGAAGGTATGGACCGGACGCACAACCCGGAATTTACCTGCATGGAATTGTATGTCCAATATAAGGATTACAACTGGATGATGAGTTTCACGGAGCAACTGCTGGAAAAAATATGTATGGCTGTCAACGGTACATGCGAAACCGTTGTCGACGGCAAGACCATCAGCTTCAAGGCTCCTTTCCGTCGCTTACCTATCCTGGAAGCCATTAAGGAAAAGACCGGCTACGACCTGGAAGGCAAGAACGAAGATGAAATCCGTTCAATTTGTAAAGAATTGAAGATGGAGATCGACGAAACAATGGGTAAAGGCAAGTTGATCGATGAAATCTTCGGAGAATTCTGTGAAGGTACATTTATCCAACCGACATTCATTATCGACTATCCGGTTGAAATGAGCCCGCTGACCAAAATGCACCGCAGCAAACCGGGATTGACTGAACGTTTCGAATTGATGGTGAACGGAAAAGAGCTGGCAAACGCTTACAGCGAGCTGAACGACCCGATCGACCAGGAAGAACGTTTCAAGGATCAGTTGAAGTTGAGCGAAAAAGGGGACGACGAAGCGATGTTCATCGACCAGGACTTCTTGCGCGCACTGCAATTCGGTATGCCTCCTACATCCGGTATCGGTATCGGTATCGACCGTTTGGTCATGTTGATGACCGGCCAGACTACTATTCAGGAAGTATTGTTCTTCCCGCAGATGCGTCCGGAAAAAACAGTAAAGAAAGATGCTGTCGATAAATACGTAGCATTAGGTATCGATGAAGCCTGGATTCCGGCATTACAGAAAGCCGGTTATCTGACTGTCGACACGCTGAAAGAGGTGAACCCTAACAAGCTGCGCCAGGAACTTTGTGAGATGAACAAGAAGTATAAGCTGGAACTGCAAAATCCTGCGGCCGAAGAAGTGGAAGCATGGATTGCCAACGCAGCCAAATAAAAGGGAATGCTATGAAATTACCCGGTAAAATTGCAATAATGGGAGGTGGTAGCTGGGCTACCGCCTTAGCCAAGATTGTACTTTCTACACAGGATAGTATTAACTGGTATATGCGCCGGCAGGACCAGGTTGACGACTTTTTAAAGACAGGACATAACCCCAGTTATCTGTCTGCCGTAAAGTTCGATACGGACAAAATAAAATTCTACACGGATATAAACGATGCGATTAGCGATTCCGATACGCTAATCTTTGCGACTCCATCTCCGTTCCTGAAACAACATTTAATGAAGGTGACGACCCCGCTGAATGACAAATTCATCATCTCGGCCATCAAGGGGATTGTACCGGACGAGAACATGCTGATTGCCGACTATTTCACGGAATATTATAATGTTCCTATGGAAAACATCGCAGTAATCGGCGGTCCGTGTCATGCGGAAGAGATTGCGCTCGAACGTCTTTCCTATATTACATTAGCCTGTTCCAATATCGATAATGCACGTGCCGTCGCCCATGTATTCCAGAATCAATATCTGAACAACTATTGTTGTAAAGATGTTAGAGGAATAGAATATGCTTCTGTTTTAAAGAATGTATATGCGATTGTTGCCGGTATCTGTCACGGGATGAAATATGGAGACAACTTCCTGGCAGTATTTATCTGTAATGCAATCGAAGAAATGCGTAATTTCCTCAATTCCGTACACAGCCTGGAACGCGACGTAACCGACTCTGTTTATCTGGGAGACCTGCTGGTGACAGCTTATTCCCGTTTCAGCCGTAACCGTACGTTCGGGACGATGATTGGAAAAGGATATTCCGTCAAGATTGCCCAACTGGAAATGGAAATGATTGCCGAAGGATATTACGGAACCAAATGTATCCACGAGATAAATGAAAAGTATAAGGTAAACATGCCGATTCTGGACGCCTTATACGATATATTATATGAAAGAAAATCGCCGACTACCGTTATACGGCAGTTGACAGAAACATTTAAGTAGGTATGAAAAACATCAGTATTAACATTGACAAAGCACTGGGCGCTGTTACAAAAGAACAGGTTTACGCACAGGAAGCCAAGGCAAACGAATGTATTGCCACTTTACATAACGGAAACGGAGCTGGTAACGATTTTCTGGGTTGGTTACATCTCCCCTCTTCTATCACGGATGCCGAATTAACAGACATCGAGAACACGGCCAACGTGCTTCGTTCTAAATGTGAAGTTGTCGTTGCCATCGGTATCGGCGGAAGCTATCTCGGCACAAAAGCCGTTGTCGAAGCATTGAACAACAGCTTCGACTGGTTGCAGTCTGACCGTAAGAACCCGGTTGTTCTCTATGCCGGACAGAATATCGGTGAAGATTATCTGTATGAACTGTGTGAAATACTGAAAGGTAAACAATTCGGTCTGATTAACATATCCAAATCGGGAACAACAACAGAGCCTGCCCTGGCATTCCGTATGCTGAAGAAGCAACTGGAAGATGCAGTCGGCAAGGAAGAAGCAAAACATCGTATTGTTGCCATTACTGATGCCAAAAGAGGTGCCCTTCGCACATTGGCAGACCAGGAAGGTTACAAGACATTTATCATTCCTGATAATGTAGGCGGACGTTTCTCCGTACTGACTCCGGTCGGTTTGCTGCCTATTGCAGTGGCAGGTATCAGTATCCGCGACCTGGTTGCCGGTGCCGTATCTATGGAGAAGGCTACAGGTATTGAAATTCCTTTCAATGAAAACCTGTCGGCTATCTATGCAGCAACCCGCAACGAATTATATAAGAGCGGCAAGAAGATTGAAATCCTTGCCAACTTCCATCCGAAACTTCATTACATCGGCGAATGGTGGAAACAGCTGTACGGCGAAAGCGAAGGTAAAGACGGAAAAGGTATTTTCCCGGCTTCTGTCGACCTGACAACCGACCTTCACTCAATGGGCCAATGGATTCAGGAAGGCGAACGCATCATCTTCGAAACAGTCATCTCTGTTGAAACTCCTTCACACAAAGTTGAAGTCCCGACAGACGAAGCCAACCTGGACGGTCTGAACTTCCTTGCCGGAAAACGTGTAGACGAAGTAAATAAGATGGCAGAACTGGGTACTCAGCTGGCACACGTAGACGGTGGTGTTCCAAACATCAAAATCACGATGCCGGAAGTAAATGCTTATTACATCGGCCAGTTGTTCTACTTCTTCGAGAAAGCCTGTGGAATCAGTGGTTATATGCTGGGCGTTAATCCGTTCGACCAACCGGGTGTCGAAGCATACAAAAAGAACATGTTCGCGCTGCTGAACAAGCCGGGATATGAAAAGGAAAGCGAAGCAATCCGCAAAAAACTATAATAGTTGACAGATAACAGTTGACAGTTATTTCGGCTTTCAGCCGAGTGGTTTCGCGAAGCCTAACTGTCAACTGTCAACTGATTTTACATTCTATACCGTATCCCCGCCATTGCCGTTCCCATGTGGCCGAAGCCGACTTCTACAAAACCTGCAATCTGGCGTCCTAATTCGATACCGATAGGAGAAACCTGATACATAAAAAATGCCTTAACCTTTGTTTCTTCATCCGGTTTGTTCTCGTCGTTTATAAAAGAGGCTTTAGCTGTTGCAATGGCTACACCTGCATTCAAACGGGAATATAATGTAATAAAGTTATAATTATACCAGTTATACTTAAATGAGGGACAGATGGAATGAAAAGAACTTACGAAATCGCCGACAATCTTCTCATTGGCAATAATACGCTTATCGCTGTTTGTATAAGAATAAACCAACCCGATTCCCCATTCTTCATCCGGATAAAAGATATAACTGATATTCAATGCACCAAACTTACCTTTATCATCATATAAATTGACCGATTCGGCAGAAGGGTCAAAGTAATTCTCATAATGATGCAACAGGTCAGCTGCCGGAAGACCACCATAACTCAAAGAAACTTCATGCTGCAAGTCGGTCCAGTCCTGGGCCTTGCTCTGAAAGCAGACAACGAACAGCATCATCGCTAATACTAGTAAAATCTTCTTCATACTCATCAGTTTTTATTGTTATTACCATACCCAGTTTTACGGGTTGTTCACATCAAAGATAGGAAATAAGTATAAGAAATTTCGTAACTTTGCAAAGATTATTAAGGATATAAATAAAATGATACAAGAAGCTATCAACCGCTATCTGCTTAGGACTAAGCAAAACTCTCTTTCTCCCAAAGCTGTACTTTTCGATATGGATGGTGTCTTATACGACTCCATGCGTTTTCATGCCCGTGCCTGGAACGAAACAGCGATACATCATCAGCTCCAGGCTAAAGAGGAAGACTTTTACATGTTTGAAGGCCGTACCGGTGACAGTACGATCAACGAATTGTACCAACGTACCTTTCAGCGTGATGCGACCGATGAGGAAAAACGGGAACTATATGAAGAGAAAGCAACACTTTTCAATAAATATAATGATGGTAAAGCAATGACAGGCGCCGCAGAAGTACTGGCTGCCGTTAAAGCGACCGGACTACAAACATTAGTCGTGACCGGCTCCGGCCAGCACAGCCTGATTAACAAGTTAGAACATACCTATCCCGGCTGTTTTACCCGCGAAAAGATGGTTACGGCTTTTGACGTAAAATACGGCAAACCTCATCCCGAACCTTATCTGATGGGCTTGCAAAAAGCCGGAGTCCGTGCCAACGAAGCATTTGTCGTAGAAAACGCCCCGATGGGTGTCGAAGCCGGTGTTGCAGCAGGCATCTTCACGATTGCAGTCAATACCGGTCCCCTCCCCGACAAGGTGTTATTGGATGCAGGCGCCGATTTACTATATCCGGATATGGCAAGCCTGGCAAAAGACTGGGATAATATTATGAGGTGTATAGGATAGATTCTATTTCCATATAAAAAATAAAGCGATACCTACAGAAAACCGTAAGTATCGCTTTTGCTATGAATAATTATCTTATAATCGTTTACTTTACATACTCCGCCTTGTTCAGGAAGTCGAAACTTTCTTTACAGCTGGCTACAGGATCATTGTTTGTATATTGTTCCACTTCAACGTACCAGTCTCTTACATTGTTTGCATACATCTGGTCGAAGATCGGTTTGAAGTCAATCTTACCGCTGGCACCGATTTCCATGTCATCCTTAATATGGATTGTCTTGAACTGGCTCGGACGGGATTTTAGATAGGCAACAGGATCTGCACCACCTTCTTTTACCCAATAAACGTCCATCTGGAAGAATACGTGATTCGGACTTACGTTATCCAACAGGAAGTCGTAAATCAACTTATCGTCGATTTTACGGAATTCGAAAGCATGGTTATGATAACCGAATGCGATACTGGCAGCGGCAGTCTTATAACCAACCGTATTGAAATAATCGCAATACATCTTCAAGTCATCCAAAGTAGTCTGATCGTTTACCGGCATCCAGGGCTGAACCATATATTTAACCCCTAATTCGTTGTGAGCGGCAATCGCCTTATCCCACCAACTCATTACTTCCGCTTCCTTTTCTTTAGTAAACTCCTGTCCCAGATGGGCGCTGGTACATTTCATACCCAGGTCGTTACACATTTTCTTAAATTCAGCAGGAGCTAAACCATAAATTTTACCATTGTCATAACCGGCTGTTTCCAGATTGGTATATCCTATTTTAGACGCTGTTTCCAACACCTTTTGAATGCCTTCATCTTTTACAAGGTCTCTCAAAGAATATAACTGTAAACCGATATGTTTCTTTTCGGCACAAGAAGATAACAACTGAGGTGCAACTAAACCTCCTGCAAGCAACATTGAGGCTTGCTTTAAAAAGTCACGTCTGTTCTGCATAGTACTAAAAATTAAGTTTGATTGAGAATTTGTACAAAAGTAAGACTATATTCGATGGATTCTAACATTATTTCGTTAAAATCAATGAAAAGATAAATTACTTTTGCCTTAACATTCGCTGCATCTTCATGTATCGATATTGTTTTATTATCAATTTTCGGCTACGCATAATCTGATACCTGTAAATAGCACAGGCTGTAATAAAATAGATACCGGCCTGTATCCAAAGCGTATGGTATTCGTGAGCCACTTCATTCAAGGAGGCTCCTGCCGTATTGATACGGATAAATCCCTGTATTCCCGATGTGGAGGGGAACAGATAACCGACCGCTTTCCAGAACGGAGGTATTGCCTCTTTAGGCCAGGACACGCCGGAGATAAACAACAGAATGACCGAAGTAAAGACAAAGACCAGCATCGGCGACTCACGGCTTGTCATAAAACCGGACAAAGTCATCGACAAAAAGATGGACGCGAACAGATAAGGCAGAACAAACAACATAACAGTCCACGGCTCTCCCACCTGCGGCAATGAAAATAATTTCGGAACCACCCCTAATGCCCAGATACAAACGACTATATATAACAATATATAAGTAAGCGACTTGCCGAACACGATACGCAACGTTCCATTAAAATGACGGCTTACCGGAACCAAACTGTGGAAACGGTTCTTTTCGCGTGCCGTTCCTCCCAACATACCGATACCCAGAATAAGCGTCTGCTGGATAACCAGAATAAGGATAGCCGGCACAAGGAAGCTGGCAAACCCGTTCTGCGAATTGAACAAGGCTACCGATTCATACGGAATAGGATTGATCGTTATCTTTTCCTGTTCTATCGTCGACGACGGATTATTCTGCGCCCGCAGTTCTTTTCCTATCTCGAGCGAAACTTCAGTCGTTGCCAACAAGAAGGCTTTATAAAACAACAAAGCACTCATATCACAATAAAGCGAAACTGTCGCCTGCTTTCCTTTATGTATATTTTTGCTGAACTCACTGGGGAAATACAGGATTCCGTATGCTTCTTTCGCATCCATCATCCGTTTTGCCTCTTCCATATCCGAACAGACGGCAACAACCTTTACATCTGCCGTTGCATCTACTTTACGGATATATTCGCGACTCAGATAAGAATCCGACTGGTCCACCACCACCATCTTGGCATTGTGAACCACCTCATTGTTATAGATAAACGCATACAAAAGCGGATAGATGAATGGGACCAGAAAGAAAAAGATCATGACTCCCGAATCCTTGAAGACGTTCTTCAATTCATCCTTCCAGATAAAAAAGGTATCCAGTATACCTTCTTTGATTATATATCGTAAACGATGTTCTCTTTTCATTACTTTCAGTTTTACGGAATATACTTAAAGTACAGCAACGCATTCTTCAGATTCTTTCCTATCAAGAACGGTAAGATAAGGAAGCCAGCCAACCAGACATATTCACTCCATGAATAGAACAAATCCCTGCCGTTCAACGCCTGATCCACATAAATCAGAAAATAGTGACGAAGCGGGAACAGGTCGCTCAATGCCTGCAAAGTCGGATCCATCCCTAACACGGGAAAAGAAAATCCAACAATAGAGAAAGCAATCATACCGAACAAACTGGCAAAACTCAATCCCAAACGCAAAGTTGGCAACACGCCGATCATAAACACACCGACAGCCTGCGAAGCCAGCACCAACAGGATCATTGCCGATATCATCGGCATCCAACCACTATTCAGCGGAAAAGCATTGAAACCGTACAAAGCGGCACAACACATCAACGCCACAATGGTGAAAATAACAGTTTGCGGGAGTAATTTTCCCAGCAGACTGGTCGTCAATGAGTTCCCTCCCGTCTGCAACCACTGGCGGGCGGTCGAATATTTTATCTCTGTACCGATGCTGAACACCGTCACCAGGAAGATCATCAACTGAAGCACGCCCGGCAAAATCGTATTATTCAGATAGACGGAATAGTTCAGCCAGGGATTACCGATCGCATGAGTATCCACTACTACCGGCTGAAGCTGTCCCATAATCTGGTCGGTCGTATATCCTTTCGCCAGTCCGGTCTGCAAGCCGACCGAAGCGCCAGCCAGGACAGACATGGTCTTCATATCCCTAAAAAGCAGGGAGGCTGCAATCAGATAAGTACCGTTCGTATAGAAAGACAATGTAGGTTGTTTTCCCGTTGTTGCCTCCACTGCAAAGTTCTTCGGTATATAAAAAATACCGTATATGTTTCCTTTTTGCATCTCCCGGCGTGCATCATCGAACGTAGCGGTCTTATAAACAACCTCCGTCTGTTCAAAAGCATCCAACTGCCGGATCAGGTTACGGGAAGTGGCTGAACCATCCATATCGACCACGGCAATCGGCAGATTGGTTGGCAAGCCATCTTGCATCAGTGACAGGAAGAAGACGACACAGAGAGCCGGAGCGATCAGCATACAGAAGAAATAGATCGGCTTCGATGTCAGCCGGTGTATCTCCCGCTTCGCCACATTCCAGATACTATGTAAACTCTGCTTCAATGTCATAATATTTCGTTTCCTTTTTTCTTCATTACGACAGACATCCCGGGACGTAAGTCTGCTATTTTTTCCTGCGGACGGGCACGGACTTCAAAGGTCTTCGAATCGAATTGTCCGGTTGTCTTTGTAGCTTTCCAGGCGGCATACGAACCCATGTCCTTCATATAATATACTTTCAGCTTTACCGGCTTATTGTCGAGTGCCGGAATAAAAGCATTCAGTTCCGAACCGATCTTGATATCCTTCAACAGGTCTTCACGAACACTGAATGACACCCACATATCGTTCAGGTCAGTGATATTCATAATCGGTGCACCTGTACCGACCAATTCTCCCACTTGTGGGAAACGTTCGGATACCTCTCCGTCGATAGGTGAAACCAAAGCCGACTCTTTCAAATAAGATTCCACTTCGGCAACAGCACCGCCGGCCTGTTGAACCAGGGCAGCCGCAGCAGCCTTATCTTCCGAACGGGCACCATCCCGAGCCATATCATACTGCGACTTAGCCGCTTTTTCGGTAGCGACCATCGCTTTATAGTTTGCCTCGGCCTCATCTCTTTTCTGAGCAGACATGACTCCCTTGTCATATAAGTTCTGAACACGGGTATATGATTTTTTGGCAATCTCCAAACCTGCTTGCGCCTTCTGCCACATCTCGTAAGCACCGGCTATTTCCTGTGCACGGGCTCCTTTGATCGCTTTGGCATTCTGTGCTTCGGCAGCCTTTTGAACGGCCTCCGCCTGTTGCAGTTTTGCCAGAACTTCCGGTGTATTCAGATACACCAATGTATCACCGGCTTTTACCTTATCTCCTTCATCAAAACGATACATTTCGATTCGTCCGGGTACTTTTCCGGAAATACGAACCTGATTGGCTTCAGCCTGCCCCATAATAATATCGTCGGGAGGAGTAAGCAAAAAGAAACCGGTCAATGCGACTAATCCAATCACGACCAATACCGTGATAAATGCCAACATCATGTTGCTGATCGAAAACTTTTTATTCTCGTTCATCTTTGTATATTTTTATTGTTATTACTTCTGTTTATCTATCGACAGTTTACCCATTGCCTTCGACAGGTAAACTTCCGTTAATTTCACTTCTATCTGAGCGTCAATCAGACTGGAACGCGCCGATACCCAAGCCGTTTGAGCTTCCATCAGGTTTAAGGCCGGAATAACACCTTCTTCAAAACCCAGATTGGCATGGCGAAGGTTCTCCTCCGCATTCTCCATATTCCGTGAAGAAGCGGTCAGTTTCTTATTGGCTTCATTCACTTTATAAACGGATTGATTGACCTGCAACTCGACCTTTTCACGGGCTTCCATCAGTTGCAACATCTGGATACGTGTTTCAGCACGGGCGGAGTTCCTTTTATAAGTACCCTCCCACCAACCGGACAAAGGTACTTTCATCATCACACCGACATTAAACATTCCGGCAAATTCATTCTTAAACCCATTGAAAGCATTCGGGTTCGTTACCAGATAGTTTGCCGACAAAGCCACATTGGGTAACATGTCCGCCAAGACTATCCGTTCTTTCTTCTGATAAATCTTAGCTGCCAGTTCTAGGCTTTTCAGCTCATCGCGGTTAGCAAACGCTTCATTCACATTTGCGGTAGCGTCACTGGAATGGACGGGGAAGTTCTCTATATTTTCATCTGCCAGCGCCAAAGGTTCATCCAATGGTAAACCGCAAATCTGGGAGAGCAGCATACGCGACAAAGCCAGACCGTTATCCACTTTCGTCTGCGCCATTTCCGCCTCATTCAGCTTTACCTTTACCGACAGTCCGTCTGCCTGGGTGGCAACTCCTTCGGCAATCATGGCTGTCACGTCACTGTCCATCTTCCGGAGTAACCCGACATACGCGTCGGCCAGCTTTTTCTTATTGACCAGCGAAATCACCTGCCAGTAAGTTTCATCGGTTTTATAAATGACTTCCTGCAACTGGAGGTCGTTCATCGATTCGGCCAATTCACGGGCATATTTGGTAATCTGATTATAGGAGACAATTTTTCCTCCCATAAAGACCGGTTGAACCAGCGAAACGCCTCCCACCCAGATATTCTGCACATCCAGATGTTGCACATCGTCAATTCCTCCCATTAGTTGTCCGAAAACAGGAAGTTGGGCAAGCGGTCCCAGGGCGGAACCGAGTTTGGCACTCAAAGCGTCCATATCCAGCAGATTGATATCTTTCTGATTCCACATATATCCTCCCATGGCGGAAAGCTGCGGAAAATATTTAGTAAAAGCCGCTTTGCGTTCTTCATTGGCCGCCTTTACCTTTTCGCCGGACATCTGTAATTCCTTATTATTCTGAATAGCTAAGTTTCGACATTCTTCCAATGTCAAAGTCTGTTGGGAACTTGCATAACCAGAACAGACCAACAATCCTACTAATACAATAATCCGTTTCATCTTTTTATTGTTTTTTCATCCGGAGACTTTATTTTAACCACTAAAACAACTTATCACCTTTATCTAAATAAAAAACAACCGGTTATCTCCTATTGTTTATATTCGACAAACCTATATTCTTCGTACACAAACAAAAGTACGATTTATCGGTGCAAAAGTACTGGTTTAGTTTAAATATAAAATTGAATTAATTCAATTAAAGATGCGCTTTTTCAGCTTGCAGTACCAAGCATTGCTGATTCCCATATATTGGGCAATATATTTGTCGGGTACACGCTGCATAATCCACATGTAGTGATTGTAAAGGTATTTGATAAATTCTTCAGCCGTGCACGACTGGCGGATGGCAAACATAGAATAAAGTTTTGATATGATAGTCAGCATCGCATTCTGGTAATACGATGCAAATAACGGATAACGCAGAGAAAGGTCTTCGATATGGGTGCGCGATAGTTTTAGCAGTTCACCGGCTTCGAGCGCCTTAATCTCGAACTCGGAAGGTGCCTGGGTAAAATAACCGATAGCGGACAGAAAAGGATATTGATAGTCGGATGAAAAGCCGGTTACGCATTCATCGCCTTTTTCGCTTACATATAAATTAATGAATAGTCCTTTATTGATGAAGTAGGCATCCTGGCAAATCTCACCGGTACGAAGCAGGTAATCCCCTTTATCGACAGCAACCACTGTAGTGATATTCTTCAGTTCACTCACAAAAACTTCGTCGCGGGCCAGAGATTCCGGGAGATCCGCTAAAAGCTTCGCTAAGTGGTCGTCTGTTTCCATTCGTTAATCTTCCAACGTGAAGTTTCTCTTTCCGATCAGGTTTCCGTCAATAAAAATATCTACACGGTAAGTTCCCGGAGAAAGGAATTCTTCGATATCCCAATACATGGTAACGGGATATTCTTCCCCGTCATATTCGATCTGTTTCTTCATCGAGTAGTTGATATCCTTTCCTTCAAAGGGGAAAACATCGGCACGGCTCTTTACCAGCACATCATCGTCCGGTTTCATAATACGTACATATACAGTCTTCTCACCAACGGGAGCGGTAATATTCTTTGCGATGCGGAAATCGACTACGAAACGTTCCATACGTTTGATCTTCTTTGCCAGCTTTCCACGCGAATTGACCGGAGTAACCGTGATACCGGTAGCATCCAGGCGGCTTGCCATAGTAACACGTTCGGATAATTTTTCTTTTTCTTTCTTCAGGGTAGCAGCTTGTGATGTGGCACGCTGGTATTTCTGAACGGCTTCTTTCTTTTCTACCTGCAACTGTTCGTTCGCTCTGTTCAAAGAGTCGATCTGAACAACATAATTACGCATGATCTTACGAAGCGTTTCCAGTTCTTTCTTCAAACGGGCAATTTCTTTGGTATTTGTCGCCTTCACCGTACGGAGTTCTTCCATCAGGCGCTGAACCTTTGCCTGTTCTGTGGATAACAGGTTCATCAGGGAGTCATTGCCTACCTTGAATTCATATCCTTCATATTGCATAGACAACTCATTAAACTCATCTTCAAGCGTTTGCTTATCCAGGTCATAAGCCTCAACCAAATCATTCATCTGCTGTTTCTGCTGATAAATATAGTAACCTGCACCAGCGATAATCAGTATCAACACGACTACCGCCATGATTAATAATGAGAGTTTATTTATTTCCTTCGTTTCTTTCTTTTCTGTATCCATACGGTTCCTTCTAAAAATGAACGTACAAAGGTAATGTTTAATCAGATGTATTAAAACATATCCTGTCTGTTTATACATTTTTTAAGAACTAAATCATTCTTTTCAACCAATATGATGCCATTATAGTTTCATATCAGAGAAACAAAGATTCTATCTAATTGAAACTTTTGTGAAATCATAAGAAATATATTGAAATCGTCCGGCAGATTCACCTATATATAGGAAGTGCCTTACCAATTTTCTAAATAAAATTACTACCTTTGCGCCACTCAATTAAATAATAACACTGCATGCACGAGAAACTTATTATTCTTGATTTCGGCTCGCAAACAACTCAATTGATTGGCCGCAGGGTCAGAGAGTTAAACATGTATTGCGAGATCCTTCCCTACAACAAATTTCCGCATGATGCAACCGATGTGAAAGGGGTAATCCTTTCAGGAAGTCCTTACTCCGTTTACGACGAAAATGCTTTCAAGGCAGACCTGAGCGAGATTCGTGGAAAGTATCCGGTTTTAGGTATTTGTTACGGGGCTCAGTTTCTGGCTTATACATCCGGAGGCAATGTAGAACCGGCCAACTCACGTGAATACGGACGAGCCAATCTATCCTACATTAATAATGAAGATCCTCTATTGAAAGGCATCGACACCGGCTCTCAGATCTGGATGTCTCATGGAGATACAATCACTGTATTGCCGGATAACTTCAAAGTGATCGCCAGCACCGACGATGTAAAAGCGGCAGCTTATCATGTAGAAGGCGAACAGACCTGGGGCGTACAGTTCCATCCGGAAGTATTCCACTCTACAGACGGTACAAAGTTATTAGACAATTTCCTGAATATCTGCGGATGCGCCAAAGACTGGACACCGGCTTCTTTCATCGAATCGACGGTTGCAGAACTGAAAGAGCAATTGGGTAACGATAAAGTGATTCTGGCCTTATCGGGCGGCGTAGACTCTTCCGTTACAGCTGTATTGCTGAACAAGGCGATCGGCAAAAACCTGACCTGTATCTTCGTAGACCATGGTTTGCTGCGTAAGAATGAGTTCGAAAACGTAATGAAAGATTACGAACACCTGGGGTTGAACGTGATCGGAGTAAACGCAAAAGATAAATTCTATAAAGCATTAGCGGGAGTTACCGAGCCGGAACAAAAACGTAAGATCATCGGCAAAGGTTTCATCGACGTGTTCGATGAAGAAGCTCATAAGCTGAAAGATATCAAATGGCTGGGACAAGGTACGATCTATCCAGACGTTATCGAGTCTTTATCCATCACCGGAACAGTCATCAAGAGTCATCATAATGTAGGCGGACTGCCTGATACGATGAAGCTGAAACTGGTTGAGCCGCTTCGCCTTCTTTTCAAGGATGAGGTTCGCCGTGTCGGTATCGAACTGGGTATGCAGCCGCATCTGATCAAACGCCATCCGTTCCCCGGTCCTGGTCTGGGTATCCGTATCTTAGGCGATATCACGCCGGAAAAAGTACGTATCCTTCAGGATGCCGATGATATTTATATGTCGCTGATGCGCGAATGGGGTTTATACGACAAGATCTGGCAAGCCGGAGTCATCCTGCTTCCTATCCAGTCGGTCGGTGTTATGGGTGACGAACGTACCTATGAAAATACCGTTGCCCTGCGTGCCGTAACTTCTACCGATGCCATGACAGCCGACTGGGCACAACTGCCTTACGAGTTTCTGGCAAAAGTATCCAACGAGATCATCAATAAGGTAAAAGGTGTGAACCGCGTTGTGTACGACATCAGTTCCAAGCCACCAGCAACTATAGAGTGGGAATAAAAAATCACAAGAAGGATAATCTAATTAACTTAATAATTTTAGGAGGAATACGATGAAACAAGATATGATCGTTATTTTAGACCTGGGAAGTCATGAAAATACGGTATTGGCAAGAGCAATCCGTGCATTGGGTGTTTACAGTGAAATTTATCCTCACGACATCACAGTAGAGGAACTGAAAGCACTGCCGAACGTAAAAGGTATTATCATCAACGGTGGTCCGAACAATGTGATCGACGGTATTGCCATCGATGTAAATCCGGGTATTTACTCGCTGGGTATCCCCGTAATGGCTGCCGGCCACAACAAAGCATTATGTGAAGTAAAACTGGGTGAATTCACCGACGATATAGAAGCTATCAAAGCGGCTGTGAAATCTTTCGTTTTCGACACCTGCAAAGCGGAAGCAAACTGGAATATGACAAACTTTGTCAACGACCAGATCGAACTTGTCAGACGTCAGGTAGGCGATAAGAAAGTCCTGCTGGCCCTGTCAGGCGGAGTTGACAGTTCCGTTGTGGCTGCCTTGCTTCTGAAAGCGATCGGCGATAAACTGGTTTGCGTACATGTAAACCATGGTCTGATGCGCAAAGGTGAATCGGAAGATGTAGTGGAAGTATTCAAAAATCAGTTGAATGCGAACCTGATATATAAAGATGTTACCGACCGTTTTCTGGATAAACTGGCAGGAGTTGCCGATCCGGAAGAAAAACGTAAGATTATCGGTGGCGAATTTATTCGTGTTTTCGAAGAGGAAGCTCGTCAACTGGATGGTATCGATTTCTTAGCACAAGGTACGATCTATCCGGATATCGTGGAAAGCGGTACAAAGACTGCCAAGATGGTAAAATCTCATCACAATGTAGGCGGTCTGCCCGAAGACCTGAAGTTCGAACTGGTTGAACCGCTGCGTCAGTTATTCAAAGACGAGGTTCGTGCCTGCGGTCTGGAACTGGGCTTGCCTTATGAAATGGTTTACCGTCAGCCGTTCCCTGGTCCCGGACTAGGTGTACGTTGTCTGGGAGCTATCACCCGTGACAGACTGGAAGCCGTTCGTGAAGCTGATGCCATCTTACGCGAAGAGTTCCAGCTTGCCGGATTGGACAAGAAGGTATGGCAATATTTCACTGTTGTTCCTGATTTCAAATCGGTTGGCGTACGGGATAATGCCCGTTCTTTCGACTGGCCTGTTATCATCCGCGCTGTCAACACCGTAGACGCCATGACAGCCACCATCGAACCGGTAGACTGGCCTATCCTGATGAAAATCACCGACCGTATCCTGAAAGAAGTAAAGAACGTAAACCGCGTTTGCTACGACATGTCTCCGAAACCCAATGCGACTATTGAGTGGGAATAAGATATAGGATTTAATAATATGAAAAGGAGTTGTGTCAAGGAATGCAACTCCTTTTTATATTATTTATAGCAACCTTCCTCCTCTACAAAAAACAATCGAACGAATATTATCCGATATAGACAATCATTCATAGCCTTGTAATGACAAATATATTTTCTTTGTTTTATAGGGGGCAGCAAAAAGTTTGTCATAGCTCATTTCCAGGAGATTACAAAGAAAACAGCTTACAACCAGGGGTAAAAAGTACCTACTTTCGCTCTCGAGTTTGTCATAATTAACATTTGTAATTTTTATATCACTCCAATAAAGATCAAAGCAGGTTACATTTCACTAATAATGAGTTTATCTCCTTTATGGATATAGACTCCCGATCACTTTTATCATAAATAGTAACCAAATTGATTACACCTTCATCTAAAGATGTTTTTATTAAATAAGTAATAACCCTGGCACCTCCACTTTTTCCCTTATTCTTAGAACAAATGCGCATACGTATCTTCCGGATATTGTATGATTTTAAAGTTCATCGATTAAATCCTGAAGAGTTTTCTGTTTGCCCTGGATATGCCCGGCTTTTCGTTCTCCTAATTCTCTCAAACCGTCAATAACAGATTCATGTACCATATAAGTCTCCTCTTCTTCCAATTCAACACACACTGAAACCGAATTACTAAGAGCACGCAAATAACGCAAGGCTTTGTCCAATAGTTCCTCACCCTGAAGGCCCATAATTGCTTCCACTGCTTCCATTTTTAGTATAGCCTCACGAGCATTTACATAAACGGCAACAGGCTCTGATACATTTTCCACTGTTGGATCTGGCTGTGAATATGGTTTAGCTTTCTTCATGCTATAATCTATTTATTTCTTTACAAAGATAGAGATATTCCTTTATTATTCACACGTCTGACAATTTTTAATCCAGCTTCTCCCCTCTACTTTTTCCCAACAATCTTCAGGAAACGTCCGGAAGTAATATTCACTTCTTTTATTTCGAAATAATCTTTTAACTGCGTAGCACTCACCCGTTTATTAACAGGCAGACCGACTTTGCGATAAGCAGCCGTCAGGATTACAGACAAATCTGAACGCGAATAGGTCTCTCCTACCCGGAACTGCTTCTCCACGATCTCCTTCAGTTGCTGCTTTTTACGGAAGACAGTGGTACCGGCTTCCTCTACTGCCCGTTTGATTTCGCTGTCTTTGAAGTCGACGCTCCGGATATAATCAGCACCTTTGCGGAGATAACATTCATGGAACATGCAATCGTATTCGGAAGAAAGGATACGCGCCAGGTAACGGCTGTAACGGTCCTGGTCTTTCTCGTCGGGAGAGAAACGCAGGTAAGCGATCCGTTCGAACTGCTCGAGGAGAAATATACGACGCTGTTTACGACTGGTCTGCCGATGACGGGCCAGACGGTCGTTGTCGGTCAACGGATATTGTTTGTCTTCATGCGTCACCTCAAAAAACGGGACATCCCGGTAGGCATTGAACAAACTGTCCGCCGAGCGGTACAAGCTCTTTACCCGTTCCTGCTCACGGAAATTATCCTGCCGGAAATAATTATCCTTTCCATTCTGATAGACATACTGCTGATAGGTAAGATTGACGGCTGCCTCCATATACGTCTCCCGGTATCCGCGCCGCTTATCCTTTTTACTCTTTTCCCTGATCTCCGTCATGGCCAGCCGGGCACTCTCCAGCCACTCGTCCACCTCCGACGCATTCATTGCCTCCAGCGAAGGCTTGATACTGGTTATATGCGTCAGGCTGCGAAAACCGTTACGGAAACGGCCGGCAATCTGTATCGCTTCCGTCCGCGGATCGATCACCGACTGCTCCGCTCCGTAAAGGTCGGAAAGCAGGATGATATCCGGTTTACATCGCACATCAATATCGACCGCCGAAAAGAAACGGCTGGTGAAGAAGTTATACCGTTTCAACTCTTCGATCCGGTCATGCATGCTCCGGTCTTTTACATGCCTCAGCTTCGCAATGCCCTGGGTACTGCAAAAAGTAGCAGAATTTTGCAACTCCGCCATATCCTTATAAAGCGATTCGATCGTATCGATGGAATTGACGAAGATACAAACTTTACTCTTACATTCGGGCAGCACTTCCGCCAACGCTTCCACCACATTATTGGTCGTAATCAGACGGAGCGGCTTGCGATACGGATAAGCCGGCTCGATACGTAGTTCGGTGAAACCATGTTCCTCAAATCTCGGATCGCGGGGCAGGATTGGCGTGGCACTGACAAATGCCATCTGCCGGAAAAGAAAAAAGTCGTCGAGTGGCGCCTCTATCGTCTCGCGGAAATCGTTATCCTGGATAATCTTCTCGCATTCGTCGAACAACATGAAAAAGTCCTTATACATATCGACACCTTCATCCTCCATCGCCTGCTTTACCTTCCAGAAACTTTCGGGTGTCACCATGATCTTGCAGCAGCCGGGATATTTGCGGATATGGCGCGCCACCTCATCGGTCTTGACACCGCGGTAAATACCCAGCAGGTTCTTATGTTTCTCCATCTTCCCGACGATCACCGGCACGTTCGGTTCGATGATAATAGAGGAACGGGGAGACATGATCTCGCAATAGGTAGCTCCCAATCCGGGCAATACCTTGTTCAGTATCACCCGTGTCGGTATATTTTCTTTTCCGTGGCGGCGAAGGGCATCCGACAGATACTCCCCTTTCCGGATATCCAGTTTAACGGTACGTATCATCACATTATTCCCTTTCAAATTGTACAGACTTCAGGCGTTGCATGAGTTCGGGTGAAACTTTAAACACGACATCTTTCACGGAGATAGATCCGGCACGTATCTCTTTGGGATCTTTCACCAGCCTCGACTGTGCCGTCAAAGTAAATGTTCCCAATCCGCTGATCGACACGCTGTTGCCGTCCTCCAGCAGGCTGATGATTCCTTCTTTGATTTGTTCGATTGCTCCGAGCATGGCGGCACTGCGGAATCCATGATCACCGGTCACATAAGAAGCCAATCCTTTTGAATCGACATTGTCCGAACGGATCACCTGCGGATAGAAACCATCTTCGATATCTTTGGAGAGATTGGTCGGGCGTTTGCGTAGTCTATATTTTACAGCCATTGTTTTGTATTGCTTAAAGTTACTTTTCCAAAGATAGGATATATAATCGAGAAAAAGACGGTTCCCGGCAATTAGTTATGAAAAAAGGCGGCTATCCGAATTGTCATCCCGGTGACAATGAAATATCATCGGGATGATGCTGGAACGTCACCGAGGTGATAGTTTGCAAAAGTAATAGGCTTTGCCGTTAAAGTATTAAGCTTTTGGGGTTAGATACTATAGCTTTTGAGGTTAAGGGTTATAGGGTACTCTCCGTACCTCTTCTATCCATAAAACTCAAGACAATACCTTAGCCGATGTCCTATACTCATTCGGTGAACATCCGATAACCCGTTTGAAGGCTTTGCTGAAATATTGGGGATATTGATAACCCAACGCATAAGCAACGTCACTGATCGACTTTGACGGATCGGCTAATAGTTCTTTTGCAACAGCCATTGTTTTTACCAAAATATATTCCTGGGCGGACGTTCCGGTTTCTTTCTTGATTAAGTCACCGAAATAATTAGCAGACAAATGCAACTGATCCGCACAATAAGCAACGGTAGGAGTTCCTATGGATAAAGGTTTTCCGGACGTAAAATAGTCATTCAGTAACTTTTCGAAATCGGTCAACGTATCTTTATTTGCCTTCTTACGAGTGATGAATTGCCGGTCATAGAACCTGACACAATAGTTAAGCAACAACTCGATGGCCGAAGAAATAATTAAATTACTGTGTTTGTCCTTCGCCTCCCTGATCTCCTCGTCGATCTTCATCATGCAATCTATTATGGTCTGGCGTTCCTGCTTTGAGAGATGCAACGCTTCATTTACGGCGTAGGAAAAGAAAGTGTAGTCCTGCATATGATGTCCGAGATGTGTGCCGTGCAATAATTCGGGCTGAAAGGTCAGCCACCATCCCATTGGCTGAAATTCTTCTCCTGTATCGTCATTGCCGATCACTTGTCCGGGAGCAGCAAACACCAGGGTATTTTCCTGAAAATCATAATAATTCCTTCCGTATTTGATCTGATCGGCACATTGAATATCTTTCAGGTAAACGACGTAAAAACCAATATTCTTACGTACATGACGTAACGGACTGATCTTTGACGCATCGATCACACTGACCAACGGATGCGGTGTTTCGATACCCAGAAAGTCATTATAGTCTTTAACCGTATTCAGTTTTATGATTTTATCCATGCCGGTTCGTGATTTATGTTTTCGACAAATGTAATAAATATCTGTGAGTTATAAGATCCGATCAGTAATAATTATACGTATATCCGTAATTCGTATCATATAGAATCTTTTCGGACACGGTAATTTTGTAGTATGCTAAATAATAATTAAATGACAACAGAATAAATGAATAATAGGGAATTTATGACGATCGATCAGTTTAACAAATTGACGGGGCGGGAAACCTTGCATCCGTTGATTAGTATAATTGACCTGTCGAACGCAAATCTGAACCGCGATATTCGTATGACGTGTGATTTTTACGGACTTTTGTATTATGTAACGTTAGACGGAAATCAATATTCCGGAAAAGACAAACTCCGCCTCATTCATCCCGGAGAAATGGTAGAAATCCCATCGCTCGAACATCGTTCGACCAATGGCTATACGGGTATTATATTCCATCCCGATCTGTTATATGAGACATCATTAGAGGGACGTATCGATAGTTATCCGACACGTTGCCGCTGCCGGGGACCGCTATCAGAACATGAGCAACAGATCATATCGGACAGTCTCCAAAAGATCAGGGCTGAATTGCATCATGCCATCGACCGCCACAGCGCATCGATCATCGCTTCGCATATCGAGTTGCTACTCAATTACTGCGTGCGCTTTTGTAATCAGGCAAACTAGACACATTTACTCATATCAGTAATAATTATACATGAATCAGTAATTTATGCCTGTTCCGGATGGTTTATATCAGGTAATTTTGTACCAGATAAATAAAAGTAGAAATAAATAACCCCTCAAATAAATATCCAATATGAAGAAAATAAGTATATTAGTGCTGTGGGTTGCCATATTAAGCGCCTGCACTTCCAAACAAGCCGATAAAACGGCAACTGCAACTGCCGATACATCTTTGGTGACGGCGATATTTCCGAAGGGAAATGCCATAGAAGGAGTAAATTTCAATGGAACGGCTTATCTGCAACGTCTGATGACCGACAGCAAAACATTTGACGTGGTAGTGTCCGATGTCATATTTGAACCGTCAGCCCGTAACAGCTGGCATTCACATCCGGGAGGCCAGATTCTGATTGCGACTGCCGGTAAAGGATATTATCAGGAAAAATGGAAACCGATTCAGGTTCTTAAACCCGGAGATGTTATAGCTATTGCTCCTGATGTGAAACATTGGCACGGTGCGGCCCCCGACAGCGGGTTTACACATATTGCCATCAACACAAAGGTTTCACTGGGTGCGACCGAATGGTATGATCCGGTGACAGATGAAGAATATAATGATTATAAAGAATAATAGTATGATGTCCGATCTTAATAATGTCAAGATAGCCGATTTATTGGCTGAATGGTTGCATGAAAATAAATTAGACAAATAACATCTTAATAGAACAGTATGAAAAACTTATTATTAATCTCGCTTTTACTTTTCTCCGCAACAACAATAAGTGCCTGCTCAGAGAATAATGATACCTCTTTTCCGGATACGGAACAGCCAGAGTCTTCCGACCTGCCTTCCGGGAACAGTAAAACATTAGTGGCCTATTTCTCGGCAACCGGCACGACACAGGCGATAGCCGAACGTATTACCGAACTGACCGGAGCTGACATATACCGTATTAATGCAGCCGATCCGTATGCGACGAATCCTTATGATGATACCGAACGGATACAAAACGAAGCATATAACGACCTGCGCCCCGGTGTAGCAAACCTTCCCGACAAAGAGGCGATTGCACAATACGACACGATATTCGTCGGATCACCTTGCTGGTGGCATCAACCGGCGATGGTGGTCTGTACATTCCTCGAAAATTATGATTTAGGCAATAAGGTAATCATTCCGTTTATTACTTACGGTGCTACGACTTACCTGAACGAATCGATGCAAAAGATTTATAAGGTAACGCCTGAGTCTATTCATATTCCGGCAACATTACCCGAAGATCTCGATCCCGAGAATATCCGTGAACCACAAAATGATGATGCCGGGATAGATATGCCGAATGGTCCAGATGATGTAGAAGCATGGTTGTTGAGAATCAAACAGAGTCAATGAAAATTAATTACAAACGAATAAAATGGAAATAAATAAGACATCAACCTCACCCGGCGCACGTATTACAGTAATTGATGCCCTGCGTGGTTTTTCACTGATCGGTATCTGCCTGATTCATGCCATGCAACATTTTGGAGCGATAGGGACAATGGCCCCCCAAGCAATGTTCCCATGGGAAGGAACGCTGAATGAGATTTTCAGATGGTTTATAAATTATCTGGTTTTCGGCAAATTCTTCATTATCTTCTCTTGCCTGTTCGGTTTAAGTTTCTTTATCCAGATGGACCGGGCGGCAAAGAAAGGGCTCGATTTCCGGAAACGTTTCTTGTGGAGATTGTTATTACTGGCAGTGATTGGCTATTTGCATGGTTTGATTGTTCGTGTGGATATCTTGCTGATATATGCGATATTAGGTTTCGTGCTGGTATTAATGTATAAATGGCCGACGAAATTACTGGCAGGTATCACCTTGTTTCTTTTCCTGGGAGGCGCCTCACTTGTACCGGTAGTCTATAAAAGTCTGACGGCACCGGCTATAGAGCAGGTGGAACAGGTTACTGCCAGACCTGCATCCCGTCCAACAGGTCCCCGGCAAGTTCCTACTTTATCTGAAACGATAAAGAATAACGCCTGGAGCGGACTGGTCGGTAAAATGAGATTCCAGGTATCGAGCGGACGTATTTACCAGACTTTAGGACTTTTTATCTTAGGGCTTATTGTAGGGCGTATCCGTTTATTCGAACGTATGGATGAATTCCGGAAACGGTTAAATCGCTGGGCATTGGCAGCCCTCGTATTATTAGGTCTGCTTTACGTAGCGAGACCTTATATTCCGGCGGTTGCCTGGGGAGAAGTTTCTTTCTATTCATGGATGGGATCGACTACCACCAATCTGATCAATCTGCTGACCGCTTATCTGTGGGTAATCATTGTAATGGAAGTTTATCGTTCACAAAAAGTACAACGGGCTGTAGAACCGTTGGTCAGTTACGGCCGTATGGGGTTGACAAACTATATCGTACAGTCTGTGGCCGGTGTCTTCATCTTTTCCGGTTTCGGATTGGATTGGAGTCATTTGGGAGTTTTCCTGAGCGTATTGGTTTGCCTTGCTTATACAGGCATACAAATTGCAATCAGTCATTATTGGCTGAAAGGTTTCCGTTATGGCCCGATGGAATGGCTGTGGCGAACGGGAACCTATATGAAATGGCAACCGCTGGTACGCTAACTGTAAGTTTTTATATCTCCATCTGAAAAAACATCGTTCCGCAGATCATCAAGTATCACCGGAACGATGTTTTTTTTGAAATCACTTTATCTCTTTGACCACCCGGCAAGGATTCCCTACCGCCAATACATTCGATGGAATATCTTTTGTTACCACACTGCCGGCACCGATCACAGTATTATCACCGATGGTTACTCCCGGCAGGATATTTACACCGGCACCGATCCAGACATTATGTCCGATAGTTACGGGACGAGCATATTCAAGACCACGGTTTCGCTGCTCTGCATCCAACGGATGACCGGCAGTATAAATTCCAACGTTCGGGGCAATAAAAGCATTGTCACCGATACAGACCTTAGCCCCATCCAGGATAACCAGGTTTACATTCGCATAGAAGTTCTCTCCTACTTCAATATTATATCCGTAATCGCAGGCAAAAGGCGGTTCGATGATCAGGTTGTTTCCTGTTTTACCCAAAAAAGATTTCAGTAATTGCGTCTTTTCCTCCTGCTGAGAAGGACGCAGACGGTTATAATCGTAAAGCTGTTCTTTCGCTTTCTCACGATCCGACAACAATTCAGCATCGTAGTTGGCATCATACAACAAACCCTGACGGCATTTTTCTTTCTCTGTCATTGGCTACATTTTTATGTTCCCTACAAATATAAGAATTATTTCAGCTTACGGGGACTTTCCCTCTTCCGCCAGAAACTTTCTATTTGTTCCAGAGAGACGCCCTTTGTTTCAGGAACATAAAAATACCCCCAGATCAGCGCAAGAAAAGCAATCCCTCCGTAAAACCAGAAAGCACCGGCAGGATTCCCCAGGTCCTCTCCTTCCATAAGGATTTCTTTTCCCGGTATTGTCAGCGCTTTTACGATCTTAAAGAAGGTAAATGAGACAATGCTGTTAAAAAGCCAGACGGAAAGTGAACCAAGGGAAGCTCCCAGCCCACGTAACTTCAACGGGAAGATTTCCGAAATAATCAGCCATCCTAGAGGTCCTATACTGATGGCAAAGAATGCTACATAACAGAATATAAGTAAAATAGCCACCCATTTTACAGAATCGCCCAACTGATTTACATAAACAAAACACAAGCCTAACAGTAAAAGCGAAACGACAATTCCGGATAATCCTATAAAATAAAGTTTTCTTCTTCCCAGGCGGTCGACAAAATAGACAGACACAACCGTAAAAATAACATTGACCAATCCAACCCCGACAGAGGCCCATATAGCAGCAACAGCCCCGTCAAAACCTGCCATCAGAAAGATTTTAGGGCTATAATAGATCACTGTATTGATCCCGACAAATTGCTGGAAGAACATAATCCCTATGCAAATAATAAGAGGTGTCCTCAACCAGGGCTGTAAAAGCTCTCTCCACCCGGACTTCTCCGCTCCACTTCTTTTTATCTCCTCCTGCATCTGCCGAAAAGAAATCTTTGCCTGCTCTTCCCCTTCTATCCTGTTCAGAATGCGGATACTCTCGTCATGCCTTCCCTGACTCATCAGCCAACGCGGAGTTTCCGGCATAAAAAACATACCAATCAAAAGGATACAAGCCGGAATAACTCCCACATAAAACATCGGCCGCCAGCAAGTCATATCGCTTTCATCCGCAAAATACAAATCTGATAAATAAGAGACCAACACCCCGATCGTAACCATTAGCTGGAACATGGAGACAAGCGTACCTCTCACTTTTGTCGGTGAAATTTCAGCTATATATAAAGGAACGGCAAAAGAGGAAACGCCTATGGCTACTCCCAGAAAAAGACGGGCTAATACTAAATTCCAGGCATCGGCAGCAATCCCTGACCAGACTGCCCCAACCGCAAAAATAACGGCAGATGCCAAAATCACTTTTCTGCGTCCTAACCGGTCCGTCAGTTTACCACAGAACAAAGCCCCCAGGATGGCTCCCAACAACCCTGCCGACGTAATCAGTTCAACCATTCCGTTGTCTATTCCAAAATCCTTCTGGAAAAAAGGAATAGCTCCCGATATCACTCCCGTATCAAAGCCAAAAAGCAGACCTCCGGTTGCCGCAATAATGGCTATGACATAAATCAACATCCTGTTATGCGCTGTTTTCATGGTATTAAATTTATATATAAATGTTTCTACGGAACAAATTCCTTCCAACAATCTTCTTTTATCTGCGGAGACGGGACAAACAGAAAAGTATCCGGTTCCTCCTCAAAAGTACGATAAATAGATTTATCTTTTTTTATCCCCAACATCGAATAATCCGACGGAGATTTGCATATCAATTCCGATTTCAGATAGTAAGGATTAACCTGCCACTGAATCTCATCCGATCCGTCGAACACCGGATACCAGGCTATACCTTTATGTTTTCTAACATCATCATACACAAACCCATATTCACGGTCACACCAGGCACCAAAGGTCAACGGCCTGTCCGGATTTGCACTGATAGTAGCATGTACCCAGTAAGGAGGAACTACTACTACATCTCCCGGTCCGGCATAAACGGCGAAACAGCGTCCGGGACTGTCTCCGGCATATTCCTGCATATAAATAATCGCCTCACCGGACCATATCTCATACACTTCCGGAGTAGACCAGTTACTGAAAGGGGATACTTTATGAATATGTCCCTGGCTACGGATAGGTTCCGTCCCCAGCTTACCGGCTGCATACGTTACAACTCCGTATAGCAGATGCATGGATTTCAGTAATTCCCGATGCACGACTTTACCGACATCCATGGCTATCGAATAGACTATATCAGGACCATCACAATCAGGGTTCATCAAACTCCCGGAAATATCCTTCAACCTGCGTGTTTCTACCTCTGGTCCGAAAATTCCGGGACCATAAGAAAAGCCTATCGGATCTCCGGTTAATTTTATATCGAGTCCGGGATCAAATACAAAATCGTGACCGGAACGATCAGGCAGATAAAATTTCATTCTTTCTTCTTTTATTGGTAAAACTATATTCTGCCGCCAACACTGCTGCATTATCTCCTAATTCCGATGCTACAATCTTTACTTTTTCCGTGGGACACCAGGCCAGCCGTTCCACCCGTTCACGAATATAAGGCAATATGACATCTTTACTTTTCATAATTCCTCCTCCCAGCACAATGACCTGTGGATCATAAGCATGTATATAGGTCACAATTGCAGCGCTCCATACATCCATACATTCGTTTCTCACAAGCAAAGCATCGATATCTCCCCGGGATGCCAGACTAAATATTTCTTCAAAGTCATAACAGTCAGCCTTGTCCCTGAACGAAGCTGTCAATTTTGTATTATCCTTTATAATAGAAGAAAGAAAAAAGGATGAAGAAAGCGCTTCTACGCATCCGACATTTCCACAACTGCATTTTCGTCCTTTATAATCGACAACAAAATGACCGCCTAACGAACCTGCCTGATAATGTTCACCATACAGGACACGGCCATCCAGAATGACTCCGGTGCCTATCCCGGTTCCGATCGTCATCATGACAACATTATCCAGTCCCCGAGCCGCTCCGCACTCCCATTCTCCAACTGTCGCCATCCGGGTGTCATTGTCCATATAAAAAGGGACTCCCCAATTCAACTCACACCAAAGTTGTAGATTCAACTCACACGCATCATCATATTTTTCGTTCGTAGCAAGCACCTGGCAGTGTTTTACATCCACGATACCGGGAAATGCCAGACTGATTCCCGCCAACTCAGAAGTATGCACTTCGTTGTTATGCAGCAAATTATTGATTGCATCCTTTATTTTAGGTAGATTGATCCGAAGTCCTTTTTCCGAGTCTGCCGGTAAAACAGTAAAATGCAGAATTTTACCGGAGCGGATCAAGCCGATCTTTATAAAGGTACCTCCCAAATCGATTCCAATAGTATATTTAATCATATCCTTTTAAACTAAAGTAGGAACTCCGTTTACATCCACCAGACGCCGGGCAAACCCTGCATCGGCAATTGTCGCATAATCATGTCCGGCATCAGAAGGCCAGCAGGCGGAAAATACCAATTTCTGATACCCGGTATTGGCTACCCGGTGTGCGACTTTCCCCGGGATGTAATGAAGACTTCCCGGAAACATCCGTTCAGCCCATACATTCCTTCGTTCATCCATCAGGATCAGGAAGCCTTCACCTTCCACCCCCCAATAAAACTCTGCCCGATCGCTGTTGGAATGGAAATGTCCTTTCGTCATAAAATACTCCTGCCCGACCTTACCGGGATAAAGTGTCGTAATACCCATGAACAGGCCACCGGGGGTATTCTCCAAAACCGGGAGATAACTGCTGACATGATAAACGGCCTGTTCTTTATTCATCTTCCCATATGCCTCTTTATCCTGGAATACCCCGTCCAGATCACCCAATACACGAGTTGATTTCACAACATCTTCTCCTGTAAGACAATCATTGGTAAAAAAGACTTCGGGTATAAAAACCTTGTTTGTTCTCATAATCATTATTTTGTCACATTGATTTTCTTCATTATCTGATCCATTCATCAGCCGATACGTAAAACTCCTTGCCGGCCAGATTTTCGGGAATTTCTATACTGACCTGTTTATGTTCATCCGGTAGCAGGTTAAAATAACCATCAGAAACATATACCGGCAATAGCGACTTTCCCGATTCCTTGTCCCGCACATTCACTTTGATACCGGTAGCGATCTTTTGCGAGTTGTTTTTTATCTCTGCCCGGATCAATATCTTATTATCCTTTATCTTCGGTGTATTCCATTTTATGCGGAGTTCTGATTTTCCTCCTTCCTGTAAAACAGAGAAATCGGTTGGTTCGGAAGGGTTGATCCAATAATCATTCTCCGAAACGATCTTTCCCCGCCGGTCAGATAATTGGGTCCGGACGAGCGAAACGTCTCTGATTTCCGGAGGCAAAGTAATTTCCATACAGTCCGTCAGCTTGTTTGCTTCTAACTCCACAGAGATCTTTTTCTCATACAATTGCTTTCCTTTCAGATCGTACACCTTAAATAAGGCTTTCGCACCCGGCATGTTTTCAAGTGTCGTATTAACGACCTGTAGTTTTTTGTTTACTGAATTCCATTGGACATGTATCGGTTCGCAGGCTTTCTTCGCTCCATAGAATGAACCGTGCGTCTCATAATCATATGAATAAGTCTGCCAGATCATACTTGGCCATGCCGGATGGCTCATCCATAACAACAGACCACTGGCATAGTTCCACATTTTCTGATTCCAAGCTTCAAACATATTACGATACAGATTATAATTAATGAACTGGGCACGTGAACAGAATTCATCCGCATTACGTGACGGAGCCTGTCCTAACTTTTCCACATCACGGATATAGTTCTTCCAATCGAAACTTTCATAGTGTAAATCATGGTAATACCAAACATCACCGATAGGCCATAGATCTTCTTCCGGTATAAATTTGCGAAGAGTTTCGACGGTCGGTACGGACGGTGCTCCCAACTCCGTACTGAAACCATCCGCTTTTCCGGTCAGATACTCCAGCTGATTATCAATGTAGTGCCACGGACCGCTTGAACAAAGATTCAAATCCCTGGAGTTCCCGTGATAATGCCGGGTACCATCCACGGTATTGATTATCTTCTGAAAACCGTCTTCCAATATTTCCGGAGCATATCCTTCATTACGCGGACACCAGATGGCAATAGAGGGGTGATTACGGAAACGAAGGACAATATCCCGGGCATTGGCAAGGAATAATTCATCATCCAACGGTTCCAGGTTGTATCCCTGAGTCGAAATGGAAAAGTCATTCCAAACGAGCAAACCGTATTCATCACAAAGAGTATAAAACAATTCTTCCGTAGATTCTCCGGTCCAGTTTCTCACCATGGTAAAATTGGCTTCCTTATGCAAACGGAAATAAGGTTCCAACCGTTCACGGGTTACCCGTTTCATACCATCATCCATTCCCCAGTTTCCCCCGCGGCAGAAGATACGCTTTCCGTTTACACAAATAGTCAGGAAAGGATTTTCCGGCTGAGTGGTCTCCTTCTGGAGATATTGTATTGCTCCGTCAGTTAACGAAGGAATGACTATCGAAGAAAAAGCCGGGTTCTCCACCGGTACACGTTTCTTATAATCAAACAAAGATCTTCCTTCCTCTACATCCGTAGGGCTATACTGAAAACGTATATTTTCCTTTTCGGCTGTCTGTGCCATCAGTTCATAAGAAAGTTCCCGGATACCAAAACGGATCTCTTTCTTTTGCTTTACCTGATCCTCTTGAGCCACAGTCAGGGATAATTTATACAAAGCCTGTGCCCCATAACTGTTCGGCCACCATAAAGCAGGGTTATGGATACGGAGTTGTCCGAATTGCTCCGGTGTGAAACTTATATTTTTTTGTTCGGAAGGTTTCAGTATTACTTCCTGTGAAAAAGAGATATCTCCTATCTTTCCATTCACGGAAACCGTTTGTGTCTCAGGGGTTGTATTCACCAACCGCGTTTTAATTTTAATATCGGCATAAGTCGTATCCGGCAATGGCAGATCTGTGATGACCTGAGGATCTTCCATCAGGACATCACCTACCGGAACCAGTCTGACATCCTGCCAGATACCTATATTCCTGTCCCGGATACCGGGTATCCAGTCCCATCCTTCCGAAGAGATAAAAGTCGGTCCGTCCAGACAAAGGGCACCACCATTACCGCCAAACCATTCCTTATTCTCTTCAAACGGAATACCCGGATTATTGGGTGGAAAAATATGAACGGCTAATGTATTCATTCCCTGTTTATCCAACAAACCGGCCACGGGAAACAAGCCTCTTTTAAAGGCTCCGTTCATTGTACCCAGGCGGATGCCGTTCAACCAGATATCCGCCTTGTAGTTGATACCGTTCAGTAATATCTGATAGTCCGTATCCTTCATCGTCTGAGGTATCTCGAATGAGATGCGGTACCACCAGTCCATACGGCAAAGCGTATCCGGTATCAGTAAGTTATTCAGGCCATAATAAGGATCCGGATATACCGACTGTTCGACCAGTGTGGTAAGGACCGTTCCCGGCACAACCGCATTATACCATTCATCGGCATTTGTCCGGGTATCCCACAAAGACATACCTTTTCCTGCCAGCTTATATCCTTCGATCATCTCCCAACCGCCGGAAAGCAGGAAATTACCTTCTTCATCCTTTTGTAACTGTCCGGATACAGCTTGGTAGGTTTTCCTTTCCGTTATAATCTTTCCGGCTTTTGAACGGGGAAGTTCATCAGCCTGTTGCCTGACGGTCCGTCCGAAATTCAAGTTACTCTGCCCCTGTACTGACGCTCCGATCAACAGGAATGCCAGCAAACATAACCAATATATCTTTATCATAGTTTTACCTACTTTTTCAACAATTTATCTTCCATCACTTCTTTAAAAAGAAGATATGCTTCAGGAGTGATATGAATATGGTCTTCTTTGAAGTATTCCATAATAGGGCAATCATTCTCATCGACAAATTTATCCCAGACACTTACATAATCCATATAATCATACAATGCAGCATATTCTTCCATCAGTCGATTGGCTTTCTTGTATTTCTCAAAAGAGTTCACCCGGGCCGGACAAGGCTTGATGGAAACAAGCAGAATACGGCATTCCGGATAATGATAATGAATGAGACGGCTCATACAAATGACATCTTCCATAAACTGTTCAGGAGTAGTCTCCGTCTCATTCAAATCATTATCGCCTTCATAGATAACGACCTGGCGAGGATTAAAAGGCTTGACAACTTCATCGAAAAAATAGATCTGATCGCACATCATGGAACCACCGAATGCCCTGTTCACAACCACCGAGTTTGGGAAATACTTCTGTGTATCTCCCCATCGTGTAAACGTAGAGCTACCTATAAATAAAACACAACCTTGTTGGATTCCTTCCTTACTGTTTTTATCCCTTAACTCCTGAATCTTTTCTTCCCATCGCTCAGCCCGTTCATATTGGGCCGAAGCTAAAACGCAATGACAGAATAAAATACAAAGCAGAACTATCTTTTTCATGATCTATCACACCTTTCCTTCTTATTTTTTCACTTTAAAACACCAGAACCACGCTTCCCAACCATTAGACAAGACATGCGCCAGGACCAATTTATCTTCGGTCAACTTCAGAATGTCAAATTCATGAACCGTTTTCCCTCCTTCGTTCGGAGAAACTCCTTTCAGGATCGTTCCGTCCACAATTGTCAATGTACCGATAGACCAGGGAGTTCCGTCAGCCATCACCTTTTGTTTAGTCATATCAAACTTAAAACTACCCTTCTCCACAACTTTTCCGGTCTGACTTATCTTCGTAAAATTGGCAGCACCGTTCAGGTCGAAATGCATAACGCCGTCTTTCCCGACTTCCGGATCTTGATCATCCATATCTCCCGCCTTGATCGTTGCCCAGGCCGGAGCGGTATTTCCGGGATAGCCGCCATTTCCCCAAACGACATCGTCCGGACTTGTATAATCCCACATCCAGTCCTTACCATTTTTATCCGTTCCTGCAAAAATGGCCCATTCATCTTCTATCGGATAAAGAATATTGTCAATGGTCACCTTACGGGTCGTAGAAATGGTTCCTCCGGCACATATTCCGGTGAAAACGATCTCTTTCTCACCCAAAAACGGGACCAGTACCGTATCTTGCTGACGCACAGAGATGCCTGAACCATAATTCCAATGAGATCCGACCATCGGAGTATTATTGATCATAACAATCTTATTTCCTCCCTCTGTCAGCGGATATACATCCAACTTCAACTCGCTTTCCGCGATCACACTACCTTGTTTATGCTCCTCTTCTATCGGATTACAAGACAACTGAAACATTGCCAGCAGCGAAAAAAGAGCGAATATTATCTTTTTCATATAATTTCATTTAACTGTTTGATTAATACAATGCATCATTACCCCATCCCGGAGTTTGTTCAAGTACGCCGGCCGATAAATCAATCTGTGTTTTGGGTATAGGCATGAATCCTCCCGTTTCCTGGATACGTTGTGTCAGATTACCCATATTCATCACATCATCCACTCCATTATTCTTAACTTTTACGCCGTTCTGTTTTTCAAGGGATTCGCCTGCAATGCCCCAACGAAGCAAATCATAATAACGGGAACCTTCAAAGGCTAGTTCCCAACGGCGTTCATTCTGCAATGCCCTATCCGTATAAGCAGCCAGAGGGGTTAAACCGGCACGTTCACGTACCCGGTTCAAATAACTGACATCCTGTTTCAACTCTGCCATCATCAGCAATACATCTGCAAAGCGGATGATCACCTGATCCTGTGTGTTATCGATCTGGAAGTCAGGAGTTCGTCCATACAATATGCAACTGTAATTTACACAAGCTGTCGTTCCGTCCGACTTTGCCTGATGTGCGTTTATTGCGATATACTTCTTCTGCCAATAACCTGTTTCCTGTATCTGCATACTGGCTCCCCAGGTATAACTTTTTATATTCTCATCCGGATCGTTTACGTCCAAGATAGAAGCGGCACGCCTGAAGTCATTTGGTTCGCTTATCTCCCAGTCGCTTATCAGATTTGTACTGACCGGTCCTGTTCCCCAACCTTGTCCGAACGGAAATATATTCTCATAATTCGGTTGTTCACGAATGGAGAAATAAAGTACCGGTTGGTTTCCATAATAAATACTGGTAGAATGATTTCCCATTGCAGAATATTTAATGGAAAAGATCGTTTCGTTATTCAGGTCATCTCCCACCCAACTCAGGTTATTATCTGTAGCGAACTTATAATCAGGAGCCGTAGCGGAATTTGCGTAAGGCCATAAATTACCAAAATTGGAAACCAGCCCATGACCGCTATTATTAATACAGTCATCCAACCAGTTGATCACTTCTTGTTTTGTCACAGAACCGCCTTCAGTCAATGGCAGGGCGTCCTGCTTATAATATCCGGTATAAAATAAATAGACACGTGCCATCAATGATTCGGCAGCCCATTTCGTTGCATGTCCCAACTGGCTGTCTTTTACTTCATATTTTTTATCCGGCAACGTCTGAATGGCATATTTCAAATCATCCGCCATCTGAGCATATAACTCCCTGGCTTCGGCCCGCGGATTATTCACAGCTTCTGTCGTCAGAACCAAAGGTACCGTTCCAAACATACGGCATAATTCAAAATAGAAGTAAGCACGCAGAAATCGGGCTTCAGCGGCTATCTGATCCTTCAACTCCGGTTTTTCCCATGTCTTTACCACATCGAGAGTTTCCAGCAGCATATTGGAACGGAAAATCCCCTGATACATTTTTTTCCAGAAATCCGGGAACATATCGTCATTTATCTTTTTAAGCTGATCCATTGCTGCCCAGCTTCTATCTACGGCAGCTCCACCTCCCAGACGGTCATCCGAAAGCAATTCGGATACCAGAAAAGTGCATTGGTTTACATTTACTGATGGTAATATGGAATACACTCCGGTTAACGCATCCAATGCATCCTGCGATGTTTCCGGAAAACTCGACGTATCCTTTTTCACCAGATTTTCTGAATCCAGAAAACCGTCGCAACCTGTAAACAGGAATACAAGTAATGAAAGAAATGCTATCTTTTTCATATTTTAAATCGATTAGAATTTTAAATTAACACCTATCATATATGTTCTCGGACTTGGATAAAAGCCGACATCGATACCGGACACCCAACTCTTATCAGCACCATATCCGATTTCCGGATCCATTCCTGAATATTTGGTAAAGGTTGCCAGATTCTGAGCTGTCACATACAACCGGGCCTGACCTAACGGCATACGGGGGAATAGTTTCTTAAAGTCATATCCTAAAGTCACATTCTGGATACGGAAATAATCCCCGTCTTCAATGAATATATCCGATATGTACAGCCAGTTTACATTCGTCCCGGATGCAACACGAGGCAAGCGGTTGGAAGTGCCTTCACCATGCCAGCGGCCCAAAATGTCTGTTGTATAGTTTTCTTTCGGCTGGTCTGTAAACGACCGGTACGACTTGGCGATCTGGTTACCGAATACAGCATTTGTCGTTATCCCCAGGTCAAATCCTTTATATCCGAAGTTCAGTGTCAATCCCATTGTAACATCCGGATGCGGGTTACCGATCATACATTTATCTTTATCATCAATCACACCGTCCTTGTTCGTATCTGCAAAAATCAAGTCACCGGGAGCTGTATCTGACAATTTTGCTCCTGTATATTCTGCAATCTGCTTTTCACTCTGGAAAACACCCAACGTTTTATATCCATAGAAATAACCGATCGGGTATCCTTCCTGTGCCCGGTACATTTCCGTTGTACCTTCACTCAGAATATTCGGACTTCCGTGAATAATTCCTTCGGAGTTGGCAATACGGGTTACTTCATTCTTATTATGCGACAAATTCAGGTTTACCCCGTAAGTAAAATCTCCAACATGGTCATTCCAGTTCAAAGCCAGTTCAATACCTTTATTCCGAACATCACCGCCATTGATATAAGGAGCGTTCGTACCGTAGGAATCCAGAATAGGAGCCTGTACCAACCAATCTTTGGTTGTCTTTATATAATAGTCGAATGAAAGTCCCAGACGGCTACCCAGGAAACGGGCATCCAGACCTAAATCCAGCTGTTCGGAAGTTTCCCACGTTACATCCTTATTAGGTAAAATATCGGGATAAGCCCCGGAAGAAATAGTTTGCTTGTCCGGTCCGAAGAAATAATTGGACTTCAGGGACGAGATCGTTGCCAGATACTGGAACGGATCGATATCCTGATTACCGTTTTGTCCCCAGCTGGCACGGATTTTAAGGAAATCGAGATAATTTCTCGTCGGCTCCATAAATGCTTCGTTACTCATCACCCAACCGGCAGAAACTGAAGGGAAATAACCCCAGCGATTTCCTTTGGCAAAATTCGATGAACCATCGGCACGCATGACCAGGGTCAACAAATAAGTTTCCTTATAATCATAATTGATACGGCCGAAGAAAGAAGCGATCCCTCTTTTCTGTAAGATCCCATTTTTCATATAAGGAGAACCACCGACTGTCGTTTTATCGGCATAGATAACGGTTGTATTATCCAGATAGGCATGATCGAAGTCATCAAAAATCGAGTTGACATTGCTAGCCGATAAATTGTCACCTAAACCACTCCGTTCCATAGACTGACCAATCAAGGCGCTGAAATTATGATTATTATTGATTTTGAAATCATAACTTACCGTATTTTCCCAAAGCCATCCGGAATTGATAAACATACGTTGAGTCACCTCATTTTCTTTATTATACACATTCGAAGCCAACTCATAAACCGGTTTAAAACTGCGATAGGAATTAGCTTCCATTGTCAAACCGAAGCTGCTCCTGATCTTCAGGTTTTTGATCGGCTGTAAAGTCACATAGGCATTCGCTTTAATGTTATGTTTCTTTGTCAGGTTCTGACCATGTGCATAATCCATCAGGGCAACCGGGTTTTCACCGGTAGGATCCCAATCCAGTGCATAATGATAATTCCCGTCTTCGTCATACATAGGAAGGAACGGATTGGCCTTCAACGCACCATTGATATCATTCTGATACTGGTTGCCGATAGAGATTCCCGATTTTTCAGTATAAGAATATGTAAGATTTTCTCCAAACTTAATGATATCAAAGTCCTTATTTTTTAATAAGGTATGCTCGGTATTCAGACGAAATGTATAACGATCATACTTGGGCTGTACAGGTTTACCCAGAATACCTTCCTGTGAAGTATAGGAAATACCGATAGAATAAACGGACTGTTCGCTTCCTCCGGTAATATTCAGAGCATGATTCTGGACCGGGGCATTCTCATTCCTCATTTCATCCAACCAGTTCGTCCCTTTGTTCGTTCCATTGGCATAACTTTCCCAGTTGGGTACCATCGAACTAAAATCATAAGCAGGCAGGCCATCCATTAAACGACCTTCATTCTGTATCATCGCATATTCCTGTGCATTCAGTGTCGGAACCATTTTATATACATTCTGCACACCAAAATATCCGTCATAAGATATGGTCGCTTTTCCGGCACGCCCCTGTTTTGTCGTCACCAATACAACACCATTCGCAGCACGTGATCCGTAGATAGCAGCTGATGCCGCATCTTTCAGCACATCAATAGATTCGATATCGGCAGGATTCAGATTATTGATATCCGCACCGGTAACCCCGTCTATAATGTATAAAGGTCCCGAAGAACCGGTTGTACCCAAACCACGTATCGTCACATTGAAACCTTCGCCCGGCATACCGGATGATTGGGTAATGTTCACCCCAGGAGTCTGACTTTGCAAAGCTCCCAAAGCGCTCACCGTGTTCAGCTTCTGAATATCGTCTCCCTTCACCTGTACAGTCGCACCTGTTACCAGTTTTTTCTTCTGAATGCCATAGCCCACCACAACAACTTCATCCAAAGCCTGCGAATCTTCTTTTAAAGTAACCTGATAGATTGCAATGTTTGGCCTGACGGTCAATAACTGTTCCTGATAACCGATATACGTAATTTGTAAAATACTTCCGTCCGGAACAGTCAAGGTAAATCGTCCGTCCAGGTCCGTAACTGCACCGTTTGTAGTCCCTTTCTGAACAACGTTTACACCTATCAGAGGTTCATTACCGACCTCCGATACAACAATTCCGGAAATAGTCCTTCCCGTTTGAGCTTCTGCCTGCAGGTTTCCTAAAAGCAGGAAAACGGAAATGAAAACCAGATAAAAACTTCTATTTTTCTTTTCCATAAAAGAATTGATTTAATTGATTAATCACTATTTTTTTAATGTAATTCCCCTGGCGGGAACAATATGTTCTCGCTTATATAAATTTTAACATGAGACTTTTTGATAACTGAAACTTAAAGCCGTCTCAATAATTTAGCAGCTATTTCATTATTCATGACAATAGATTCATCCAACACAGCCGACCTGATTATTGCGGTCAATTCCTGATGCCATTTTACATCTCTCCACATACCGGCAAACTGCGGTCCGCAAAAATTACTCGTAGCTATTCCTGCCCACATCCCCGTTTGAGCAGCCGCTACTGTTCCTAAAGCACAAAGTTCTTTCACCCAATCCCAGTTCAGCAGAGGCCAGTCTTTATAATCTACAATCCCCCAGCATTCTGTAGTAATAAGAGGCCGTCCTGTTTTTCTTGCGATTTTCCCTGTCAGTTCTATTTTATCGGTCAGCAACTTCTGCCAGTACAATGGTTTCTCCCGGTAAAGCTTTTCAGCAGATCTCACCACTTTCTTATAGGCTTCGGGAGAAAACTGTCCATCCTTATAATCCACGATCTTATAAAACTCGCTGTTATTCTGATGAACCATCCATATATGATGCTCATACAAATCCAGGAAAGAAGTGTCTACTTCCTCATATTTCTGAACATCCCCATAATCAAAGGAAAAGAGGAAAGGCATATCCGGATATTCTTTCCTCATCCGATTCAAAGCATGTTTCATCCACTGAAGCGACTCTTCCTTATACCATTGTCCCCATACAACATGCGGATATTGGGATGAAAAGAAAGGAGCCCACAAATTTCCCGGCCATTCATTACACAGATCCACAAATAATACAGTATCCAACAGCCCGTCCGCTTCTATCGATTTAAGAGTTGATATCCAGCAATCAGCCATCTTGTCCGGGGTTGTTATCTTCATCCTGGTATCATCTACGTCCTGACGATACCAGGAAGAAAGTCCTACCTTGATATCGCGTTCCCGACATTTTGTAAGAAACTCATTCAAAGCAGGCTGGACCTGTACTTCATTTAAATCCGGACTTCCCCAAACCTGCTGGTTCCAGACTTCATTCAACATCCATTTCCCGGTCGGATTCTCTGCAACCAGATGCGGATAAGCATCAATACGTATCGCATTATAACCACGTTCGAGCAATTCATCCAACACCTTATCCCAGTCTTCGTAACCGGCTCCCGGCCAACGACGTTCCAACCAGGAAAAGTCCCACATGGTAATTGCACGGGGCAATATCTTTCTCTTATTCATTTCCGGAACTACCTCATTAAAAGAAGAAGTTCCAAACAGATCAAAAGAGGCAAGGCTACCCAAAGTTGCCATAGTAGTTTGTTTTATAAAATTCCTTCTGTCCATATTCATTACTTAAACGGGATAATTTGCATTTACACTATAAAACTCTTTATTCAAATGCTTGTGTATCCATAGGCTTTCTATTATTAGAATTATAACTGTTAACTATATCTCGGATTTCTATATGGCAAAGATATAGTCAGTTAATCCTACTTCTTTTCTTTATTTTTGCGCATAATGCTGGTATTTTACCATAATTTTGAAATCAGATAACTTTCCGGTTTTTTACTCCGAACTTTTTCTGATATTCTGACGGTGACATCTGTGTGGAGCGTTTAAACTGCTCAATAAAGTTTGACAAATTATTAAAACCAGCCTCCATACTTAACGTCGAAATCTTCATACGTCCTTCTATCAATAGCTTTTTAGCATGCCCGATACGTATATCATTCAAGTACTGTACAAATGTCTTTTTGGTACGTCCCCTGAAATAACGGCAGAAAGCATTAGGCGTCAAACCAACCAGTGAAGCGACTTCTTCCAGTTTTATCGGTTTTGTAAAATTCTTCATCATATACTGGTATACTTTATCGAATCTTTCAAAATCCGAAGAATTGACAGATTCCGTGAATCCGACACTTGCCAGCAACTCATATTCGTCTGTCGTCGCCATCATTTCCAGTAACGAGATAAAGTTGGTAATACGGGCAGCCCCGGTATCATTCACCGAACGTTGGATGAAAGAACCGATCGTATCTCTGGATTTTCCCATAAACTTAATGCCGCGCCTGGAACGTTCTATCAACTGACGAATATTGTTCATTTCCGGTAGGCGGATCAGATTTTCTTCAAAAATATCTTTTAGAAAGAACAAACAAAGGCAAGACGCCTTCAGTCCGGCACCTTGTTTAAAGAATTCATCATCATTCCGCCATTCATGGGGTAACTTCGGTCCTACCATACAAACATCACCTTCCTGGTATCTGTCAATATGGTCCCCGACAAAACGTGTTCCGGTACCTTCCAATATATACATAATTTCTATTTCGGGATGATAATGCCACGGAACAATAAAATGTGGCAAATCTTCTTTATAGAAGTTTATATAGCTATTGCTCGTAAATGGTAATTCCTGATAAAGTGGTATCATAATGTTTTATTTAATAAAGAAGATGGTTAGCTAATACATACTTATGCCTCTTGCACAAATATACAATCGAGCTTATATTAATATTTATTTGATATTCGCAGGAAATTATGGTATTTTACCATTAACATAAAATGGGATGTTAATATAACATAACCTTCAATATCTCTCCTCCTTTTCCATTGAAGTATTAAAGTATGGTTCAAAGAAAAATAAAAAAAGGATACGAACCAAAGGTATTTCTTCGGTTAACATATCCTTTTTTCTATGATATTTAATCTTTACTGATTCAGTACATGAATCGTATGGCAAGCCACCAACGCTGCTGTTTCTGTGCGAAGTCGGCTATCTCCCAACGAGATAGGTTCAAATCCCTTTTTTAGAGCCAGTTCTATCTCTTCAGGGCTAAAGTCTCCTTCAGGGCCGATCAGCACTAAAACGTTTTCACCTGGGCGATACGTTTGTTTTAATAATGTTTTATCTCCATCCTCACAATGAGCGATAAACTTACGACCGTCAAAAGGTTGGCTGACAAATGATTTGAAATCAGTCATTCCTTCCAGCTGGGGTAGTGTCGCCTTTTGCGACTGCTTCATGGCACTGATCAGGATCTTTTCCAGACGGGCTGGTTTTATCTCCCGCCGTTCTGAGAAACGACAATTCAGGCAGGTAATGGCATCAATACCGATCTCGGTCGCTTTCTCTGCAAACCATTCCATCCGATCCATATTTTTTGTCGGAGCAACTGCGATATGAAGGCGGAAGTTCCATAAAGCCGGTTGCTGCCAACTCTCCAGAATGGACACTTCGCAATGTTTATGATGGGCACGACTGATAGCCGCCTTATAAAAAGTACCTTTACCATCAGTCAGTAAAATTTCATCGCCTTCGGTCAGACGAAGTACACGAATACAGTGACCTGCCTCCTCTTCCGGCAGTTCCGGATTCACTGCAATATCCGGCGTATAAAATATCTGCACGTCTCTTTAATTTTCAATTTATAATTTTCAATTACCCGAGTATCATCCCTATAATCGTAGCCGACAGCACAGAAACCAAAGCACCGGCAATCATGGCCGGAAAACCGAAACGGGTTATCATTTCCTTCTTCTCCGGAGCCAGTACTCCCATTCCGCCTAACAGAATCCCGATAGACGAGATATTGGCAAAACCACATAATATATAGGTAGACATTAAAATCGACTTTTGATACATGAACATCCCGGCATCTTTCCACTCCTGCAACTGGAAATAAGCCACAAATTCATTCAGGATCGTCTTCTGTCCCAGCAAAGAACCGACAAGCATAATATCCGGTGACGGAATACCGATCAGCCACATAAAAGGAGCCAGGATAACTCCAAGAATAAACTGGAACGTCAATCCCTGCGCTTTACCGTCAGTCACCGAAACAATCCATTCATTCAAACCGGTATAACGGCCCAGCAGTCCTTCCAGAAGATAATTCGCCAAAGCTACCAGCGCAATGAATACCAAAAGCATTGCAGCTATATTGACCATCAGGCGGATACCGGTAGATGTTCCGGCAGCCAACGCATCCAAAGCCGTCGGATGAGAACTTCCTTTTTCCAGAGTGGCAGCCTGATCAACAGCAACTTCCGTCTGCGGACAAAGCATCTTTGCCAAAACGATCGAGCCGGGTGCAGCCATCAACGACGCCGAAATCAGATGCTTGGCAAACAACACCCTGGCTACAGGGTCACCCCCCGATAACATACCGATATAAGTTGCCATAACCGTTCCGGCGATAGTCCCCATTCCGGACACCATAACCAGGAAGATTTCCGACTTATTCATCGCCGGCAAATAATTCTTAATAAGTACGGGAGATTCAGTCATTCCCATAAATATATTTCCGGAGGTAACTAATCCTTCCGCACCCGATATATTCATAAACTTTCGTAGCAACCAGGAAAAAGCTCCCACAACACGCTGGATAATTCCCCAATAGTAAAAGAGGGAAACCAATGCTGAAAAGAAAATGACAACCGGTAATGAATGGATCAGGAATATAAACCCATTACTTTTGGTTGCATACGGTCCTAATAAAAAGCCAACTCCCGCCTGGGTAAAGTCCATCAGTTTAATAAACGCCTTCCCCATCCATTCCAAAGCTGTTCCCACGAACGGTACATAAAGAACTGCCAGGGCAAATATGAGCTGCATGATCAATCCGCCTCCTATCAACTTCCAGTCGATACGTTTCCGGTCATAACTCAAGGCATATGCAACAGCCAGAACTGTCACGATCCCCAGTATTCCACGTAAAAGGGACTCCAGACTAATCCCGCTCTGTTGGTCTATCATTTGGCACTGCCCTCCTCTTCTTCACGACGACGGATCTCATCTTTGTACATCTTTGCATATTCATAGTTCTCATCAGCTACGGCTTCTTCCATCCGTTCGCTCAGTTCTTCTTCATCCAGAAGAGAAAGCCATTTCTTCAATTCCGCCTCATCTTCTATATCTTCAGGCTCTTTGTCCAGCAAAGCATAATCGTTGTCATCCATTTCATCCGGCATCGAGGATTCTTCCAGCACGACTCCGCATTCTGAAACGATATGTTCTGTTGTATAGATGTCGCATTTCACCCGAAGAGCAATTGCAATGGCATCCGATGTCCGTGAATCGAGGCGTACCTGAGTTATGCCATCATCGAACAACAGCTCGGAATAGAAAACCCCGTCTTCGAACTTATAAATGAAAACCTCCCGTAGCTGAATGCCGAAAGCCTGGGCAAAAGTCATAAATAAATCATGAGTAAGAGGCCTGGGAGGCGTAATATGTTCTAATGCAATAGCAATGGATTGTGCTTCCGATGTCCCTACTATAATAGGTATACGACGGGCTCCGTTTTCTTCCGCCAGTATCAGGGCATACGCTCCCGACTGAATCTGGCTATTAGTCAGCCCTTGAACCCGTAATTTTATTTTTGTATCCACACCACATAAATTTTATAGTACTGATACAAAAGTAATATTATTTCGGAATTAAAAGAGGGAAAGTGGACAAATGATGATCGGTAAAGTCTATAAAAAAGAAAAGGTTGTCATCCCGACAACCAATCTTCATTGCTAACCTTAAATCTAATACCATGAAAAACACAGTGCAAATATAAGTGCTTTATGTTATTCAGCATAGTTTTATAGCACAAATCATACTTGTTTTAGCAATATTTTAGTAGAATACCTTATTTGGCAAGGTATATTAACAATCAATTCTTATCTTTCATATATTCATCCGCTTTCTCCTTCATCCGTTCAACACGTTTAGCTGTTTCGGGATGGCTTGAAAACATCTGGCGAAATTTGGATGATTTCGGTGCCTCTTCACTCAAACTCATCAGTTTATTCAATGAATTATGCATGCTGTACGGATCAAGACCATTAGCTACACTAAACTCAAAGCCGTAATCGTCTGCTTCATTTTCCTGTTTTTGAGAATATTGGGCACCGGCCAATGCTGTTGCCAGATCACCTAACTGGGAATCCGATAATTTAGCTACGACATCACTGGTTGCTCCTGCGGCATTTTTTGCAGCCGAAGTCAGATAAGCGTTCTTCATGGCATCTTTCGAATCGGAATGGAGCACATGACCGATTTCATGTCCGATAACAGCCATTACTTCATTGTCGTCCATCACTTTCATCAATCCGCCGCAAACACGGACACTACCGTCACCACAGGCAAAAGCATTTACGTCGATAACATTGTATACCTTAAAATTCAGATCCAGTCCGTCTACTTTGATATCCTTTGTCAGACGTTCCAGACGCTGCCCCATTTCCGTATCGGGACCAGCCACTTCATTATGGGTATCCATCCATTCGATATATTCACGGCTCATAGCCACTATATCGGCATCACTAAGTGTGACAGCTTTGGCAACATCGGTAGCGGCACTAACCACTTTCTTGGTGTTAATTGTTTTCCCTCCGATTTTAAACTGCGCAGAAGCAGTCAGGCTGACACCAGCCAGAAAAATCACTGATAATAACGTTGTTCTCATACTCAAATTTTATTTACATACTTAGTTCGTTTGCATTTGTATAAATTCCATCAACTGGTTAAATGTGACATCTTTTAGTATAACTTTTTTCGTTTTATCCAACAGGTAAAGGGTTGGAATTGCTTTCAGATCGTATATCTCATCATTTTTAAGGCTTACCGTATTATCATGGGAGTTTATCCAGGTTGCCGGCACATCAGGGATATGTTTCCGCCAGGCTTCCAGGTCCTCATCGGGATAGACAGCCAGAATCTTTAGTTTCTTATCAGACATCATCCGGCCGATCAACGGATCACCCGACAATTGTTCCGTAATTTCTTTACAGGCATGGCAATCCGGATTGTAGAAGAATAACAAAAGATAATCAGCCTTTACATTATATAATGTACCGGTTTTTCCATCGGCCAAGGTATAAGTAAAGTCGGTTGCCGGCTCACCTACCCTGTTCTTCAATGCCAGTTCCAATAAATGGGCAGGACGGATTTTGTTTACTTCATCGAGGACCGGTGCGGCCAGAACGGATTCGAGTACAGGGATATACAAAGATTCATCGCGCATCGGAGAGTTAGGATCATAAAGATACTTTTCATACAGACCGGCCATATGAGCAAAGAAGCTGCTATCAGCCGTAGCCTTGTGCATCATACCTTTGATGGAAGAGGTCGCAACTTCCGGAGTCACATATTTCATCAGGTCGATATAGTTGGTAAATGCCTGTTCCGTGATATCCGGCAGATGGATATACGCCGTATCGGTAAAATCAAATTTATCCCAATAATGCTGGACCAGATATTTGGCACGTTCGCCCGGATCGGTAATCATACTGGGGACGGCAACCATTTCAAAGGTTCTCGGCGTTGTATCCTCTTTCTCTGTTTTTGCAGTCTGCTGACCGTGACATGAATTAAAAATCAACGCAAATGCCAGCAAGCAAAGTATTCTGACTATCATATTTTTATGTTTTATAGTGCAAAGTTACTACAAAAAAGTGAAATGCGGAAAGATATAGTGATAGAATTGAGTTACAAGGGTTTTGGTTGAAGTGGCGATAATCCGTGAAGCCATTACAATCCCTGCCGAAGCCAAATCCTGACGCCGCTACGTTACTTGTTCGTAACCATGCCCGAAAATGCGACAAACGGGTACGAATAGCGAAACAAGGCTCTAAGGAATAGTGAGTTATCCATAACTCATGCGAAAAATCAGGTTACGGAAAAAGATTGCGCCGTTCCTCCCCGTTTTGCGTACCAACACCGGACTCTTCACCAACTAATTTTGAAACCCAAAAATTAAGGACAATGAAGAGTACATTTTCAGTAATCTACTACCTCAAGCGTCAGGTAGTGAAAAAGGACGGGACAGTTCCCGTCATGGGACGCATCACGGTGGACGGCAGCCAGACACAGTTCAGCTGCAAACTGACTGTCGATCCGAAACTGTGGGACACCAAAGGTGGACGTGTCACGGGCAGAAGCACGGCGGCACTCGAAACGAACCGTATGCTTGACAAGATGCGGGTACGCATCAACAGGCATTATCAGGAAATCATGGAGCGTGACAACTTCGTCACGGCGGAGAAGGTGAAGAACGCCTTTCTCGGACTGGAACACCGCTACCACACGCTGATGCAGGTGTTCCGCCAGCACAACGAGGACTACGAGAAGCAGGTGGAGGCAGGCATGAAAGCCAAAGGCACGCTGCTGAAGTACCGCACCGTTTACAAGCACATGCAAGAGTTCCTCGACATCCGCTACCATGTGAAGGACATCGCCCTAAAAGAGCTTACCCCGGCTTTCATCTCCGACTTCGAGATGTTCCTGCGCACGGACAAGCACTGCTGCACCAATACCGTGTGGCTGTACGTCTGCCCGTTACGGACGATGGTATTCATCGCCATCAACAACGAGTGGCTGACGCGCGACCCGTTCCGCGAGTATGAAATCAAGAAGGAGGAAACAACACGCAGTTTCCTGACCAAAGATGAGATCCGCCTGCTGATGGAGGGGAAACTGAAAAACGCCAAACAGGAATTGTACCGCGACCTCTACCTGTTCTGCGCCTTCACGGGGCTGTCGTTCGCGGATATGCGCAACCTTACGGAAGAGAATATCCGCACCTACTTCGACGAACACGAGTGGATAAACATCAACCGCCAGAAAACGGGCGTGGTGTCCAACATCCGCCTGCTCGACATCGCCAACCGCATAATCGGCAAATACCGGGGACTGTGCGGGGACGGCAGGATATTTCCCGTTCCGCATTATAACACGTGCCTTGCCGGTATCCGTGCCGTCGCCAAGCGTTGCGGCATCACCAAGCATATCACGTGGCATCAGAGCCGCCACACGGCAGCCACGACGATATTCCTCTCCAACGGTGTTCCCATCGAAACGGTCAGCTCCATGCTCGGACACAAGAGCATAAAGACGACGCAGATTTACGCAAAGATAACCAAAGAGAAGCTCAATCAGGACATGGAGAACCTTGCCGCAAGATTGAACGGCGTCGAGGAATTTGCAGGTTGCACCATCTAAAAAGAAAAGCCATGAAACGTGACACAATCATCATCGAGGACAAGGCAGTCAGCGTAACCGGTAACGACGTGTGGATGACCGCCACCGAAATAGCCGGATTGTTCCATACGACCGTCCCGGCAGTGAACGCCGCCATCAGAGCCGTCCGCAAGTCGGACGTGCTGAACGACTACGAGGTGTGCCGCTACATGCAGCTTGAAAACGGGCTGCACGCGGACGTGTACGCCCTTGAAATCATCATCCCGGTCGCTTTCAGGGTGAATACCTACAACACCCACCTGTTCCGCACATGGCTGGTGGGAAAGGCACTCTCACAAGAGAAACGGCAGACATACGTGATGTTCATACAGAACGGAAAAGCCGGGTATTGCTGATTGCACATACCCCATAAGACAAGTAAACGGGTAGCACCACAAAAGGTGTCACCCGTTTACTTTTTCATGAAACCGCCTCACTCCAGCGGCTTGCGGTAGTTCGCTTCCAGTACCCCGCGCAGCCCCGTTTCCGGGTAAAGCACCTTCCCTCCCAAAAGTATGAAGGGCAACACGCGGTTGTTGCGGTATTCCTGCAAGGTGCGCCGGCTCACACGGAGCAGTTCCGACACCTCGCCGTCCGTCAGGTAACGTTCCCCGTCCAGCGGAGGACGGTAGCTTTCCAGAAATGCGGACAGCCATTTCGAGCCTTTGCGCATATCCTGCACCACAGAGGCTATCGGCTCGTCTTCCATCGTAAAAACATCGTTGTTCTCGTTCATCATAACTTCGGATTCAGTGGGTGAATAAATCAAATCATCTGCCGTGCGGATAGAGCGTGCCGACAAGCGGTATCAGCCGCTTCACCTCCTCTGGCTTGTAATAGAACCTGCGGTTTATCTGCGAGTAGCCGATAAGCCGCCTGTCACGCAGCGTCTGCAACGTGCGCGGGCTTATTCTCAACTGCCCGCAGACCTCCTCGCCCGTGAGCCATCTTTCCATGCGCCCCGTGTCGCTTTTGCGCCTCAGGGCGGCGACCTTCTCCGAGAGTGCGCCGAATGCCGCCACCATCATCTCGAAAGTCTTTTTCTCGATAGATACTATTTCCATATTCATGTCATTTAGAGTTTGCCGCAAAGGTAACGAAACGGCATACAAGACGTATCGTTTTCCGCTGAAAGGCTGCCTGTTGCGCCGTTTGACCGGGTTACGGAGCCATCTTCCGCAAAAATCTTACGTGAGTCACGTAGTGAGTTGTTAAAGCCCCTTTTGTTTATTGCCGAATTTTGTCGCAGAAACAAAAAGAAAGGACTGAACATGAAAGTGATAACAATGGAAAGTTCCGCCTACAAGGAGATGATGGCGCAGATTGCGAACATCGCAGGGTACATCCGCGAGGCAAGGGACGAGAAGAAACGGAAGCGGGAAACCGAAGACAAGCTGCTTGACACGGCACAGGCGGCGAAGATGCTCAACGTGAGCAAGCGCACCATGCAGCGTATGCGCACCGACCACCGTATCGAGTATGTGGTGGTACGCGGAAGCTGCCGCTACCGCCTTTCCGAGATACTGCGGCTATTGGAGGACAACACAGTAAGGAACGAGGAAGGGACAATAGACACCCTGTTCCACAACCACACGCTGCGCACGGGCGGCAAACCAAAAGGAAGGAGGACATAGGTCATGGAACTGCTCACACGAAACAACTTCGAGGGCTGGATGCAGAAGCTGATGGAACGGCTCGACCGTCAGGACGAACTGCTGCTGGCGATGAAGGCTGAGGGGAAACAGCCCACTATCACGGAAAGCATCCGCCTTTTCGACAATCAGGATTTGTGCATGTTGCTCCAGATAAGCAAACGCACCCTCCAACGCTACCGCAGCGTAGGCGCATTGCCCTACAAGACGCTGGGCAAGAAGACCTATTACAGCGAGGAGGACGTGCTGACATTCCTTTCCAACCATATCAAGGACTTCAAAAAGGAAGATATAGCCTTCTACAAGGCTCGTATCCATAATTTCTTTCATAAATAACCCATTAAAACATTTTTCAGATGGCAAAGAAAAAAGACGAAAAGGACGTGCTGGTAGTCCGTGACGAGAAGACAGGCGAGATCAGCGTGGTAGCCGGGCTGAACGCGGACGGCACACCCAAGCGCACCCCCGCAAAAGCGGAGAACGCGCAGAGTTTCCTGCAATTCGACCGACATGGCGACGTGCTGGACAACTTCTTCAAGAACTTCTTCCGGCAGTGCAAGGAACCCAGCCGCTTCGGTTTCTACCGCATTGCGGCAGACCAAGCTGAAAATCTCTTAGAGGTGATGAAGCAACTGCTGAAAGACCCCGAAGCGAACAAGGAGCTGCTCGCCCCTCACAAGGTGGACACCTCCGACTATGAGAAGAAGGTGCAGGAAGAGATGGCAGCACAACAGACAGAGAAACAAGAACCTCAAAAACAGGAGAACATGGAACAACGGAAAGAACAGCAACAGGACAAATCCGAACAGATGCAGGGCAAACGTGGCTACCAGCCCATCGACGAGAGTAAAATCAACTGGCAGGAGCTGGAGGACAGATGGGGCGTAAAGCGGGACAACCTTGAAAAGTCCGGCGACCTTACGAAGATGCTCAACTATGGCAAGTCCGACTTGGTAAAGGTCAAACCGACCTTCGGCGGCGAATCATTCGAGCTGGACGCCCGCCTCTCCTTCAAGAAGGACGGTGAGGGAAACATCAGCCTCGTGCCGCACTTCATCCGCAAGGAGCAGAAGCTGGATGAGTACAAGGAACACAAATTCTCCGACAATGACCGGAAGAACCTCCGCGAAACGGGCAATCTCGGTAGGGTCGTGGACATTGTGGACAGGGAAACGGGCGAGATCATCCCCTCCTACATCAGCATCGACCGCAAGACGAATGAAATCACGGACATTCCGGCAAGCAGGGTGCGCATCCCGGAGCGCATCGGCAAGACGGAAATCACCACGCAGGAGCGGGACATGCTCCGCGCCGGACTGCCCGTACGCGACAAGCTCATCGAGCGCAACGACGGCAGAAAGTTCGTCACCACCCTGCAAGTGAACGTGGAGCAGCGCGGCGTGGAGTTCGTGCCGGGAACCGGCAAGTCGCCCCGTACCGCACAGACACAGGAAACCAAAGGCGACACATCGAAAAGTCAGGCGCAGGGCGGGGAAAATGCCGCACAGACCAAGAAGGAGCAACGCCGCAACACGTGGACGAACGAGGACGGCAGCATCCGCCCCATCAGCAAATGGAGCGGCGTGAGCTTCACCGACCAGCAGAAAGCCGACTATGTGGCGGGTAAAGCCGTGAAGCTGGAGAACGTGACCGACAAGCAGGGCTTCCATGCCACGATGTATATCAAGTTCAACCCGGAGAAGGGACGCCCGTACCGCTACGACACGAACCCTGACAATGCACAGCAGGTTGCTCCGTCCAACGAGAGCCGCACGCAGGTGGCGGTGAACAACGATGGCAAGACCAACGAGGCTACAAAGAATCTGAGAGAGCCGTTGCAGAAAGGTCAGACCAACCCGAAGGACGCCCGCCAGCAACAGCAGCAGGAGAAGCCGCAGAAGAAAACGGGCAAGGGCATGAAAATGTAATCCCGTGTCCGCCACTGAATCCAAAATAAAATCCAAAGTATCAACAAAAAAGAAGAAGACATGAAGACAATCATTGCAGAAAAGCCCTCCGTGGCACGTGAAATCGCCCGCATCGTGGGCGCGACAAAGAGAGAGGAAGGATATTTCGAGGGAGGCGGTTATGCCGTGACATGGGCATTCGGACACCTCGTTCAGCTTGCCATGCCCGACGGCTACGGCGTGCGCGGATTTGTCCGTGACAACCTCCCGATTATTCCCGACACATTCACGCTCGTCCCCCGTCAGGTCAGGACGGAGAAAGGTTACAAGCCCGACAGCGGCGTGGTGTCGCAGATAAAAGTCATCAAAAGACTGTTCGACACAAGCGAACATATCATCGTGGCGACCGATGCCGGACGCGAGGGAGAGCTTATCTTCCGCTACCTCTACCACTATACGGGTTGCACCACTCCTTTCGTGCGCCTGTGGATCAGCTCTCTCACCGACAAAGCTATCCGCGAGGGACTGCGGAAACTCGAAGACGGCAGCAAATACGACAACCTCTACCTCGCCGCCAAAGCGCGGAGCGAATCCGACTGGCTCGTGGGCATCAACGGCACACAGGCGTTATCCATCGCCGCCGGACACGGCACGTATTCCGTGGGGCGGGTGCAGACACCAACGTTGGCTATGGTATGTGAACGCTACTGGGAGAACCGCCGCTTTACGTCCGAAGCATTCTGGCAGCTCCATATCGCAACGGACGGTTGCGACGGCGAAGTCGTGAAATTCTCATCCTCCGAGAAATGGAAAGAGAAAGAACCGGCGATGGAACTATATAATAAGGTAAAGGCGGCAGGTTGCGCCACTGTCACGAAAGCCGAGCGCAAGGAGAAGACGGAGGAAACTCCCTTGCTCTACGACCTGACCACGCTCCAGAAAGAAGCCAACGCCAAGCACGGCTTCACGGCGGAACAGACGCTTGAAATCGCGCAGAAACTCTACGAAAAGAAGTTGATAACCTATCCGAGAACGGGAAGCCGCTACATCCCCGAAGACGTGTTTGCCGAAATTCCCAAACTGCTCGCTTTCATCGGCACACAGCCCGAATGGAAAGACAAGGTGCGGGCAAAAGCCGCCCCGACACGCCGCAGCGTGGACGACGGCAAGGTGACAGACCACCATGCCCTGCTCGTCACGGGTGAGAAACCGCTCTTCCTCTCCAAAGAGGACAATACCATCTATCAGATGATTGCCGGGCGCATGGTCGAGGCATTCTCTGAGAAATGCGTCAAGGATGTGACCACTGTCACGGCGGAATGTGCCGGAGTGGAGTTTACCGTAAAAGGCAGCGTCGTGAAGCAAACCGGATGGCGTGCCGTCTATGGCGAGGAAAAAGAGGAAATTACCATCCCCGGCTGGCAGGAAGGCGACACGCTGACACCGAAAGGCTCGTCCATTACCGAAGGAAAGACCAAACCCAAGCCGCTGCATACCGAAGCCACCCTGCTCTCGGCAATGGAAACGGCGGGCAAGGAAATTGAGGACGACGCACTGCGGCAGGCGATGAAGGACTGTGGCATCGGTACTCCCGCCACACGCGCCTCCATCATCGAAACGCTTTTCAAGCGCGGTTACATGGAACGCTGCAAGAAGTCGCTTGTTCCCACCGAAAAAGGACTTGCCCTCAATTCCGTCGTCAAGACGATGCGCATCGCCGATGTTGCCATGACGGGCGAATGGGAAAAGGAGCTGGCGCGTATCGAGCGCGGGGAACTGTCCGACGACACCTTCCGCAAGGAGATAGAGGCGTACACACGTGAGATAACCTCCGAACTGATCTCGTGCGACAAGCTCTTCGGCAGCCGTGACTCCGGCTGCGCGTGTCCCAAGTGTGGCACGGGCAGGATGCGGTTCTACGGCAAGGTGGTACGCTGCGACAACACGGAGTGCGGACTGCCCGTGTTCCGGCTGAAAGCGGGACGCACCCTGTCCGACGATGAAATCAAAGACCTGCTCACCGAAGGGCATACCAAGCTGCTCAAAGGGTTCAAGAGCAAACAGGGCAAGAGTTTCGATGCTGTTGTCGCCTTTGACGGGGAATATAACACGACTTTTGTGTTCCCGGAGGCTAAAAAGGACAAGAAATTTTCAGGACGGAAGAAATAGTATTAACTTTGCCACTTGTTCAGAGTAATGAATTGTTCTTCGATACCGGATTACACTCATACTTTGGATTTAGTGGTGGCACTCGGAGGGATACCGAGTGCCTTTTTCTTCCTTTTTCCAACCGATTATCCCGTTAATTATCAATCCGCTAAATCCAAAGTAATGAACAACAAGAAGAAAAACGAGGGTCAGACCGACTTTTCCTATTACGGTCTGTACCTGCTGGACTATCTCCGCACGAACAAGTTTGAACAGGCTGACGACACCGCTTTCATACGGGAACGGGCCGACCGTGCCGCCGAAACGTATGAGAGGGCACGGCTTGAAGGCTATCCCGCCGATGGTGCGCAGGAACTGGCGATGGACACGCTGCTGCGCGGGCTGCATTATTCCCGTTACGCCATCCTCCGCGAAGTCGTGGAAAACGAGTTTGCCGATGAAGTGCCGGAAGAGAAGCGTGAAGCCTTTGTCCTGAAACTGCTGCCGCTTGTCGGCAACGTGTTCTCCGTCTATGACCTCTCGGATGACAATTTCGCCCTGTCTTCCGATTACGACCTGCTCTACACGGAGCTGACGGGAGCAACCGTCCTTTACTTAGACGAATATGGCGTTTAACCGCAAACAGAAACTGCGGGACAACATCGAGGCGATACGGACGGCATTCATCCTTGACAGGGAAAATAGGACAGCGACAACCGAAGAGCGTGCCATACTTCAAAGGTACTGCGGTTTCGGCGGTCTGAAATGTATCCTCAACCCTGCAAAGGAACTGACGGATGCCGTCCGGTGGGCGAAATCCGACCTCGAACTGTTCGCCCCGACGGTGGAGCTGCACAGGCTTATCCGTGAGAACAGCAAGGACGAAACAGAGTACAAGCGGTTTGTGGATTCGCTGAAAGCGTCCGTGCTGACCGCTTTCTACACCCCCAAAGAGATAACCGACACCATCGCGGACGTGCTGGCAGATTACAGCGTCCGCCCCGCCCGTATGCTCGAACCGTCGGCAGGTGTCGGCGTGTTCGTGGATTCCATGCTGCGGCACAGCCCCAATGCGGATGTGATGGCTTTCGAGAAGGATCTGCTCACGGGTACAATCTTGAGGCATCTCTATCCCGACCAGAAAATGCGCACCTGCGGTTTTGAGAAAATCGAAAGACCGTTCAACAATTATTTCGACTTGGCGGTGTCCAACATTCCGTTCGGTGACATTGCCGTGTTCGACGCGGAGTTTCAGCGGAGCGACTCTTTCGGCAGACGCTCCGCCCAGAAAACCATCCACAACTATTTCTTTCTCAAAGGACTGGATGCCGTGCGTGACGGCGGTATCGTGGCGTTCATCACCTCGCAAGGGGTATTGAATAGCACCAAGACCTCCGTGCGTAACGAGCTGTTCAGTCAGGCCAATCTGGTATCCGCGATACGCCTGCCCAACAACCTGTTCACGGACAACGCGGGCACGGAGGTGGGCAGTGACCTGATTGTCCTGCAAAAGAACCTCAGCAAGAAGGAAATGTCGCAGGACGAGCGGCTGATGACCGTGATACAGACGGACACGAAAACCGCCCTGACCGACAACGCCTATTTCATCCACCACCCGGAACGCATCGTGCATACGATGGCGAAACTTGACACAGACCCCTACGGGAAGCCCGCTATGGTTTATCTGCACGAGGGCAAGGCAGCAGGCATCGCCGGGGATTTGCGCCGTATGCTCGACGAGGATTTCCATTACAGGCTTGCCATGCGCTTGTATTCGGGTTCAATCCGGCAGGCAGGAACGGAAGAAAAAGTTGCCGTTCAAAATAAAGTAGAGCGTCCTGCCATAAAATTGGAAACAGTATCCTCGGCGCAGACGGTGGAAACTCCGACAGAAAAGCCGCAACCCGCAGATGAAAAGCCGGAGATAGAACCGCGCCCGCAATATTCCGCAGGCGTGCAGCTCACCCTGCTTGACCTCTGGGGGATGACGGAAGAGGTCAGCCAACCGAAAACCTCCAAAAAGAAAAAGACGGTGAAAAAGGCAGTTACGGCAAAGTCCACTCCGCCCAAACCGAAAGTCACGGTTACACCGACAGCTCCAACTGCAAAACCCGCAATGGAGAATAAGGAGGTGAAAGCGGAGAACACCGCCAAGCCTGCCGACCCGGACGACATCTATGCCACACTGGACTGGGATACCAATCCTCCCATCAACGGTTTCTATGAAATGATGATGGGTTTGACGCCGGAGCGTAGGAAAGAACTTCGGGAACTGGCAAGGCAGCATAACGAGAAACAAGTGGCGGAAAAGACGGAAGTGAAAGCCGTGCCGGAAACTTCCCGTGAGCAGCCACGACAGGAGGAAACACAGCCGGAGGCAGTCGCCGCACCTGCCGTTACAGATACCCCATCGGAAGCGGTGGGGACTTTCCTTTTCCCCGACATCGAAGCGGAAAAGCCGAAGGAGGAAGTCGTGGACCTTTCTCCGCGTGCCTACCACCGCACGCCGGAGATGCACCTGCGCGAAGGGTCGCTGGTGGCTGACCGGGGGCGTCATAACATCGGCTACCTGAAAGACATCACGCCATACGGGGCGACATTCCAGCCGCTCGACCTGAAAGGATACCAGAAGGAAAAGGCGTTGTTGTATGTGTCGCTGCGTGACGCCTACGAGCGTCTGTACCGTTATGAATCGCTCCGGCGCGAGGCAAATGTTCCGTGGCGAGAGCATCTGAATACCTGTTACGATGAGTTTGTCATGCGCTACGGCAACCTCAACGCCAAGCAGAACGTGAAGTTAGTGATGATGGATGCGGGCGGGCGCGACATCCTTTCGCTGGAACGGATGGAAAACGGAAAGTTCGTCAAGGCGGACATCTTCGAGCATCCTGTTTCCTTCGCGGTGGAGAGCCATGCCAACGTAGGCTCTCCCGAAGAAGCCCTGTCTGCGTCGCTCAACAAATATGGTACGGTCAATCTCGACTATATGCGGGAGATAACCGACAGCACGGCGGAGGATTTGCTCACTGCCCTGCAAGGGCGCATCTACTACAATCCGCTCGTGACCGGTTACGAAATCAAAGACCGTTTCATCGCCGGAAATGTCATAGAGAAAGCGGAACGCATAGAGGCATGGATGGGTGACAATCCCGAAAATGAGCGTATGCCGGAGGTGAAGCAGGCGTTGGAGGCTCTGAAAGATGCCGAGCCGCAGCGCATCGCCTTCGAGGATCTGGACTTCAATTTCGGGGAACGCTGGATTCCGACGGGTGTCTATGCCGCCTACATGAGCCGGCTGTTCGACACGGAGGTGAAAATCGCCTATTCCGCAAGCATGGACGAGTTTTCGGTGGTGTGCGGCTACCGCACCATGAAAATCACGGACGAGTTTCTGGTGAAGGGGTATTACCGGAACTATGACGGTATGCACCTCCTAAAACACGCCCTGCACAACACCTGCCCTGACATGATGAAGTCCATCGGCAAGGACGAGCATGGCAACGACATCAAGATGCGCGACAGCGAGGGAATACAACTCGCCAACGCCAAGATTGACGAGATACGAAACGGCTTCTCCGAATGGCTCGAAGAGCAGTCGCCGCAGTTCAAGGAGCGGCTTGTGACGATGTATAACCGCAAGTTCAACTGTTTCGTGCGCCCGCGCTACGACGGCTCCCATCAGACCTTTCCCGACCTCAACCTGAAAGGGCTGGCAAGCCGGGGTATCAAGAGCGTCTATCCCTCACAGATGGATTGCGTCTGGATGTTGAAACAGAACGGCGGCGGAATTTGCGACCACGAGGTGGGAACCGGTAAGACGCTGATAATGTGCATCGCCGCGCATGAGATGAAGCGTCTGAATTTGGCACACAAGCCGATGATTATCGGGCTGAAAGCCAACGTTGCGGAGATTGCAGCCACCTATCAGGCGGCATATCCCAACGCACGTATTCTGTACGCTTCGGAGAAGGACTTTTCGACCGCCAACCGTGTGCGCTTCTTCAATAATATAAAGAACAACGACTACGATTGCGTCATCATGTCGCACGACCAGTTCGGCAAGATACCGCAGTCGCCGGAATTGCAGCAGCGCATCCTGCAAGCAGAGCTTGACACGGTGGAGGAAAACCTCGAAGTGCTACGGCAGCAGGGAAAGAACGTGTCGCGGGCGATGCTGAAAGGATTGGAGAAGCGCAAGCACAACCTTGAAGCGAAGCTGGAGAAGGTGGAACACGCCATAAAGTCACGCACGGACGACGTGGTGGATTTCAAGCAGATGGGCATCGACCACATCTTCATAGATGAGAGCCACCAGTTCAAGAATCTGACTTTCAACACGCGCCACGACCGTGTGGCGGGATTGGGAAACAGCGAGGGAAGCCAGAAGGCACTTAACATGCTCTTTGCCATACGCACCATACAGGAGCGCACAGGAAAAGACTTGGGTGCGACCTTCCTCTCCGGCACGACTATCAGCAACTCACTGACTGAATTGTACCTGCTGTTCAAGTACCTGCGCCCGAAGGAGCTGGAACGGCAGGACATAAGGTGTTTCGACGCTTGGGCGGCGATATTTGCCAAGAAGACGACGGATTTTGAATTTAACGTGACGAACAATGTGGTCCAGAAGGAGCGTTTCCGCTACTTCATCAAAGTGCCGGAGCTTGCCGCCTTCTATAATGAAATCACGGACTACCGCACGGCGGAGGATGTGGGCGTTGACCGTCCTGCCAAGAACGAGATACTGCACCATATACCGCCCACGCCGGAACAGGAGGACTTCATACAGAAACTGATGCAGTTCGCCAAGACGGGCGATGCCACCTTGTTGGGCAGGCTGCCGCTTTCGGAAACGGAAGAAAAGGCGAAGATGCTCATCGCCACGGACTATGCCCGGAAAATGGCACTCGACATGCGCATGATAGACCCGAATTACGAAGATCATCCCGACAACAAAGCGAGTCACTGTGCCAAGATGATCGCGGAGTATTATCAAAAATACGACGCCCAGAAAGGCACGCAGTTCGTTTTCTCTGATTTGGGGACATACCAGCCGGGCGACGGGTGGAACGTCTATTCGGAAATCAAGCGCAAACTGACGGAGGACTACGGTATACCGCCAAGCGAGGTGCGCTTCATTCAGGAGTGCAAGACCGACAAGGCGCGGAAGGCGGTGATAGACGCCATGAACGCCGGGACGGTGCGTGTGCTGTTCGGCTCTACCTCTATGCTCGGAACGGGTGTGAACGCCCAGAAACGGTGTGTGGCTATCCATCATCTCGATACGCCGTGGCGACCGTCCGACTTGCAACAGCGTGACGGACGCGGAGTTAGGGCAGGTAATGAGATTGCCAAACATTTCGCCGGGAACAACGTGGATGTAATCATCTACGCGGTGGAGAAGTCACTGGACAGCTACAAGTTCAACCTCCTGCACTGCAAGCAGACTTTCATAAGCCAGCTCAAAAGCGGTGCGATGGGTGCGCGTACCATCGACGAGGGGGCAATGGACGAAAAATCGGGCATGAATTTCTCGGAATACATGGCGTTGCTCTCCGGCAATACCGACCTGTTGGACAAGGCGAAACTGGAAAAGCGGATCGCATCGCTCGAAGGGGAACGCAAGTCGTTCAACAAGGGCAAGCGTGATTCGGAGTTCAAGCTGGAGTCAAAGACCGGCGAGTTGCGCAACAACACGGCTTTCATAGATGCCATGACGGAGGACTGGAACCGCTTCCTGTCGGTGGTGCAGACCGACAAGGAGGGCAACCGCCTTAATATAATAAAGGTGGACGGAGTGGATTCCGCCGATGAGAAGGTCATCGGAAAGCGTTTGCAGGAGATAGCCAAGAATGCCACGACCGGAGGGTTGTACACGCAGGTCGGTGAACTTTACGGTTTTCCGATAAAGGTGGTGAGCGAAAGGATACTCAAAGAGGGATTGGAGTTCACCGACAACCGCTTCGTGGTCGAGGGGAACTACAAGTACACCTACAACAACGGGCATCTGGCGATGGCTGACCCGTTGGCCGCCGCCCGCAACTTCCTCAACGCGATGGAGAGGATACCCTCCATCATCGACCAGTACAAGGCGAAGAACGAGGTGCTGGAGATGGAGATACCGCAGTTACAGGAGATAGCGGGTAAGGTGTGGAAGAAGGAGGACGAGCTGAAGCAGTTGAAGTCCGAACTTGCCGCCCTTGACCGAAAAATTCAGCTGGAGCTTGCGCCACCCACGCCCGAAGTCGCAGAAAAGGAGAATGAAGGGCAACAGCTCAAGCCGGAAGCGGAAGATGTGAGGAACAGGCAGGCGCAATATCCCGAAAATGCACCGCCGCAGATACGCAGTCCGGCGGATAGTATCGTTGCCAACCATGTCATAATCGGGCGTCCGGGACTGTATGCCAAGGAGGAAACCCGGTCCAAAGGATTGAAAATATAACCTAAGGAATTTTATCTGAAGTATTAATAAGGGCTATCCCAAAAGGTCTAAAAGTAAATTTTATCCTTTCTGCAAGTATCTATAGGATGGCAACTGCATTTTTTTCTTTTTGGGCAGCCCTTATTAAAATTTATTCTTATTTTAGGTTATATACATTCATGTCCATTTATGTAAAAAATTCCTGCTGACCTTGTTTATGTCTTGTCAGTCACCATTTGCAAAACCATATTTGACCCTCAAAGAGGCTGAATTTGATAAGTAACTTGCTACATACTCATAATAAGGAGCTAAATAGAACACGAATGGGAAATACACAAATGCTAAACTAAAGAAGATATTGGCCAAAATAAACGCTATACCGAGAGAGAAACTTGATTTTTCAACTTCCTAAAACGGTGTTGTTCAAACATTTCTACTTATTTGTACTTGCCAGTTGAACCTACGCTTCCCTAATAAAATGTCTATGGTAAAAAGTTAAAAAATCCTCCCACTTTTGTTAGATATATTTTTTTGTGTAATTTTGTAATCGTTATGCGGCAGTAATAATATACATATTAATACGAGTTAGTAATCCTGTAGTTCTCATATGCTACGAGGAGGTATTAAAAGGTGCGTTTCGACAATGCATCTACTGTAGTATATTATTGCTTAATCCAAATGAATATTATAAATTTAGGAATTCTTGCTCACATTGATGCAGGAAAAACTTCCGTAACCGAGAATCTGCTGTTTGCCAGTGGAGCAACGGAAAAGTGCGGCCGTGTGGATAATGGTGACACCATAACGGACTCTATGGATATAGAGAAACGTAGAGGAATTACTGTCCGGGCTTCTACGACATCTATTATCTGGAATGGAGTGAAATGCAATATCATTGACACTCCGGGACACATGGATTTTATTGCGGAAGTGGAGCGGACATTCAAAATGCTTGATGGAGCAGTCCTCATCTTATCCGCAAAGGAAGGCATACAAGCGCAGACAAAGTTGCTGTTCAGTACTTTACAAAAGCTGCAAATCCCGACAATTATATTTATCAATAAGATTGACCGTGCCGGTGTGAATTTGGAGCGTTTGTATATGGATATAAAAACAAATCTGTCGCAAGATGTCCTGTTTATGCAAACTGTTGTCGATGGATCGGTTTATCCGGTTTGCTCCCAAACATATATAAAGGAAGAATACAAAGAATTTGTATGCAACCATGACGACGATATATTAGAACGATATTTGGCGGATAGCGAAATTTCACCGGCTGATTATTGGAATACGATAATCGCTCTTGTGGCAAAAGCCAAAGTCTATCCGGTGCTACATGGATCAGCAATGTTCAATATCGGTATCAATGAGTTGTTGGACGCCATTTCTTCTTTTATACTTCCTCCGGCATCAGTCTCAAACAGACTTTCAGCTTATCTCTATAAGATAGAGCATGACCCCAAAGGGCATAAAAGAAGTTTTCTTAAAATAATTGACGGAAGTCTGAGACTTCGAGACGTTGTAAGAATCAACGATTCGGAAAAATTCATCAAGATTAAAAATCTAAAGACTATTTATCAGGGCAGAGAGATAAATGTTGATGAAGTGGGTGCCAATGATATCGCGATTGTAGAAGATATAGAAGATTTTCGAATCGGAGATTATTTAGGTGCTAAACCTTGTTTGATTCAAGGATTATCTCATCAGCATCCCGCTCTCAAATCCTCCGTCCGGCCAAATAAGCCCGAAGAGAGAAGCAAGGTGATATCCGCTCTGAATACATTGTGGATTGAAGACCCGTCTTTGTCCTTTTCCATAAACTCATATAGTGATGAATTGGAAATCTCGTTATATGGTTTGACCCAAAAGGAAATCATACAGACATTGCTGGAAGAACGATTTTCCGTAAAGGTCCATTTTGATGAGATCAAGACTATCTACAAAGAACGACCTATAAAAAAGGTCAATAAGATTATTCAGATCGAAGTACCACCCAACCCTTACTGGGCCACAATAGGGCTGACTCTTGAACCCTTACCGTTAGGGGCAGGGTTGCAAATCGAAAGTGACATCTCCTATGGTTATCTGAACCATTCTTTTCAAAATGCCGTTTTTGAAGGGATTCGTATGTCTTGCCAATCTGGTTTACATGGATGGGAAGTGACAGATCTGAAAGTAACTTTTACTCAAGCCGAGTATTATAGCCCGGTAAGTACACCTGCTGATTTCAGACAGCTGACCCCTTATGTCTTCAGGCTGGCTTTGCAACAGTCAGGTGTGGACATTCTCGAACCGATGCTCTGTTTTGAGTTGCAGATACCCCAAGTAGCGAGTTCCAAAGCTATTACAGATTTGCAAAAACTGATGTCTGAGATTGAAGACATCAGTTGTAATAATGAGTGGTGTCATATTAAAGGGAAAGTTCCATTAAATACAAGTAAAGACTATGCCTCAGAAGTAAGTTCGTACACTAAGGGCTTAGGCATTTTTATGGTTAAGCCATGTGGGTATCAAATAACAAAAGACGGTTATTCTGATAATATCCGCATGAACGAAAAAGATAAACTTTTATTCATGTTCCAAAAATCAATGTCATTAAAATAATGGAGCGGTCAGGAAATTTCTATAAGGCAATACGGTTGGGATATATACTTATCTCCATTCTTATCGGATGTATGGCATATAATAGCCTCTATGAATGGCAGGAGATAGAAGCATTAGAACTTGGCAATAAAAAAATAGACGAGCTCCGAAAAGAAATAAACAATATCAATATTCAAATGATAAAATTTTCTCTATTGGGTGAAACAATACTGGAATGGAACGATAAAGATATCGAGCATTACCATGCACGGCGTATGGCAATGGACAGTATGCTCTGCCGTTTCAAGGCCACCTATCCAGCAGAGCGCATCGATAGTGTGCGCAGTCTTTTAGAGGATAAGGAACGACAGATGTTCCAGATAGTCCGGTTAATGGATGAACAACAATCTATTAACAAGAAGATAGCCAATCAAATTCCGGTTATTGTACAGAAAAGTGTGCAGGAACAGTCCAAAAAGCCAAAACGAAAAGGTTTCTTAGGCATATTCGGCAAAAAAAAGGAAGTAACTCCAGCAGTATCAACCACTATCCTTCATTCGGTCAATAGAAACGTAATCAGCGAACAGAAAGTGCAGGATCGCCAATTGTCGGAACAAGCCGACAGCCTTGCAGCTCGTAATGCAGAACTTAACAGACAACTGCAAGAATTGATTTGCCAAATAGAAGAAAAGGTACAAACCGAACTGCAAAGCCGGGAAAACGAAATAGTTGCCATGCGTGAAAAGTCATTTATGCAAGTAGGCGGTTTAATGGGATTCGTTCTTCTATTGTTGTTAATTTCCTACATCATCATACATCGTGATGCAAAAAGCATTAAACAATACAAGCACAAGACAACTGATTTGATAAGGCAACTGGAACAATCCGTACAACGGAACGAGGCACTGATAACGTCAAGGAAGAAGGCGGTACATACTATCACCCATGAACTGCGCACACCGCTGACAGCAATAACAGGCTATGCCGGACTGATACGGAAAGAACAGTGTGAGGATAAGTCCGGGCAGTATATCCAAAACATACTGCAATCCTCCGACCGTATGCGGGATATGCTTAACACTTTGCTTGACTTCTTCCGCCTGGACAACGGCAAGGAACAGCCCCGTCTGTCACCCTGCCGGATTTCAGCAATCACGCACACACTTGAAACGGAGTTCATGCCTGTTGCCGTGAACAAAGGGCTGTCCTTGTCCGTGAAGACTGGACACGATGCCATTGTATTGACCGACAAAGAGCGAATAATACAAATCGGGAATAACCTGCTGTCAAACGCTGTCAAGTTCACAGAAGAAGGCGGTGTTTCTTTGATTACTGAATATGATAATGGAGTTCTGACACTGGTCGTTGAAGATACAGGTACAGGCATGACAGAAGAGGAACAGAAACAAGCGTTCGGTGCGTTTGAACGTCTATCAAATGCCGCCGCTAATATCGCACAAGAGGGACTTCCCTATTTCTCTGTCGCATTTCTGTTCTTCGCTCTCAATTTGGTATGTGTGGGGTACTATCAAAGCCTTGGATGTTTCAAGACCGCCATCTTGCTCATGCTATTGCGAGGTCTTGTTTTCGTAGTTCCGGCTTTTCTTGTGTTACCGCGTGTCATCGGCGTTCCGGGACTTTGGCTGTCAGTTCCCCTATCGGAAATAATGACACAAATCCTTATTTTAGTTTATTATCTGCTAAACAGAAACAACAAAAACATATCGAACTTATGAAAAAGTATTTCTTGAGTACGTTGATACTCTGTTCAACATCATTTACTGCCTGTCACCAAACGGAACCGGAGCAGGAAGAAGTCAATTATTCGGTCATGACCGTAGGAAAAGGAGAAGTGACGCTGACCGAATCTTATTCCGCATCCGTACAGGGAAGGCAGGACATTGAAATCTATCCGCAGGTGTCCGGGACGATACAACAGGTATGCGTGAAAGAAGGGCAAGAGGTACGTCGGGGTGAACGGTTGTTTATTATAGACCAAGTTCCTTACCAAGCAGCCCTGCGGACAGCTATTGCCAATGTCCATTCTGCCGAAGCACAGGTACAGACCGCCCGGCTGACCTACGAAAGCAAGCAGGCACTTCATCGTGAAAAGGTCATTTCGGAATATGACCTCTCCACAGCCCGCAATGCGCTTCTCGTGGCCGAAGCCGCGTTGGAACAAGCCAAAGCGCAGGAGGTGAATGCCCACAACGACCTTTCTTATACAGAAGTAAAGAGTCCCGCAAACGGAGTAATAGGCACCATCCCTTACCGCGTGGGCACATTGGTCAGTTCCGGTTCGGCACAACCGCTTACTTCCGTATCGGATAATTCGGAGATGTATGTCTATTTCTCCATGTCGGGGCAGCGATTGCAGTCATTGATACGCTGTTACGGCTCCATCAACCGAACCTTGGAAGAGATGCCTGCCGTCCGTCTGCAACTGGGTGATGGAACTATCTATGAAAAGGAAGGGCGTATTGAGAGCATCAGCGGCGTACTTGACCGACAGACCGGAAGTGGCTCCTTGCGTGCCGTATTCCCCAACGCCGAACGGGTGCTGCTGAGCGGAAGCACGGGAAATATACTTATCCCGCAGACCTTGCAGGATGCTATTCCCATTCCGCAAGAAGCCACCTACGAATTGCAGGACAAGCTGTTTGTCTATCGGGTAGTGAATGGCAAGGCGGTGGCTACCCGTATTGAAGTCAATCCGGTGCATGACGGCATCCGCTATACCGTCACTTCCGGATTGGATGTTGGCGATGTGATTGTGACTACAGGCGTAGGCTTGCTCAATAACGGCGATGCCGTAACCTTAAAACCGTAATAAGAGGAGGAAGAAGTTATGAATTTACGATTCTTTATAGACCGCCCGGTCTTTTCCATCGTTATTTCCGTAATTATTGTTTTGTTGGGCATCATATCCCTGACGGGGCTGCCTGTGGAGCAATATCCAGACATTGCGCCGCCCACGGTGCAAGTAACGACTTCTTATCCCGGTGCCAATGCCGAAACGGTGCAGAAGTCGGTCATTGTCCCGTTGGAGGAAGCCATCAACGGTGTGGAGAACATGAGCTACATCCATTCGGAAGCCTCCAATACGGGAGATGTTACAGTGAATGTCTATTTCCGTCAGGGAACTGATGCCGACATGGCGGCAGTCAATGTGCAAAACCGCGTATCGAAGGCACAGGGATTGCTTCCTGCCGAAGTAACCAAAATCGGGGTGCAGACGCAGAAACAACAGAAGTCGCTATTGAAGGTGGTCGCCCTCTACAGCCCGGACGATTCATACGATATGCAGTTTATCAACAACTACATGAAGATAAATGTGGAGCCGCGCGTCAAGCGTATTGCCGGTGTGGGTGAGTTCAATGTATTGGCATCCAACTATTCCATGCGCATTTGGCTGAAACCGGACGTGATGGCGCAGTACAAACTGATACCGTCAGACGTGACCAATGCCCTCGAAAAGCAGAATTTGGAATCGGCTACGGGTGCTTTCGGCGAGAACCACGAGAATGCCTACGAATATACCATCAAATATAGGGGACGCTTCTCCACGCCCGAAGAGTTTGGTGATATTGTTATCCGTTCGCTTTCCAACGGAGAAATCTTGCGTCTGAAAGATATTGCCCGCATCGAGTTGGGTGATGAAGCCTATACCTATCGTGCCATGACGGACGGTCATGCGGGATGTATCACCGAGGCTTACCAGAGTGCCGGTTCCAATGCTACGGAGGTGGTACAGGAGATTGATGCGCTGATAGATGAAATATCCGAAGACTTGCCTGAAGGATTGAAGTTTGCCAGCTTGTTGAGCGTGAACGACTTTCTCTTTGCCTCCATCGAGAATGTGCTTTGGACGCTGATAGAGGCTATCATTCTCGTTGTACTGGTGGTTTATGTGTTTTTGCAGGACATCCGTTCGACACTGATTCCCACCATATCCATTATCGTCTCTTTGGTCGGCACGTTCGCTTTCATGGCGGTGGCGGGCTTTTCCATCAACTTGCTGACGCTGTTCGCACTGGTGCTTGCCATCGGTACGGTGGTGGACAATGCCATTGTGGTAGTCGAGGCAGTACAGGCGAAGTTCGATGCCGGTTACTACTCATCGTATATGGCGACGAACGAAGCCATGTCGGGCATTACGGCTGCCATCGTTACCTCTACGCTGGTGTTCATGGCGGTATTCATCCCGGTTTCCATGATGGGCGGCACGTCCGGCGTATTCTATACGCAGTTCGGCATCACGATGGCGGTGGCGGTCGGACTGTCGGCAGTCAATGCCTTGACACTTTCACCGACTCTGTGTGCCTTACTGCTTGAACCTTATATAGATGCGGACGGCAAAGAGAAAAGCGGTTTTTCGGCACGCTTCCGCAAGGCGTTCAATGCGGCTTTCGAGGTCTTGGTGAAGCGGTACGTTCGGGGTGTCATCTACTTCTGCCGCCATCGGGTGGTGACATGGGGACTGCTGGTGGCTACGGTGGCGCTGGTGGTGGTGCTGATGCGCACTACCAAGACCGGACTTGTGCCCGATGAAGATACGGGTACGGTCATGGTGAGCGTCAATACCAAGCCGGGCACTTCGCTCTTCCGCACCACCCAAGTATTGGCGCAGTTGGAAAAGGAAATCCAACAAATGCCGCAGGTGAAGCATTATGCCACCGTCAGCGGATATTCGCTCAGCGGTTCGGGAGCCAGTGCGGGACTGATTATCATCTCCCTGCGCGACTGGTCGGAACGTGACGGCAAGGAAGATGATGTAAACTCTATCATCGGACGCATCAACACCCTTTCACAGAAAATACCGGATGCGCAGTTATTTGCCGCCGCCCCGCCCATGATTAACGGCTACGGCATGGTGAACGGTTTTGAACTGCACGTGCAGGACAAGACGGGCAAACCTGTCAGTGAGTTGGACGATGCCACCAAGGGATTCATTGCCTCCCTGAGCCAATGCCCGGAAATCGGGACTGCCTATACCGCTTTTTCAGCAGACTATCCGCAATATACGCTGGACATTGATGCCGCCCGTTGCGAACGTTCGGGGCTTTCTCCGGCAGAGGTGCTTTCCACGGTGTCCGGTTACTATGGCGGGCAGTATGTCTCCAATTTTAACCGTTTCTCCAAGCTCTACCGTGTCATGATACAGGCGGAGCCGGACACACGGGTCACACCGGAATCGCTGAACCACCTCTATGTGCGTACCGGCAACGGTGAAATGGCTCCCATCAGCCAGTTTGCCCGGCTTACCAAGACCTACGGGCCACAGTCGCTCAACCGCTTCAACCTCTATGGCTCCATTGCGGTCAACGGTTCGGCTGCCGACGGCTATTCTTCCGGCGACGCCATCCGTGCCATCGGCGAAGCGGCGTCCACGGCATTGCCCAAAGGCTATACCTACGAGTTTGGCGGCATCACCCGCGAGGAAAGTCAGTCGAGCAGCAACACGGTGATTATCTTCGCCATTTGCTTTGTGCTGGTCTATCTCATCCTGAGCGCACTTTATGAAAGTTTCCTCATCCCGTTTGCCGTGGTGCTCGCCCTTCCTTTCGGCTTGCTGGGCAGTTTCCTGTTTGCCAAGCTGATGGGATTGGAGAATAACATCTATATGCAGACCGGTTTGATTATGCTCATCGGATTGCTGGCAAAGACCGCCATCCTGATAACGGAATATGCCGTCAAACGCCGACAGGCGGGCATGTCGCTGATACAAGCTGCCGTTGGAGCCGCCAAGGTGCGATTGCGCCCCATCCTAATGACAGCCCTTACAATGGTGTTCGGACTGCTACCGCTGATGGTATCAACGGGAGTAGGAGCCAACGGTAACCGCACGTTGGGTTCCGGTGCGGTGGGTGGTATGCTGGTCGGTACACTTGCCTTGCTATTTGTGGTTCCGGCACTGTTCATTGCTTTCCAGTGGTTGCAAGAGAAGGTACGTCCCATGCAGGCTGTTTCCTCCGGCGAATGGTCGATACAAGGTGAAATGGAAGATTTGAAGAAACATAAAAAGGAAAAGGAATCATGAGAAATATATTACTGACAACAGTTACCGCACTGCTGCTTGCCTCGTGCGGAGTCTATAAACCTTACTCCCGTCCGGAGGAAGTGAAAACCGATGGGCTGTATGGCACCGACATACAAGCGGAAGACACAGCCTCCATCGCCTCCTTGCATTGGAGCGAACTGTTCACCGACACACGCTTGCAATCCCTCATCCGGCGAGGACTGGAGAATAACAACGACCTTAACGTCGCACGTCTGAAAGTGGTGGAGGCAGAAGCCACGCTGATGTCTTCGCGCCTTGCCTACCTGCCCTCAGTGTCGCTTGCCCCGCAAGGTACGTTGAGTAGCTTCGATGGTAGCAAGACGACCAAGACCTACACCCTTGCTGCTTCCGCCGAGTGGGAGCTGGACTTGTTCGGCAAGCTGACCAATGCCAAACGTGGTGCCCGTGCCGCCTTAGAGCAGAGCCGCGCTTACCGGCAGGCAGTGCAGACACAACTCATCGCCACAATTGCCAACAGTTATTACAACTTGCTGATGTTGGATGTACAACTCGACATCAACCGCTGCACCGCCGAGAGTTGGAGCGAGTCGTTGCGCACGTTGGAACTGCAAAAGCAGTTCGGCAACACCACCGAAGCTGCCGTGCAGCAGGCACGTGCCAACCTGCTTACCGTGGAAACGAATGTGCTTACTCTGGAACAGCAAGTCAAGAAACAGGAAAATGCCATCTCCTTGCTCTTAGGCGATGTGCCTTCCCATATCGAACGCGGTACGTTGACAGAACAGCAATTTCCCGATACACTCTCCGTAGGTGTACCCCTGCAGTTGCTTGCCCGCCGTCCCGACATCCGTCAGGCAGAAGCATCGCTGGCACAGGCGTTCTATGCCACCGGTGCCGCCCGCTCCGCCTTTTATCCCAGCATTACGCTGGGCGGGTCTGCAGGTTGGACAAACAGTACCGGTGCCGCCATTATCAATCCCGGACGCTGGCTACTGAGTGCAGTCGGCTCATTGACACACCCCCTCTTCAACCGTGGGCGTAACATCGCCAACCTGCGCATCGCCAAGGCACAGCAACAGGAAGCGTTACTCTCTTTCCAGCAAAGTCTGCTGAAAGCGGGTAGCGAGGTGAACGATGCTCTTGCACAATGGCAGACAGCCGACCGCCGTTTGCAACTTGATGGCAAGCAGATAGCCGCTCTGCGCCGCACCGTGGAAAGTACCCGCCAGCTGATGGAACACAGCAGTAGCACCACCTATTTGGAAGTGCTTACCGCTCAGCAATCCCTGCTCTCCGCTGAACTGACGGAAGCAAACGATCATTTCGACAAAATACAGGGGATGATAAATCTGTATCATGCGTTGGGAGGTGGAAGCTGGTGAAAGACAAAGTGGCACTTCGAGGCGCACAAGGTGCCACTTTGTGGTGGTCGAAGTGGCACTTCGGAAAATCAAGAGTGGAGGTTAGTTCAGGCAACAGCAAAACGGATGCTTGCAAAGGCATCCGAGTGAGACAATAAACATTATTCATCAACCAATTAAAAACGTAAGACTATGCCTTTTGGGGAAAAAGCGTTTCAGAAGCAACAGGGCGTTTACTATCCCCAAGCCGTAGTGCAGGGCAAGCCCGTGGAAACGGAGACCATAGCAAAGGATTTGACGAAAATCTTCACAGTAAGTAACAGTGACGTGCAAGCCGTGTTGGGCGACATCGCAGGCGTGATGCACACGCGCATGGCGCAGGGCAAGAGCGTCCACATCAAGGGGCTGGGCTATTTCCGCTACACGCTCGACACGAAGGGCGTGAAGGATTTGGCGGACTTCGACAAGCAGGTGCAGGCGGTGCGCGTGCAGTTCACACCCGAACGGGAGCGGCTGTCGAACAAGACCTACACCCGTGCCCTTGTGGACAGCGATGATTTGGAATGGATTGAACTTTCTGCCGATGCGAAGGACGATGACCCGGCGCAGGGTGGCGGAAGCACAGACGGTTCCGGTAATGGCGAAGATGGTGACAATCCTTTGGGATAATGTCATTGCTGACAAAGATTGCTATAATGTATGCAGCCTGTGGTTTTAGATGGACTACGGGCTGCATGATTAAAAAGGAATAATCAAATGAGAAGTACCATAGGAACAAAATTTCTCCGCACGCTGATTGCCGCAGGTTATTTATTGATGTGCCTGCTGGCAGTCGGCATCATGTACCTGTGGTTTTATGAATGGAAAGAGATTGAAGCATTGGAAACGGAGAACCGACGTATAAATGCTTTTCGTCAGGAAGTGCATCTTGTTTATGGGGAAATGACGGGGCTTTCCCTTTTGGGCGAAAGTGTGTTGGAGTGGGAAGACGAGGATTTGGAGCATTACCATATCCGGCGCATGGCGGTGGATAGTCTGCTGTGCCGTTTCAAAACCGTTTATCCGGCAGAGCGGATAGACAGTGTGCGTCATTTGTTAGAAAGCAAGGAAAATTTGCTTTGTAGCATTGTGGAAGTATTGAATAAACAGGAAAATTTGAATCGGGAAATTGCTAAGCGTGTACCCTTCATTGCGGCAAAAAGCACACAGGAACAGCCTAAGAAAACGAAGCGCAAAGGTTTCTTAGGCTTGTTCGGCAAGAAAGAAAAGTCGAAACCGACCGCCACAACCTCCATGCTCCATGCACTGAACCGCAAGGAGATTACACAACAACAGGCGCAAAGCCGCCGCTTGTCGGAACATGCCGACAGCCTCGCCATGCGCAACAGCGAATTGAATCGACAACTGCAATCGCTTATCGGGCAGATGGACAGGAAAGTAGAACGTGACCTGCAAAAGCGTGAGGCAGAGATAACCGCCATGCGTGAACGCTCGTTCTTTCAAATCGGAGGGCTGACAGGATTTCTTTTTCTTCTTTTGGTTGTGTCATACATCATCATCCACAGGGACATACGCCGCATAAAGCGGTATAAGGCAAAGACCGTTAATCTGATAAGGCAACTCCATGAATCGGATATGAGAAACAGGGAACTGATTTCCTCACGCAAGAGAGCCATGCACACCATTACTCATGAACTGCGTACACCGCTGACCGCCATACACGGCTATGCGGAACTGATAGCCAACGGAGAAAATGCAACGCAGACGGAACGCTATTCGGGCAATATCCGGCAGGCATCGCAACGAATGATTGCCATGTTGAACACGCTGCTTGACTTCTTTCGGTTGGATAGTGGAAAGGAGAGTGCGAATACTTCCCCGTTCCGTTTGCAGGGCATGGCAGACGCTTTATCGGCGGAATTTGCTCCATTGGCAGAGACAAAGGACTTGTGTTTGACGGTGGAATGCAATACCGATGTTATCCTCATGGGCGACAAGGAGCGCATTATGCAGGTTTCCGCAAACCTGTTATCCAATGCCATCAAGTTCACGCAAGCCGGAAGCGTATCGCTCCGCATGGACTACAACGGCAATAACCTTTCCATTGTGGTGGAAGATACAGGCAGCGGTATGAGCGAAGAAGAACAGCAACGGGTGTTCGGAGCATTTGAACGGCTCTCCAACGCCGCCACGCAGGACGGTTTCGGATTAGGATTATCCATCGTGAAACGCATCGTGGATATGTTAGGCGGTACTGTCCGATTGGAAAGCAAGAAAGGTCGGGGCAGTCGTTTCACGATAGAAATACCCATGCAAACCGCTGATATTGCTGTCATCGAAAAGAAAGAAGTGCAAGAACAATATCCTTATTCTGAACGTGCCTATTCGGTCATTATGTTGGATGACAACGACATTCTTCTTTCGATGGCAATGGATATGTATGCCCATTACGGTATCCGTTGTGATGTGTGCACTAATACAAGCGACCTCATGGAAGCCATGCGGACAAAGGACTACGACCTGCTGATTACAGACTTGAAGATGCCGGAAATAAATGGCTTTGAGGTATTGGAACTGCTGCGCTCGTCCCACGTCGGCAACTCGAAGACCATCCCTGTGATTGTCGCCACTGCTTCGGGAAGCTGCACCGAAGAAGAACTGCTGGCTCATGGCTTTTCCGCCTGCCTGTTCAAGCCGTTCGGCCTGTCGGAACTGCTGGCGGTGTCGGGCAAATGCCTTTCAGTATCTTCTGTCAAAAATAACAAAGAGAAACAACCTGACCTTTCTTCTTTATTGGCGTATGGTGACAAGGTGACTATGCTTGACAAACTGAAAACCGAAACGGAAAAGGACATGCAAGCCATTAGCGATGCCGGAGAGCGGTGTGACCGCAAAGAATTGGATATGCAGGTACACCGTTTACGCAGTTCGTGGGCAGTAATCCGTGCGGACAAACCACTATGGGAACTGCACAGACTTCTGCATTCAGACACGGAATGTTCCGATAACGAGATTCAACACACCGTGAATGCAGTATTGGCAATGGGTGACAAGATTGTGGAACAGGCTAAAAAACGAAAGGAAGACGGATTATGAAGGTAATTGTAGTAGAGGACAATCCCGTTTATAACGATTATGTCTGCAACTTCTTGAAGAAAGGCGGCTTCGACACCATGCAGGCGTATCGGCTTTCTACCGCCAAGAAATTGCTGGCAAAGGCAGAGGAAGATAATACTGTGCTTGCCGACTTGCGTCTACCTGATGGTGAGGGTGTCGACCTGTTGCGTTGGATGCGCAAGGAAGGGAAGCCGCAGCCGTTCATCATCATGACCGATTACGCCGAGGTGCATACGGCAGTGGAAAGTATGAAACTCGGCTCCGCCGACTATATTCCCAAGCAATTGGTAGAGGACAGGCTTGTTCCTCTCATCCGCTCCATACACAAAGCACAGGAACAGAAAAGGAACAAACAAGTCCCGATATTTGTCCGGCAAGGTACGGCATATCAAGGAATCAAGCGGCGTGTCCGGTTGGTTGCACCCACCCGTATGAGTGTATTGATATTAGGTGAGAACGGTACGGGCAAAGAACATATTGCCCAACACATCCACGCACAGAGCAAACGTGCGGATAAGCCTTTCGTGGCGGTGGACTGTGGTTCGTTGTCCCCGACATTGGCACTGTCCGCATTCTTCGGACACATCAAAGGTGCATTCACAGGAGCAGATTCTACCCATGTTGGGTATTTTCAAGAAGCCAATGGCGGTACATTGTTTCTTGATGAAGTGGCCAACCTGCCGATGGAAATGCAGCGGATGTTGCTCCGTGCCATACAGGAGAGGCGGTATCGCCCGGTCGGAGACAAGGCAGACCGGAATTTCAATGTCCGCATCATCGCTGCTACCAATGAAGATTTGGAGGTATCGGTGAATGAAAAGCGTTTTCGGCAGGATCTTCTGTACCGCCTGCACGACTTCGGGATAACCGTTCCTCCGTTGCGTGACTGTCAAGAAGACATTATGCCGCTGGCAGAGTTCTTCCGTGATATGGCAAACAGAGAGCTGGAGTGTAGCGTGAGCGGGTTCAGTTCCGAAGCACGTAAAGCGTTGCTGACACACGCATGGCCGGGCAACGTGCGGGAACTTCGGCAGAAAGTTATGGGTGCTGTATTGCAGGCGCAGGAAGGTGTTGTCATGAAAGAGCATCTGGAACTTGCCGTGACGAAACCGACCTCTACTGTCAGCTTCGCCTTGCGCAATGACGCGGAGGATAAGGAGCGGATATTGCGTGCGTTGAAACAGGCAAACGGCAACCGGAGTGTCGCCGCAGAACTGCTCGGCATAGGCAGGACAACACTATACAGCAAACTTGAAGAGTATGGACTTAAATATAAATTCAAGCAATCATAGCCCGTAATTCACTGAATTTGGCTATCTTTGCATAACATTTGAGAAAAACGGCGATTGGCAGGAGCTTTTCGCCGCCAACATATAGGATAAGACCGCAAGGCGTTTCAAGCGAAAATCTGGTAAATTGGAACTACGGAGACGATTGCGTGATGCTTATGCTATGCTTACGCATAGCGTGCATTCACGTACTCTCCGTAAAGGCTTTACCAGAGCCATCGCTTGAAGGTAGTGTGAATTGCACGCTACTTTTTTACCCTTGCCTAACGAAAGGAAACGATTATGGGTAAAGTTCAGATTCTCGCCGTACTGACGATGGACGGATGTCTTTCTTCAGAGTTATATGATAAAGCACATCAGGATTTGTGCCTTGACCGTTGCGGTCTTGATGAAATCAGGAAGAAAGCCTTTTACCGTGTGACACCGGACTATTCCATTTCAATGCTGCACGAATGGAGAAAAGACTGCACAAACATCCGTTACCTCGCGGAAGCCACACCGGACACGGCAGACTATATAAACGGACTGCTGCGGATGCACGCTGTGGATGAAATCATACTATACACCGTTCCTTTCATATCCGGAAGCGGACGACATTTTTTTAAGTCGGCTCTGCCAGAGCAACACTGGACGCTTTCCTCTTTGAAAAGCTATCCCAACGGTGTATGTCGCATTATCTATATCCTTGATAAAAAAGCAAGATAGCCAAAATGTGCGGCAAGCATACATTTCTATTTTCAGGAATAGAATAAATGTTCCGATTACAAACAATTTAAGTCGGAGATAATTTGTCCTTGTGAAAAAATACTGAATTTTATACCTCTGAAATCCAGCACTTTGTAAAATTGAGTGTTGGATTTTTTATTTTCTGCCGCGTTTTTTGCCAATTATATTCATGTGCGCACGCAGAAAACAAAGTGTAATTTTCAAAATTGACAGAACCATGAATTATTTCTTGCTGGCGGAAACCGACTTTTTCCGCCTGATAAACGAAGCCGGCGACTGCAATATGGAAACGGCATACACGGCTTTCGCCACCCAAGTGATCGAACTGTGCAACGGCGGCATGGACATGAACCTTACCGTCATCGCGCTTGCCTACATCGAAATCGAGTTGCAGCACCATCCCGTACGTAATCTGTCAGAAGAAAAAAGAGAGATTGCCGCCTACGTCAGCAAGGCTCTGTCTTTCGTAAGAAAGATGCAGAAATTCCTTGCCACGCCCCAAGTGCCACCACTAATATCCGCCAACAACGCAACAGAAACCACCGCCAGCCTTCTTCAATGGACGGGCAATGCCATCGACCTCGTGGAACTTATCTACGGCATAGACGTGATGGGCTGCATCAACAACGGCAATATGCCGCTCAAACAGCTCGCCCCACTTCTCTATAAGATATTCGGGGTTGATTCTAAAGACTGCTACCGCTTCTACACTGATATCAAACGCCGGAAGAACGAAAGCCGCACCTATTTCATTGACAGGATGCAGGAAAAACTGAACGAGAGAATGTTGCGTGATGAGGAGTTGGAGCGGATGAGAAAATAAAAAAATATCCATTACATATGAGAAGACAGGAATACTCGTATCCTGTCTTTTTATTTTCATTTAATTATATATTAATTAGCACAATATATGTGAGTTTTTCATTCCTATAAGGACAAATTTCAGAAACGTATGTCTGGTAAATTATTGAGTCATCATAGTATGAACATATATCATTACTAAAAACAATGAAACAACTTCCATAAGATTGTGGTTGTAAAAATCGCCATTTAATAGCCCGTTTTTTTTGTAAAATTCGCCAATTAAAAAAATATGATTATCTTTGCATTATATTTTATAAGGTATGGAAACAGTAAATAGAATACTTCAAGAGAAGATTACAGCACGAATCGCGCCCAATAAAGCAGTACTGATTTTTGGTGCTCGCCGTGTTGGTAAAACGGTAATGATGCGTAAAATTGTGGACAACTATTCAGGTAGGACGATGATGCTCAACGGCGAAGACTACGACACATTAGCACTATTGGAGAATCGCTCAATAGCCAATTATCGGCATTTATTGGATGGTATTGATTTGCTGGCTATTGATGAGGCACAGAACATACCACAAATCGGTAGTATTCTGAAGTTGATAGTTGATGAAATACCGGGAATAAGTGTCTTGGCAAGTGGTTCTTCGTCATTCGATTTGCTGAATAAGACTGGTGAACCGTTGGTCGGCCGCAGTACGCAATTTCTCCTTACACCATTCTCGCAACGGGAAATCGCACAGACGGAAACGGCACTTGAAACCCGCCAGAACCTCGAAGCGCGCTTGATTTACGGTTCCTATCCCGAAGTAGTAATGATGGAGAACTATGAACGTAAAACAGACTACCTACGTGATATTGTCGGTGCATACCTGCTTAAAGATATCTTAGCAATTGACGGCTTAAAAAATTCGAGCAAGATGCGCGATCTACTGCGATTGATAGCTTTTCAGTTGGGCAGCGAAGTTTCTTACGAAGAGTTAGGTAAACAACTCGGCATGAGCAAGACGACCGTTGAAAAATACCTCGACCTATTGGAAAAGGTCTTCGTTATCTATCGTCTGGGGGCTTATTCGCGTAACCTACGCAAGGAGGTTACAAAAGCTGGCAAGTGGTACTTCTACGACAACGGCATTCGCAATGCCATTATCGGGGCTTTCTCACCGCTGGCCATTCGGCAGGATGTCGGTGCGCTGTGGGAGAACTACATCATCGGAGAGCGGCGCAAAGCGAACTTCAATGAGGGACTGCACAGGGAGTTCTATTTCTGGCGCACCTACGACAAACAGGAAATCGACCTGATTGAGGAGAGTGCCGACAGTCTTACCGCCTTGGAGTTCAAGTGGGGAAATAAAATGCCGGCCGCACCGAAAGCCTTCCAAGAAGCCTATCCCTATGCCGAGTTTCATGTGGTAAATCGGGAGAATTATTTGGAGTTCGTATAATCAATAAATTACGTATATGGAAACAAAACTACAATCCAAACAGCAATATCCGCGGTTTATCCAAAATAAACCGTGTGGTATTGACAAATTCGATGGAGGTTCGCAAGAAAGGTTGGCAAAAACTATTGCTCGCCATTTTTGTCAGAATGATTCATTGGATGAGGAATGTACTTTACCTCGAATTATCGGCATCGAAGGTATTTGGGGATCTGGAAAATCCAACGTGGTTAAAATGTTGGAACGTGAATTATCAGACGACTATTACTTTTTTGAGTATGACGCATGGGGACATCAAGAGGACTTGCAACGCCGCTCTATATTGGAATTGCTTACAAGCAAACTTATTGATGATGGTATCCTATCTGGAAATGCAACAATAAAAGTCAAAGGTGGAGGTACGAAAACCGTATCATGGTCTGAAAAGCTGAAATATTTATTAGCCCGTAAAACGGAGACCGTAACCGAAAAATATCCCCTTATCAGTAATGGTATGGTTGCGGCATTTTTGGTTGCAGTTTTAACTCCGATATTTACATTTATTGCGTATGCAGTAAAACCTACACCCACAACATGGTGGTTTTCTTTATTGTCTATTATCATAGCTGCACTGCCAGTTCTTATTGCATTGTGCGTTTGGAAATGGGCATATAGCAAAGATCATAAATATGGATGGAGTTATATGTTAGCTATTTATCAAGATAAAGTCGAAAAGGACGTTTGCTATGAGACTTTGAGCGAAGACGAACCAACGGTTTACGAGTTCAAAACATGGATGCAAGACATTTCTGATTTTATCAAGGAAAAAGGACAACGTAAATTAGTCCTTGTTTTTGACAACATGGATCGTCTCCCCGCTGAAAAAGTAAAAGAATTATGGTCTTCTATCCATACGTTCTTCGCCGATAGCGGTTTTGAAAATGTTTGGGCTGTTATTCCTTTCGATGAAACACATTTAGCTTGTGCATTCGGAGATGAGACCGACGAACAAACGAAACAACTGACCAAGTATTTTATCAATAAAACTTTCCCTATTGTTTATCGTGTTGCTCCTCCTGTTATTACCGACTATCGAAGTATATTCAACAAACTGTTTGTTGAAGCATTTGGAGAAACAGAAAATGAAGCGAAAGAAACTATAAATCGGATATTCAGATTGGTAAATCCTAATGCCAATGTTAGGGAAATTATATCATATATCAATGAGATGGTCGCTCTTAAACAAGAGTGGTGTAACGAAATTTTGATGATAAACATAGCATTGTTCTGTTTGAAGAAGACGGATATTCTGGCAAATCCAGTAGAACAAATATTGTCCGGCGACTATCTGAATGGCATTCAAACAATAATTAACAATGATCTGCAAACACAACGCGAAATTGCAGCTTTGGTATATGGTGTCGATGTTGAAGATGCTCGACAAATTCCATTGAAAAAATATATTGAAGGCTGCATCAACGGAGAAGAAGACCACGACATAAATCAATATGCAGAGACTAATAAACAATTTGACACTGTATTAGAAGAAGTTATACAATGTATGGACAATGCGCTTATCGATAAGATTATACATTGTTTGCATAAATTAACTCGAAAGAGCGATGTTATTCTGCGTGTATGGCAAAGAATAGCACAATTGAAATTAAAAGAATCCATAGAGAAGCAGGTGTTCCCTGTCGAATACCAAGAACTGCTGTTGCATTTAGACACGGAAAGCCAAAACCATGTGATTGCTCAATTATATAAGAAGATAGTTCGGTTCAATGACTTCAATGGCGGCGACTATTTCAAAACGTTAGATGCAATAGACAGGTTTATTGCGCAAAATAAGTTGGCGTGCGATTTTACGTCATTGATTGAAGCAAAAACAGTCAAGCCAAATACATTTATCGATTATATTCAAGCTGCAAATGCAACAGATGCTGCCTATCGGGATAACGCGACAACTAAAGCATATAAATATTATCAAGTAGCAACAAATTCGGAGGCGCTCGATAATTATTTGGCAAACTTACTACCCGATAATTTCGACCATGCAGATATTGTAAAAACGTTAAAAGATAATTCTACCTATACGTTTCCAACGCTTTTGCAAGCGATCACGAATTGCATTGATGAACAGAATGTAAATAAAGATAATATAGGGGCTATATTTACAACCTATCGTTTATTGGCATCTGACGAAGAAAGACCTTTACCTGTAACGTTAGATTCAACCTACATAAATCAGTTGCATTCTGAATTAGAAACTGATGGCCGAAACATTAAAGAGTCTGGATATTACGATTTAGTCGCCATGCAATTGGCACATGGTCATTCCGTTTCCTTAATAGAGGGTGGAGATATAAAATATGTTGCAGAACTCATGGACTATTATGTGGATCATGGAGACTTATTAGTAAATAGTGTGGGATGGAATATACCGCTATTAAATGAAACACTACAATACATGGTAAATCATAAACTTGGCTATAAATTATTGCTCTCAGACATATTGCCCCAATTTGAAGATATTAAGAACAGAATAGGTGTAACGGATGAGGTATTTATCGAGCATTTAGCAGAGTGGAATACCGATTTGGATAAGTATATCACTAAGAACAATATTAAAGATGTAATTCCTGACGCATCTTTTTACGATTTGACCACTAAAATAAGCAATGTCCTGACCGATCATATCAATAAAATAGCGTTCGAAGCGTTGTCTGAAATAAGTGTTGATACATTATACGCCCAAAGAACAGCACATACATCATATTATTGGTTTGTCGCAATAAAACATTTACTGGCTAAAATCAAATCCTTGCCAGATAACTTGACTGAATTTGGCAAAAAGATTCTGATGGATATTGCTTCTGGAACTCAAAGTTTGAATCCTTTCCCTAATTGTTTCAAGAATATAGTTGAAAGATTGGATAAACGAAAAATTAAATCGACAGTTACCGATATAAGAAATGATTTCTGCATCGGTAAAAAGACTATCAATGCAATAAAGTTTCAATTTTTCGAAACATGGCTTAGATCGCATGGTAATTTGAAAAGTCAAGCTGGAGACGTTATTGATAAAATAGTGAAACCTGTAATTTCCGATGGGGCATGCCGTTCATTGATTCTGCAAAACAAAGATTTTTATATGGATTTAATAAATACAGCAGGGGATGATGCTTATGAATTGAAAAAGAGTCTCCGAAACCTCATACAAAAAGATTCAGATCCGCAATTGGTTAAATTTGTCAATTCGATAGATTCAGTACCTGAGGTTGAAACCGCGTAAGTATTTGTCTAACAAGTCCGAATTTTACGATTTTACCCGTCAGAACTGAAGTGCCCCCCAAAAAAATTGTATCCAACTTTTGGGGGTCACTTCAAACTTCGATAGGGATAATTTTCAATTTTGGGGACTTGTTAGACAGTCTCATTATCTGGTAGCAGTTTACACAGCACCGGATCGTTTTTGATACGCTCCAGTTCCTCCTGCACAATCTGCTTCACCTCTTCCTTGATGCGCCGGTAGTTCGCCTGCACCGTTTCCTTCATGCGGTCGTTGCCGTCCTCGTCCGTGAAGTTTGTAATGACGGGAATTTTCTTGTAGGCACTTTCTTCCCGTTTCACCTTTTCGGCATCCACCACAATCTCGCAATGAAAAATCTTCTGCTCGATACGCTCGTTGAAGTTGTCGGATACAGAACCGACAAACATTCCCTGCGTAAGCCCGGAAATCTTACTCGGTGGAATGAGCGCGTCCATCTGCGTGTTGATGGAGGTGGAAACATCCTGCCGGTTGATGGAGATGGACTGCCGTTTCTGCAACACCTTACCGAACCGCTCGGAGAGCGTCTTGGCTGTTTCCCCCACCACCTGACCGGAGAAAATATTGCCGACAGTGTTCATCACCACTTTCGCCTCTTTGTCCCCGTAGTCACGCACTAACTGGCTGAAATCCTGAAAGCCCAGACACACGGCAACCTTGTTGCTTCGGGCGGTAGCTATAAGATTGTCCAACCCTTTGAAGTATATTGTGGGCAACTCGTCGATGATGACCGATGACTTCAGCATCCCCTTCTTGTTGATGAGCTTCACGATACGGGAATTATACAGACCGAGTGCCGCACCGTAGATATTCTGACGGTCGGGATTGTTACCCACGCAGAGGATTTTCGGCTCTTCGGGATTGTTGATGTCCAGCGTAAACTCGCTGTCTGACATCACCCAGTAGAGCTGCGGTGAAATCATCCTCGAAAGCGGGATTTTTGCCGACGCTATCTGACCCATGAGCTGCTCCGCAGCCCCTCCAAGCCACGCATCCATGAACGGCGAAAGGTAGTTCTCCAGCTCCGGATAAGAGGTCAGTATCGGAAATATATCCTCGTAACGGCGGTTCAGAAACTCGATAGCATGGGGAAACGTGCAAAACTTCCCGTTCTGATAGATTTTGAGATACCAGATAATACTGGCAAACAGAATGATAGGTGACTCCACGAAGAAGTCGCCCTGCTTTTGCACCCACGTTTTATTGAGGTTGAGCATTATTGTGTAGGCACTCTCATAGGCATCCGTAATATCTTCCATAAAATCCGGGTGAATGGGATTGCACCGATGAGAGCGTCGCGGGTCGTCGAAGTTGATCACATAGAACTTCGGCTTTACCTTGTAGCCGTCCGGGTGGTTCAGCAAATGGTTGTAGGCAATAGTAGATAGGTCGGGATACTTGAAATCGTAGATGTATTGACTAAAGCCCTTTTCAATCTGTTGCTTGATAAAATTGTTTACCACGGCATAGGACTTGCCGCTGCCCGGCGTACCCAACACGATGGACGCACGGAAGGGATTAACTACATTGATCCAACCGTTGTTCCAGCGTTTCCTGTAATAGAAACGTGTCGGCAGATTGACCGAATACTCGCTTTCGATAAGCCTCGTTTCCTGCATGAAACTCTCGTTCTCGTTGTTGAAAACATCCTCCATCAAATTGTGTTTCAACAGGCGGCTCATCCACAGACCACCCATCAACAGGCAGACATAGCCCGTTCCAATGGTAAGGACATACAGTCCCGTCACCGCTTCAAGCGGCAGCGGCAGGGGCAGCAACCACCAGTTCAGGAAAAACAGCACGAACCCGACGGCAAATGCTGTCCAGATTCTCCCCCAAGTGATTTTCTCACCCTTGACACCCTTCGTACCCAGACAGGACAAGGCAAGCAAAAGGACGGAAAACAGCTTCGTGTAGAGAATGGAATGGAACAGCCCCGCCGTGCGGTCGAAGTTCAGAAGGATTTTGTCCACCACGCCGATGTTCACGCCCCACAGCCGGATGGCTTCGTAGCAGAACCAGTACACGTTCATGACCACTAAAATGATACTCACGGCACGCAGAAAATCCATGATTTTCGCCAATGCCCTCAAATCGTCTTCTTGTTGTGACATACATTGATTTTTTAATTGTTGATACTCTGATTACATACCCAAGCCCTTGCGTTTTTTCTTCTTTTTGCGCTTCATCGCCCGGATGAAAGCCTCTTCCTCGGCATCTACCGCCGGACCTTCGGGAGTGAGCAAGCCCATACCGCCCGATATATCTTCACTGTCGTAGGCGGTCTGCCCGTGTGCCTTGTCCGCAGCATCCACAGGGATGGATAGCGGTATCGGCGGTTGTCCGGCGTATGGCAGGGTGAAGTGTTCCTGCAAGGCATTCGCCGAAAGCTCCTTACCCATGCGCGAACCGTTCAGCACGCATCCCGTGCGGTGGTCGATGAAGGTAGCCCCATAGATGCGCCCTTCCTCTGTGTAGCGCAGTACGGTGTCGATGCCCTTCTCTTTGAGTTGGGATACAAATTTGTCCTTGTCATAAGTGCCTTGCAGCACGGAAAGGACGGTGCGTTTCGTCATGTCTGCCAGTTTCCTATCCTTGATTTCCGATTTGGAACGGACAAACTTCTTCTGTACGGCTTCATAGCCTGCGGACTTCCCGAAAAGCGAGGATTTGAACGGGTTGCCCACCTTGTTACCCTTGTCGTCCGTGACGGAATAGACCAGCCCGTGATACTCCCGTCCGCGCACGTTGCCCCTCGCTTCCTCCACCGTCATATTATATAAGGAAAGGAGCGCACGGTATTCGCCCATCGTCTGGAAACGGTACTGCCCATTCAGAGCCTTCACGGTGTTGCCTACCTGCTTCTTCACATCACCTGCCGATGCGGCCACCTTGCGCAACGGATTATCCAATCTCTGATTTTTACGTTCTGCCGGATGCAATCCGTACTTCTGTTCCAGTTCCCTGCGGATACGGTCGCTGCGGCGGTAGAGAAAATCCCGGTTGAGCCTTTTCCCGTTCTCGTCCACGTTGACCGTCACGATGTGCAGGTGGTGGCGGTCGATGTCCTCGTGCTTGAATACAAGATAAGGCTGGTTTCCGAAACCGAGTTTTTCCAGATACTCGCGGGCGATATTCTGCAACTCAATATCGGTCAGCACATCCTCCGGGTGCGGGTTGAGAGAGATATGCACCACCGGCTTCTCGATCTTCATCTGCGGTGGCAGGAAGGTGAGAAAACCCTCCATCGCCTTGCCTATGTCCACCGTTCCCGAACCGTCATTGTAGATGCGGTTGGTGGTGAGAAGCCGCCCCTGCGCCTCGTTAATCTTCTCCCCGTTGTAGGCAATCGCGCCGTACAACGAACTTCCTACACTGATTTTTGCGACCATTTTGCCTCCATTTCCCTTGAAAGTTCCACAATCCGGCGGCTCAGTTTCACGAGTTCGACGGTGTGTTGCTCTAATTTGTAGAGCAACGCCATCGCCTTTTTCTCTGAAAAATGCAGCCTCAGTTCCTTCACGACTTGGTTGTAATTCGTACCCACGGCACGGAATTGTGCATGAAAATCCGACAGTTTGGTGTAATAGTCCACCAACGTCTTGTCCACCTTCAGCACCTTGAACGGTTGCCCGAAGAAGTGCGCTTTGAGGAAAACAGACCGTGCATAGACACCCGATTTTCCGAACATGGCGAGGAAACGGTTGTGTTCCTCCTCGTTGAAACGGACGGTGTACCGGTACACCGCCGGATCAAGTTTGGGATTTCTCCCTGATTTGCTTTTCCTTTTCTCTTTCATATTACTTTGGATTTAGCGGATTGACGGCATAAGCCGCCGCTTCGGATTACAGCACCGCAGTTCTGAAAGGCTTCCCGACTTCGGAGGGAAAGCCCGCCCCCTGCAAGGGCAAGTGCTTTTCGTGGCTGCTCAAAATATTTTGAGCGGCTGAAAAGACATCTTGCTATGTTCAGGTGAACATAAAAATCCGTCGGGGACGGATTGGGGATGATTCCTTTCAAACTCCGGGCTGCGCTACCTGCGGCGTACCCTGCCGTTCGGGTGCAAAGTTACGCCCTTAAGGCGATGTCCGACAGAGGCTTGACCCGGACAATCAGTGCCAACCGGCGCAACGTGCTGCCACTTGCCGGAGAAGTGATACAAGTTCCAAAATATCCTTGTTTATTTGCAGTGTGATTCGGATGTGGGACTGAAAATACACTCCTTCCGCCGGATGTTCGGACAGCAATCCGGGCATCAATCCAAACGGTTGAAAACAGGTGTATGTATTCAGATAGTTTTCCAAGCACACGTCCGTGCGGACGGATAAAAGCATGGACGGTTGGACAAACCGATGAATACCCGCAGGCACAGCCGGATTAAGGAGTGAATAAATAAATGAATGGGAGTGCGTGCGTACGTACTAATGACAATACGCTACCGCCACCGGACAGATGTATAACCAAATAAATTATCAAAAAAATGAAAGAAGCAACTTATGTGGCAATCTCCACGCAGAAAGGTGGAGCGGGTAAGACAACCCTGACAGTGCTTGTAGCAAGCTATCTGCACTATGTGAAAGGCTACAACGTAGCCGTGGTGGACTGCGATTTCCCGCAGTACAGTATCCATGACATGCGCAAGCGTGACATGAAAGCCGTCATGGAGGACGGGCATTACAAGGTGCTGGCGTATGAGCAGCTCAAACGACTGAAGAAGAACCCGTACACCATCAGATGCAGCCGTGCGGAAGATGCGGTAAAGACCGCCGAAAATCTGGTGGCAGCGCAGCCCGACCTCGATTTCGTGTTCTTCGACCTGCCGGGAACAATCAACAATGCCGATGTGGTGCAGACCATTTCCCAAATGGACTATATCTTCACGCCCATCATCGCCGACCGTGTGGTGATGGAGAGTTCCATCAAGTTCGCCACTGTCATCAACGAACAGATGATAAGCACGGGCAAGTCCGGCATCAAAGGGATTTACCTCGTGTGGAACATGGTGGACGGACGCGAAAAGACTGAACTTTACAAGGCATACGACAAGGTCTGTGCCGAGTTCGCCCTGCCCATTCTGGAAACACATCTACCGGACAGTAAGCGCTTCCGCAAGGAGACGGCGGCAGAACGCAAGGCGGTATTCCGCTCCACGGCGTTTCCGGCGGACAAAATACTGGTACGCGGCAGCAACCTCGACAAACTCGTCGATGAGATTCTCGGCATCATCAAAAACTGAACGGCATGGCAAAGAAAACAAGAATCGAGGACATCGACAGCGAAGCCGTAATCAACTCATTTCGACTGGACGATACAAGCATTCCGCCGGAAGCGAGAAGCACGGACGGGAACGCTCCTGTCCCACCTCCGAAAGAAGCGATACAAGAAGCCGTTTCTCCACCCGCCTCGCACTCCAAAGAGGAGCCGGAACGCAGGCGCAGGAACAGCAAGCCGGAAAAATTGGATTATGACACAGTATTCATATGCGGTTCCAATATCACGGCAAGGCTCGGCAAGCAGGTCTATATCCGCAAGGAGTACCACGACCGCATACAGAAGATGCTTCATGTAATCGGAGGCAACGAAGTGACTATCGCGGCATTTCTTGACAACGTGCTGACACACCATTTCACGCTGTTCCAAGACGAGATAGCCGAATCGTTCAAACGGCACATGGAATCCTATAATTTATAAACACTCAAAAACAACAAAGAAGTATGAAAAGAACAAATAAGAACCGTCAGGCTGAGTATCTGCAAACAGGAAAGAGTGAAAGAACCGCTGTCCGTGCAGCAAAGTGTGTAACCGACTACGGGCATGAAAATACCGACGTTGACTTCCGCAAGGATAAAGGCAGAGACAAACCGCTCTCGACTTTCCTGCAAGCATCGGAAATCAAAACGCGGCAATGTATATACATCAGCCGAGAAATTCATGAGAAAGTCGCTATCGTTACCAGTCGGATGGGAAACGGTTTGAGCATCGGCAAGTTTGTGGATAACATCCTCCGCGACCATTTCCGACAATACGGGCAGCAGTACATGGAACAGATTGAAAACGCCCAAAAAGTAAGATTATGACAAAGGCGTTTTTAATCGTATCGGTTGCTTGCAACGTGTGGTTTCTGTTTCTGCTGTTCTATGACCGCATCATGGACATGAAGCTCATCCGTTTCTTCAGACATATTGCCGGGCTGTGGCGGTCATTGGACAGTACGGTGGCAGAGCAAGGAAAGGATAAGGAAATACCTCACGCAGACACCTCGGACATCATTGGCAAGAGCCGTTTCAAGATGGCATCGACCCGGACAACCGCTGCCATACCGACGCAAGAAGCCGCCACTTCGGAAAAAGGCATTGAGCTGTCGGAGGAAGAGGCTACTTTTGACGACGGAAACACGGAAACCGTCTCACGCCCGACACAAGTACCGGAGGACAAACTCGATGAAACCTTCACGAGCATCCCGCCCTCGGAACTGGAGTACGGAGAAGATGAACCGGAGGATGAAGAACCAGACAAAAAGCAGGCTTCGGGAAGTAGCTTCGAGGATATTGACATGGCAGTACACACCATACGGAAGGAATCACCATCCGATGAGGAAATGCGACACGCCGGAAAGGTCATGACGGAACTGGACGGGACAGAGCTTTTCACAAGAATAACGGAACGCCTGACCGATGAAGCAATGAGCGAGAGGATTGCAAAGGCGATGGCAGTTTTCGTGGACACGGTGAACATGACCGTGACACAACAAAAGGAAAAGGTGTTCGTGATTCCCGACAACATCGAGGAGTTCGACTTCCGAAACTATGTATAACAACTAAAAAAGAATGGAAATGAAAACGTAAAATGACGACACCCACGCGCACGGCGGTACAAGGTACAGCCAACCCGCAACGGACAGCCCCAAGTCCGTAGAAACAAACGGGCAACCACTAAAACCAAAGTAAAGTAATCAAGTATCAACCGCCCGAAAAAGGACTATCCACCCTTTGGACGGCACAAAAAAGAACAGTTTATGAACAAGAACATCAGACAAAAGTTAATCATCGCTGCGGCACTTATGATTGCCGCAACCGCCTCCGCTTTCGCACAGGGAAACGGTCTGGCTGGCATCAACGAAGCCACCTCTATGGTGAGTTCGTATTTCGACCCCGGCACGAAATTAATCTACGCCATCGGCGCGGTAGTCGGGCTTATCGGTGGCGTGAAAGTGTACGGAAAATTCTCGTCCGGAGACCCGGACACCTCGAAGACCGCCGCCTCGTGGTTCGGGGCTTGTATCTTCTTGATTGTCGCCGCCACTATCCTGCGCTCATTCTTCCTTTAATAAACAATGTATGGCTGAATACCCGATAAACAAGGGTATCGGCCGTCCGGTCGAGTTCAAGGGTTTGAAGGCTCAGTACCTCTTCATCTTCTGCGGAGGTCTGCTGGCTCTCTTCGTCCTGTTCGTCATCCTCTATATGGTCGGCATCGACCAGTGGATATGTATCGGCTTCGGCGCGGCATCGTCTTCCGTCCTCGTATGGCAGACCTTCGCGCTGAACGCCCGGTACGGCGAACACGGGCTGATGAAATTGGGAGCGGCAAGGAGCCATCCCCGATACCTTATCAACCGACGGCGGATCACCCGATTACTCAAACGGCAACGAAAGGAAGAAACGACATGAGAAATACATCCAAAATGACAACACTGGAAAACAAGTTCCCCCTGCTGGCGGTGGAGCATGGCTGCATCATCTCCAAAGACGCCGACATCACGGTGGCTTTTGAGGTGGAACTGCCGGAGCTTTACACCGTGACGGGCGCAGAGTACGAGGCGATACACGGCTGCTGGTGCAAGGCTATCAAGGTGCTGCCGTACTTCTGCGTCGTGCATAAGCAGGATTGGTTCATCAAGGAGAAATATATGCCGGAGTTACAGAAGGACGACATGAGTTTCTTGAGCCGTTCCTTTGAACGCCACTTCAACGAGCGTCCGTACCTGAAACACTCCTGCTATCTCTACTTGACCAAGACGACGAAAGAACGTAACCGTATGCAGAGCAACTTCAGTACGCTGTGCCGGGGACATATCATCCCGAAGGAGCTGGACAAGGAAACCGCCGGGAAGTTCATGGAGGCCGCCGAACAGTTCGAGCGCATCATGAACGACAGCGGCTTTGTGAGGCTGCGCCGCCTCTCCACCGACGAGATTGTCGGGACGGAGAAGTCCGCCGGGCTGATAGAGCGTTACTTCTCGCTCATGCCCGAAGGCGACACGACCTTGCAGGACATCGACCTCTCGGCAAAAGAAATGCGTATCGGTGACAACCGCCTGTGCCTGCACACCCTCTCCGACGCGGAGGATATGCCAGGAAAGGTGGCTACCGACATCCGCTACGAGAAACTCTCCACCGACCGCTCGGACTGTCGCCTCTCCTTCGCCTCCCCCGTGGGGCTGCTGCTTTCCTGCAACCACATCTATAACCAGTATGTGATTATCGACAACAGCGAGGAAAATTTGCAGAAGTTCGAGAAGTCCGCAAGGAATATGCAGTCGCTATCCCGATACAGCCGGAGCAACAGCATCAACCGCGAGTGGATAGACCAGTACCTGAACGAAGCCCATTCCTACGGGCTGACCTCGGTACGGGCGCACTTCAACGTCATGGCGTGGAGCGATGACGCGGAGGAACTGAAGCATATCAAGAACGATGTGGGCAGCCAGCTGGCAAGCATGGAGTGCGTGCCGCACCACAATACCATCGACTGCCCGACGCTCTACTGGGCGGCGATGCCCGGCAACGCGGCGGACTTCCCGGCGGAAGAGAGTTTCCATACATTCATCGAGCAGGCGGTGTGCCTCTTCACGGAGGAAACCAACTACCGCAGTTCGCTCTCGCCCTTCGGCATCAAGATGGTGGACAGGCTTACGGGAAAACCGTTGCACCTCGACATCAGCGACCTGCCGATGAAGCGGGGTATCACGACCAACCGCAACAAGTTCGTGTTGGGTCCTTCGGGCAGCGGCAAATCCTTTTTTATGAACCACCTCGTGAGGCAATACTACGAGCAGGGTACGCACGTGGTGCTGGTGGACACGGGAAACTCCTATCAGGGCTTGTGCGAGATGATCCGGTGCAAGACAAACGGGGCGGACGGCGTGTACTTCACCTACACGGAGGAGAAACCGATTTCGTTCAACCCGTTCTACACCGATGATTACGTGTTCGACGTGGAGAAAAAGGACAGCATCAAGACATTGCTGCTGACGCTCTGGAAGTCGGAGGACGACAAAGTGACGAAGACGGAGAGCGGCGAACTGGGCAGTGCGGTGAACGCCTATATCGAGCGTATCAGGGCTGACCGGAGCATCGTCCCCTCGTTCAACACCTTCTACGAGTATATGCGCGACGACTACCGCCGCGAACTGGCGGAACGTGAGATAAAGGTGGAGAAGTCCGACTTCAACATCGACAATATGCTCACCACCATGCGGCAGTATTACCGGGACGGACGCTACGACTTCCTGCTCAACTCCACGGAGAACATCGACCTGCTCGGCAAGCGGTTCATCGTCTTCGAGATTGACAGTATAAAGGAAAATCGCGAGCTTTTCCCTGTGGTGACCATCATCATCATGGAAGCCTTCATCAACAAGATGCGCCGATTGAAAGGCGTAAGGAAACAGTTGATAGTGGAAGAGGCTTGGAAGGCTCTATCTTCGGCGAACATGGCTGAGTACCTGCGCTATATGTACAAGACCGTGCGCAAGTATTACGGGGAGGCAATCGTGGTGACGCAGGAGGTGGACGACATCATTTCCTCGCCCGTCGTCAAGGAGAGCATCATCAACAACTCCGACTGCAAGATACTCCTTGACCAGCGGAAGTACATGAACAAGTTTGATGCCATACAGTCCCTGTTGGGTCTGACGGAGAAAGAGAAGTCGCAGATACTCTCCATCAACATGGCGAACAACCCGTCAAGGCTCTACAAGGAAGTGTGGATAGGACTGGGCGGCACGCAGTCGGCAGTCTATGCCACCGAAGTTAGTGCTGAAGAGTATCTGGCGTACACCACCGAAGAAACGGAAAAAGTAGAGGTTTACCGTCTGGCGGAACAGTTGGGCGGCGACATTGAAGCCGTCATCCGGCAGCTTGCCGAAAGGCGGAGAAAAAAGGAATAAATAGAAACAGATTCATCAACTAAAAAAGAAAATGCGTATGAGTATATCAAGAACGAAAATGCTGCAAGTCAGCAAGTGTTTAATCGGGCTGGCGGTCATGGTGCTGCAATCCTGCGACATAACGGACAACCGACGCGACCTGCTTTGCGGAAACTGGGAGAGTGTGGAGGGCAAGCCCGACGTGCTTATCTACAAGGAGGGCGAAGCCTATAAGGTGACGGTATTCAAGCGGAGCGGCATCCGCCGCAAGCTGAAGCCGGAAACCTATCTCTTGCAGGAGGAGAACGGCAATCTGTTCATGAACACCGGATTCCGCATCGACGTGTCCTACAACGAGGCGACGGACATCCTGACCTTCTCGCCGAACGGGGACTACGTGCGTGTGAACCCGAAACCGGACCATCCGATAGGCGAGCAATAAATAATGAAATCCACTAAAATCCAAAGTAACATGAGAACAAGAATAACACTTATTATCTGCCTGTGCCTGTTTGCAGTCGGCAGGGCAAGCGCACAGTGGGCGGTGATAGACCCGTCCAACATCGCGCAGAGCATCGTGAACACCTCGAAGAACGTGGTACACACTTCCACGACCGCCCAGAATATGATAAAAAATTTTCAAGAGACCGTGAAGATTTACGAACAGGGCAAGAAGTATTACGACGCACTCAAATCCGTGAACAATCTGGTAAAGGACGCCCGGAAGGTGCAGCAGACCATTCTGATGGTGGGTGACATCACCGACACCTATGTGACCAGTTTCCAGAAGATGATGCGTGACGACAACTTCACGGTGGAGGAACTGGGAGCCATCGCCTTTGGCTACACCAAGTTATTGGAGGAATCCAACGATGTGCTGACGGAACTGAAGAATGTGGTGAATATCACCACGCTCTCCATGACGGACAAGGAGCGCATGGACGTGGTGGAACGCTGCTACTCCAAAATGAAGCGTTACCGCAACCTCGTGAGCTACTACACCAACAAGAACATTAGCGTGAGTTACCTGCGTGCGAAGAAGAAAAACGACCTTGACCGCATCATGGGGCTGTACGGGAACATGAACGAAAGATATTGGTAGCCTATGAATTTCGACAACCTTCACCAAATTCTGCGCTCGCTCTACGAACAGATGATGCCGCTATGCGGGGACATGGCGGGCGTGGCGAAAGGCATCGCCGGGCTGGGCGCACTCTTTTATGTGGCCTACCGGGTATGGCAGTCGCTGGCGAGAGCCGAACCGATAGACGTGTTCCCTATGCTCCGCCCGTTCGCTATCGGTCTGTGCATCATGTTCTTTCCGACGGTGGTACTGGGTACGATAAACAGCATCATGTCGCCCGTCGTGCAGGGTACGGCAAAGATGCTGGAGGCGGAAACGCTGGACATGAACCGATACCGTGAGCAGAAGGACAAACTGGAGTACGAAGCGATGATGCGCAATCCCGAAACCGCCTACCTCGTGTCAAATGAGGAGTTTGACAAACAACTGGAAGAACTGGGCTGGTCGCCCGGCGACATGGTGACGATGGCGGGGATGTACATCGAGCGCGGGATGTACAACATGAAGAAGGGCATCCGCGACTTCTTCCGCGAGATACTGGAACTGATGTTCCAAGCCGCCGCCCTCGTGATAGACACCATCCGCACGTTCTTCCTCGTGGTGCTGGCGATACTCGGTCCGATAGCCTTCGCCATATCGGTGTGGGACGGCTTCCAAAGCACGCTTACACAGTGGATATGCCGCTACATACAGGTCTATCTGTGGCTGCCCGTGTCGGATATGTTCAGCACCATACTGGCGAAGATACAAGTGCTGATGCTGCAAAGCGACATCGAACGGATGCAGGCTGACCCGAACTTCTCGCTGGATTCGAGCGACGGGGTGTACATCGTCTTCATGATAATCGGCATCATTGGTTACTTCACCATCCCCACGGTAGCAGGCTGGATTATCCAAGCCGGAGGCATGGGAAGCTACGGTCGCAACGTGAACCAGACGGCAGGACGAGCCGGAAGTATGGCGGGCAGCGTGGCGGGCGCAGCCGCAGGAAACGTGGTCGGACGTGTCGGGAAGCTGCTGAAATAATCAACTGACAATTAAAAACGAATAAACAACAATGGAATTTAAGTCACTTAAAAACATCGAATCATCGTTCAGGCAGATACGCCTGTTCGGTATCGTCTTCCTCTCGTTGTGTGCCGTAATAACGGTATGGAGCGTGTGGAGTTCCTACCGCTTCGCGGAGCGGCAACGGGAAAAGATTTACGTGCTGGACAACGGCAAGTCGCTGATGCTGGCTCTCTCGCAAGACTTGTCGCAGAACCGTCCGGCAGAAGCGAGGGAACACGTGCGCCGTTTCCACGAGCTGTTCTTCACGCTCTCACCCGAAAAGAGCGCGATAGAGCATAACGTGAAACGCGCCCTGCTATTAGCGGACAAAAGCGTGTACAACTACTATTCGGACTTTGCCGAGAAGGGGTACTACAACCGCATCATCGCCGGGAACATCAATCAGGTGTTGAAGGTGGACAGCGTGGTGTGCGATTTCAACGGCTATCCCTACCGTGCCGTGACCTACGCCACGCAGAAGATCATCCGGCAGAGCAACGTCACCGAGCGCAGCCTCGTGACTACGTGCCGCCTCTTGAACTCGTCCCGTTCGGACGACAATCCCAACGGTTTCACCATCGAGGGATTCACCATCATCGAGAACAAGGATTTACAAACCATCAAAAGGTAAACGGACATGAAGAAAATCAAAAAATCATTTTGGCGTGCGTACTGGAAGCTCCACGACAAAAAGAAAATGCTGGTGGCAAGGCTCAAAGGCTATCTGGACGGTTTGCCCCCGAAGACACGCAGGCGCATCGTGCTGGCGATGCTCGCCGCCTTTGCGGTGCTTGCCCTCTACACCTTCGGCAAAGCCGTCTATGAAATCGGCAGGAATGACGGCAGCCGGATGGTAACAGACCATGCCGGACAGGTGGAACTGTCCATAAAGCCGGACAACAATCATAATGTAATACCTTATTTATATGGAACAGACGAAGAATGAACCTAAAAACGAGAACAAGGCGGCTCCCGACAACGGGAAACCGAAGAAGGAGCGCAAGCCGCTGACCGAAGCCCAAAGGCTGAAACGTCAGAAAATGATAGTGCTGCCCGCTATAGTGCTGGTATTCATCGGTGCTATGTGGCTGATATTCGCCCCGTCTTCCGACAAGGAGCAGCAACCGGGAACGGGTGGTTACAACATCGAAATGCCCGACGCTGACAAGGCGAACCGCCAGATCATCGGCGACAAGGCGAAAGCCTACGAACAGGGAGCAATGGAGGAACGGCAGGAGAACCGCAGCCGCGCCATGCAGGAACTGGGCGATATGTTCGACCGCGAGGTGGCGGAAACGGACGGCGGCAGGGACTTCGACCTTGCTAATCCCGGAAATGCGGAAGATGCAACAGCAAAATCATCCGCTCCGAAAACCATCCAATCCTCCGCAGCTGCCTACCGCGACCTCAATACCACGCTCGGCAACTTCTATGAGCAGCCGAAGAACGACAACGCGGAAATGGACGAACTGTTAGAGCGTATCGCCTCGCTGGAATCGGAACTGGAAACCGAGAAAGGCAAGGCATCCGCTATGGATGACCAAGTGGCACTCATGGAGAAGTCCTATGAACTGGCGGCGAAGTACATGGGCGGGCAGAACGGCACACAGCCACCTGTCGGACAGGCGGCAGAGCCTTACCCCGTGCAGAAAGCCGGAAAGAACACGGCTGCACCTGTCAGGCAGGTAACGCATCAGGTGGTATCTTCGCTCTCACAGCCGATGAGCAACGCTGAGTTTGTCGCCTCCTTCTCGCAGGAGCGCAACCGCAGTTTCAATACGGCGGTGGGTGTCACGACTGTATCGGACAGGAACACCATATCGGCGTGTGTCTATGGGGCGCAGAGTGTGACTGACGGGCAGGCGGTAAGATTACGGCTGCTGGAGCCGATGGCAGTGGCGGACAAAATCATACCCCGCAATGCAGTGGTGGTAGGCACGGCAAAGATTCAGGGCGAACGACTCGATATTGAAATTACTTCGCTGGAGTACGCAGGTACGATTATCCCGGTAGAACTGGCGGTGTATGACACGGACGGACAGCCCGGCATCTTCATTCCAAACTCGATGGAGATGAACGCCGTCAGGGAGGTTGCCGCCAACATGGGCGGCTCGCTGGGCAGCAGCATTAATATCTCCACCAACGCAGGGGCGCAGCTCGCCTCCGACTTGGGCAAGGGGCTGATACAAGGCACGAGCCAGTATATCGCCAAGAAGATGCGTACCGTCAAGGTGCATCTGAAATCCGGATACAAGGTCATGCTATATCAGGACAGAGATTGAAAACAATAACAATCAACGACTAAAAAAACAACAACCAAATTTTTATTTACCACTAAAATCCAAAGTAGAATGAAAAAAGTAATCATCATGTTTGCCCTCGCTATGGGCATCATAACTGCCAACGCGCAGGAGAACGTAACCGTTGGAGAGAACAACGGAAGTGAACCGACGAACGAAGCGAGAGCAGAGACAAGCTCGCTTGACTATGCCTCGCAAGGAGGAGGAAGGCAAAGCCAACAACCGACCTTGACAAAGGAGGTCTATCCGCAGAAGGAGGCGGACGGCGATCTGTATCACGGGCTGACAAAGAAGCTGACCTTCGACCGCATGGTTCCCCCGCACGGATTGGAAGTGACCTACGACAAGACCGTCCACGTCATTTTCCCCTCGGAGGTGCGCTACGTCGATTTAGGCTCGCCCGACCTGATTGCGGGTAAAGCCGACGGAGCGGAGAACGTCATCCGCGTGAAAGCTACCGTGCGTAACTTCCCGAACGAAACCAATATGTCGGTAATCACGGAGGACGGGAGTTTCTATACTTTTAACGTGAAGTACGCCTCCGAACCGCTGCTTCTCAACGTGGAGATGTGCGACTTCATCCATGACGGCGAGAAGGTGAACCGCCCGAACAACGCGCAGGAAATCTACCTGAAGGAACTGGGCAGCGAAAGCCCGATGCTGGTGCGCCTTATCATGAAGTCCATCCACAAGCAGAACAAGCGTGAGGTGAAGCACATCGGCTGCAAGCGATTCGGCATCCAGTACCTGCTGAAAGGTATCTACACGCATAATGGGTTACTCTATTTCCACACGGAGATAAAGAACCAGAGCAACGTGCCTTTCGATGTGGACTACATCACATGGAAAATCGTGGACAAGAAGGTGGCGAAGCGTACCGCCGTGCAGGAGCAGATTATCCTGCCGCTCCGTGCGCAGAATTACGCCACACTCGTGCCGGGCAAGAAGAGCGAGCGCACGGTATTCACGATGGCGAAGTTCACCATTCCCGACGACAAATGCCTCGTGGTGGAACTCAACGAGAAGAACGGGGGGCGTCACCAGTCTTTCGTGATTGAAAACGAGGACTTGGTACGTGCCAATACCATCAACGAACTTCAAGTGCGCTGACCATGAGAAAGTACATCGCAATAATCATCGTGTCGCTTGCCCTGTTCACGGGGCAGGCGCACGCCCAGCGATGCCTGCCGAAGATGCAGGGCATCGAATTGAGAGCTAACCTTGTGGACGGTATGCGTTTAAGTGGCAACAATGGCGGTTACAGTTTCGGGGCGGCTCTCTCCACCTACACGAAGAACGGTAACAAGTGGGTGTTCGGTGGCGAATACCTCTTGAAGAACAACCCGTACAAGGATACCGCCATACCTGTGGCGCAGTTCACGGCGGAGGGCGGTTATTATTTCAAGATACTCTCCGACGCCCGTAAAATAGTGTTCGTCTATGCGGGGGCTTCGGCTCTCGCCGGATATGAGTCGGTGAATTGGGGCGAGAAAGTGCTGCATGACGGCTCCACGCTCCATGACCGGGACGCCTTCATCTACGGCGGTGCGCTGACGCTCGATGTGGAGTTTTACGTGGCTGACCGTATCGCCCTGCTCGCCAACCTCCGGGAGCGCCTGCTGTGGGGTGGCGACACACGGAAGTTCCATACGCAGTTCGGGGCGGGCGTCAAGATAATCATCAACTGACACGTCGCATGGAACGGACGGACATTGAGAATATGAGGCAGATACCCATTGCGGACTTTCTCGCACGGCTGGGACATGAGCCTGTCCGAAGGAGCGGAAACGAGCTGTGGTATCGTGCGCCATACCGCAGTGAACGCACGCCCTCCTTCCGTGTGAACGTGGCGAAACAGCTCTGGTACGACTTCGGCTTGGGCAAGGGCGGCGACATCTTCACGCTTGTCGGGGAGTTTACCCGAAGCGGGGATTTCATGGCGCAGGCGAGATTCATAGCGGAAACCGCCCGTATGCCGCTTGCCGCAGCAGAAAAGCCGTTGTACCTGCCGGAACCGTCCGAACCTGCCTTTGAGGGAGTGGAAGCCGTCCCGCTGCTCCGCTCTCCGCTGACGGAGTATTTGAAGGAAAGAGGCATCCCTTATGCCGTTGCATCCCGCCACTGCTGCCGCCTGAACTACGGCGTGCGTGGTAAGCGGTACTTTGCCGTCGGCTTTCCGAACGTGTCGGGCGGCTATGAAACCCGAAGCCGCCGTTTCAAGGGTTGCGTACCACCAAAGGACGTGTCGCTGGTCAAGGCGGGGGACATCCCGGCGGACGTGTGCAGCGTGTTCGAGGGCTTTATGGACTTCCTGTCCGCCGTCACGCTCGGTTTGGCAACGGGTGACTGCCTTGTGCTGAACTCCGTCGCCAACGTGGAAAAGGCTTTGAAACATCTGGACGGGTACGAGCGCATCGACTGTTACCTCGACCGAGACGAAGCCGGACGCAGGGCAATGGAAGCCCTGCGGACACGCTACGGAGGAAAGGTGACAGACCGTTCCGGCATCTATCAAGGCTGCAAGGACTTGAACGAGTACCTGCAACAAGTATCAAGAAAACAACAAAAGAACAACAATCTAAAAATCAAAGAATAATGAACATACTGAACAACAAGAACAAGAGAACATCAATCTTCAAGGCGTTGGCACTCTGCCTGTTCGCCGCAGTGTCATTCACATTCGTATCGTGCGACGACGATATGGACATCCAGCAATCCTATCCCTTCACGGTGGAAACCATGCCCGTGCCGAACAAGGTCACAAAGGGGCAGACGGTGGAAATCCGCTGTGAGCTGAAGAAAACGGGCGATTTCGCCAATACCCTCTATACCATCCGGTATTTCCAGTTCGAGGGTGAGGGCACACTGAAAATGGACAACGGCATCACTTTCCTGCCCAATGACCGCTACCTGCTCGAAAACGAGAAGTTCCGGCTGTACTACACGGCGCAAGGTGACGAGGCGCACAACTTCATCGTGGTAGTGGAGGACAATTTCGGCAACTCCTATGAGTTGGAATTTGACTTCAACAACCGAAACGTGAAGGATGACGGGGTTATCACTGTTGTCCCCATCGGGAACTTCAAGCCCTTTACACGATGATGCGTGTATTCATGGCTATCCTCTGTTCGCTTCTGGCGGTCTGTTCCGTGTCCGCACGGAACAGACGCCATGAGGGAACGGACGGGCAGGCGGCTATCTACCGGCTGCCACCATTTGAGAGGGCGGTGCGATGCACGAAGTATTTTGAGGGCTGGCATTCGGAAAAACATCACCCGTATGTAGGATATGGACATCGGTTGCAGCCGGGGGAAAGGTATTCGGCACGCACCATGACGAAGCGGCAGGCGGACGCGCTTCTGCGAAAAGACCTGCGGAAGTTCTGCGCGATGTTCCAGCAGTTCGGGAAGGATTCGCTTCTGCTTGCCACGCTCGCCTACAATGTCGGTCCGTACCGTCTTTTGGGGAGTGGGAAGATACCCAAAAGCACGCTAATCCGAAAGCTGGAGGCGGGTGACAGGAACATCTACCGGGAGTATATCGCTTTCTGTAACTATAAGGGGAAACGCCACGCCATGCTGCTCAAACGAAGGAAGGCTGAGTTTGCGCTGCTGTATGTACCATAAAGAATAAGTGTCTGACGAAAGAAACTCCGATGAAGCCGCCAACTTCATCGGAGTTTCAGTTTTCATACATTCGGGATTGTCCCTTTGCCTGCAACCTCACCGTCCCTGCAATGCTCTATGATACCGGGTGAAAATCCCATGCTGCCGATTGCGATATGCCGGATATAGTCTGTATATTCCTGACCTTGAAAATTCCTGCCCGTAAGGTTCTTGAAAACCATCTTTATGCTTATGCCGTCGTTGCTGTACAAGATGGTTTTTCCGTTCTGTCTGATTGTTTCCATGATTAAAACTTGTTTTTGTGAATACTATCGTAGATTGGTACAAAGGTTTCTTTGCCTACTTTCTTATCCGCCATCATGCTCATGAAAGAAAGTAGGCGGCTTTTGCCGCCCACCCCTCAAAAGCGGGTGTAAAGTCCCGTTACCATCGTGAACATTTCCTCCAGCATATCGCAATATATCCCCTCGTGCGTTTCAATGTCCTTCGTCCTGCTCTCGAATGTCTTTTTGCTGAACGTCTTGCGGTAGAAACGCATATTGTATAGGTCTGCCCCTCCGTCATAGATGATGTCAAGGCGGTTGGCACTGGTCTTGTTCCTCGCAAGGCTCATGCGCAAGCCGTTGCCCATGTCTGTGAAGTCTTTGCTTCCCGTCATGGCGGCAAAGCGTCTGCCGCCAATCTGCTCTAAAATTGTCTTTGCTATCATATCCGTTGTCTTTTAGGTTTATGGTTCGGGCGGTGCGGACACCGCCCCAATGTTCAAAATTCTGTTTTCTCGGTTATGGGTGTGCATTTTTCCAGCCACTCTTTCAGACATTCCATGCTATACTCGCTCGTGATGACTGCCGTATGGCTGTCAATGGCAGTGAAACGGCTGCTTTCATAGCTGTCTATCCACCCCTTTAGGGTATCAACTCCCCACGCTTCGGCATCGTCAAAGATGCCGTCCAATGCCGTAATGGGTTCGCTGAATTTGACTATCAGCGTTTGGTAGCCTGCTTCGTTCATCGCTTCTCCTCCTTCCTTTCCTTTGCCGTTAGCCACTTGTCCCGTGCGGCTCGACATTCGTCTAATGTGGGTTTGACACAAGAGAAAAGTTCCCCGTCCGTGTGGCGGTAGTCGTATTGCACAAGGGTGCGTTTGCGTCTGTCGATACCCGTTTGGAATTTCTCGTAGTTCTCCGTTCCTGCCGATTGGCAGGTGCTTACTCCGTTAATTGTCATTTTGTTGCCATAGTCGTTGTTATTTAGATGATTAGAAATGTACAGACAGCACTCTGTGTTGCATCACCATTTCGGGGTCGCTCGTGTAGCGTTGGTGCAGGTAGAAATGATGAGAGCCGAAGCCGTAAAGGAAGAACTTGTCAAGTTCGTGTTTCTCGGCAAAGTCCTTGACGCTCGCCCTTAATTGCTCCTCACTCTGACAAAGAGTGAGGAGGTTCATAAATTCAAGGAACATCGTGGGGATTTTATCATCCCATAGGAAAACCATGCTTTCAAATCTTACTTCCATAATGTTAGTTGTTAGATGTCGATATTATGCCGCTTTCATCCGCTGGCGGATAAGGTTGGCGTTCTTGTTCACAAGGGCGATGATGCGGTCGTGGTATTCGGAGTTCTCGTTGCATACGCCACGACACTGCACCACCTCAAAAGTTTTTAGTGACACCTCTATCGTTTCAATTCGTTTTCCGTCAATGGTGGCGGATAGGATAAGGGAGTCTTTTCGTTTGTGGTAACCGCCCACACAATGGTGCATCGTCCTTCCTTCCTCTGCCATTTCTTCCACGCTCTCTATGACTTTGACGCAAATAAGGCTGTCGGTAAAGGCAAGTCCGAAGAATATGCCCTTAGCTTTCAGATATTGTTTCTCGTCCTCAATCGCTTTCCTGCGTTGCTGTTCAGTCCGCTCATGTTTCCTTTGCAGGTTGCGCTTTGCCACCAACTTGTCGTGTTCAACTTTGAGGTCGGCAGGGCAAACGTATTTCGGGCTGTTTGTGTCCTTGCCGAAATGACGCAGGAGGTCTATGGTGTCACGCCACATTGAGCCGTCCTCAATAGTATAGCCGTTGCGGATACATATCTTGATTGAAGCCCAATACTCTCCAATATTGAAAGAGTGGTACAGATAGTAGCGCAACATGGGATATTGCCCTGCCTTCAACAGCGTTTCCGCACGGCTGTCCGACAATAATGCCGGTATTAGTTTGGTGGGTACAATGTCGTGGAAATTGCCGTTAAAGCCGTTTCTGCGGAGCGTCGGCAACACCTTATATCTTGGATATATCGGGGAATATGAGATATGGCGGTACGCTTCATTGTCATTGCGGATAGCAAAAGGAGAAGCGAATGAGAACGTGTCGATGTAGCATCCCAATGTGCGTGGAATGGCAACAACAGCCTTACGCCCTTGTTCATTCCACCAATACTGCCCGATTTCAAGGGCATAGGACTTGGCATTAACCCCTTTCTCCATACCCACGACAAGCAAGAACATTCGTAGCACTTGGTATTCTCCGCTTGTGGTAAGGGTTGTGAAATACTGCTTTTGTCTTACCTTGCGCTGATAGGTGAGGCAGACTTTCAAACTTGCTCCACATTCGGGACACGTACAATGCTCGGTCTGCTCCGTCATTACCCAACTATGACCGCAATCCATACAAGTGGTACGACCTTTCGGCAAGCGGTGTGCATAATGCTCCACGCAATTACGGAATGCCCAATTTATCTGTATCGGGGTTATCGGGCGTAGTTTCTTGCTTTGGGCAAGAACTGCTTTTTCAAATTTGTTTCTCGGTTTCATAAGCCAAAATCAAATAATGAGGGTTGAACTTGGGTTTCTGTTTTCGCCTTTGTCGGCTTGGTGCGGTTCTGCAACTTGCGGAGTTCCTCGTCTTGGTATCTGCGGACTGCCTGCTGACGTGCTTCTGCTTTTTCCTCTGCCGTGAGTTCCACAATGTGGTTCACCGCCACTTGGCATTGGATAGGCTTGCCCACCTCAATCTCGTTCTCGTCATAGTAGTGTACTGCTTGTCCGTATATCTCTCCGTCCGTGAAGCCGTTACAACCGCTTTTCTGCACATAGTTCAGAATGTAGGTTACGCAATCGTCAATGTTCTTGGCTGGATTGCGGTAGTTCTTCGCAAAGAGCGTGTCTTCCTCCGCACGTTGTTCCAAATACATCTGTATCGTTCTCTTGAAATGGTCTGTTCCTTTCATATCGCTGTCGTTTTTATGAGTTGTCAAATAGTATGTTTCAAAATCTCCCTCCAATAAATCGGCTCAACCTCGCTCAATAGGAAGTCTATAAAGTCCTTCCGTGCGTCCTTGTTCAGTTCGTGGTAGAGTCCACGGAACACGGACATATTGCCGTTGAGGTATGTTTCCACCATGTACTCGAAGATGTTGCCCACCTCGTAGTATCTGCATTGTTGCTCCACTGTCTTGCTTCTTCTCTTTGCCATGTCGGTAGGGATTAAAGGGTGAATAACCAAAGAATGAAGCCGAAGAACAGGATAACGGAAAGAATAGCCACGATTACCCCTATTGCCACTCGGAACACTCCGTTTATTATCTCTCTGACGATGTACCAAAGGATGCCGGACACCCAAAAGGCGGTGCGCATGATTAGGGTGCATATCGCAAGCCCTATGTATTGCGCCATTTGTCTGAAATTTACCGTTGCTGTCATAGCCGTATCATTTGTTAAGTTCCACGATGCTGTCTATCCTGCCGTATAGGAAACTGCGGAGTGCGGTCTTGTCGGTAGCCTTGTATTCCGCCCAATGTCCATACTGCTTTACAATGTAGGTTCGGAGAATGTCGGAAAAGTCAAACATCCAACCTTGCAAGGGTACTGCGCTCTTGAAATAGGTGTTGCTGTTCACGTTGCGTGTAAGCCAATCCTTTTCCTCTCGGCTCAATTTCTCACCATTGTTCAGTTTGGTGCGAAGTCCGTACACCTTGCTGCCTTGCAGGTTCTCCAAACTTGGTACTTCCCATGCCACGAATTTTGTTGCTATTGCCGTTCTCATATCCGTTTTGTTTTTGATTTTTTGTTTTTTAATGCGGATTCAAGAGCTGAGGGAGTTGAGTTTCAAACTATCTTATCTGCTTCTCGTTTATCCGACATTTTTTTTAATGCGTCTTTCTGTCGCATCGGTCGTTTTCGTTTCGGGTGCTTAAAAAGGTAGGGATTAGGGAATGCAAGGTTTTTCGGAAAAATACTACCCGAAAGGCTGGAGATTTTTCCAGAAAACAGGAGGCTTGACCTTGCTTTCCCGTACAATCCCGGAGTTACCTTTGCACCCAGCACGAAAATGACTGCCTGATGCGGCTCACTGAAAGGCGCGAAAATGGAGGTAAACGGAAGTGGAGGCAGATTAGACAGGAAAACTTCAAAAGAGAAATCCGTGAAAAAGACATCCCCAACAGAAAAGAACATAGCCGGTAGCGTGAAACCGAGCAAACCATCGGCAAGGAAGTATGTTTTTATCTGTTTGGCCAAACGTGTTTGGTCGGATGGATAAAATCATTCTTCCCGGTTTGTCTGCCGTGAGTGACGGCTTGTTCCATTTATGGAATGTGCGGTCATACACGGCTTTCCGCTTCCGGCTCAAAAGGACAACGAAAAAAGAAAAATCGTCAAAACCCCGTAAAAGCACCTCTTTGGCATAAGCACAAAAGAAAGGGGCCTTGTCTCATCAGTCTAAACTATTGTTTAGGCGTGAGGCAAAGCCCTTTTCTCCGCTTATGCGGCAGTCGGCACACGTTCGTTCAAAATCTTTTTGGGCGATGGTGTGCTGACGGATAAAATCGCTTTTACGGAAAAACTTGTGTGAGAAGAAAAAATCAGGAGATTCATTTCTAAATCTCCCGTTTTATTGTTACTTTTGCATACGAAGAGTTCTTTGAAGGTTACGCAACGCACAGAAGAATAATGCAGTAGATAACTAACTAATTCGTAACCTATTACTATTATGAGCGATTACCCAATGCTCATTTCCAATAAATTACACTCTTTTCGTAACTTCTTGAAGCAAATATAACAGTTACGACAGTTTCAGATATCACTTTAGCCAATTATTTTACAAAGAAACCCGCCTAACTTTTCAGTTTATAACGTATAATCACCTTTTCGGTTTTCTGCCGGTTGCGAGTGGTTACAGTAATCAGAACCACTCGTTCGGGGATGAATACATTGAGCGAAACCGAACTCTGCCGGATAGCTTGTTTGTTATATATCAATCTACCATTCAAAGCATATATTTTTACTGATTCAATTGGATCGTCAACAGAACTGCCCGCTATGACCCAACCATTGCTGGCAGTAATACGTATATCTGAATCAGGAATGTCATCCTCTTCTATTTCTCCTATTCGCAGGAATAGCCTTCCTTCCACAAGACCAGTCTGGTTATCGAATGTATACTCGGGATTTTCCCTCATATTCTGCAACGTTCCTGTGAAAGTATCCTGCAGATAAATATCCTGAGAAGTATCAATGGTTTCCATTCCGGATAGGCGAAGGGTCAACTTACCTTTGACAGCAGTACGGACACCCAGTTCGATGGGTTTCGATAAATCCCCCAATGTACGGATAGAAGTCGCTTTCCCATCCAGCAATGCATATAAAACAGCCGGTTCCGTATTTTCTTCCGAGAAAAGGGTCCACATATCTTTACGTGCGTTATACCGATTTTCTTCAAACGGGACATATTTCAGGCGAATATAGCTCTGAGCCACCTGATCCCGCAACACATCCATCTTTAATGTCGCCTCTTCCATACTCCGGGTGGAACGCAAGGTGATGTCAGAAGTTGTCATCGACATCGTGAAGTTGAATTGAAGGCTGGATATCTGTCCTTCCTTTTCTACAATAAAGGATTGCATAGGTGCAATGAGATAGGGATCACTTGAAAAGACTCCGGGATTATAGGCTTCAAACGTCTCATTGTCCGTCCATATATAGTAACCACCTGTTATGGCCTGATTGGCTGCTTTAAACTGCCTGAAATCCAGATGCGACATAAATGGATTGCCTAGCAAGGTTGTCGTATAACTGTTTTGATCGTCTTCTATAGTCACATCAAAGCCAGCAATATCCCTGTTTAACGGCAGGTTTCCATCCATATCTATACGCTGTTCATAAGTAAACCGCCCTATACCGGTACGATCCAGAGCCGGTGTTTCACCCAGGTAAACACCATGATAATTCCATATCGAATAAGTGGTACTATCTTTAGGGAAACGGAAAGACTGCAGTTTTGCTTCGATGTCTTCCCCTTCGTAAACTCCGATAGCATATCCAAGCCCCGGAGATAGCTCTTCGGTCAGTGTATTGAAAGGATTTGAAAAGTCGCCTGTCACTTCTGCCGGAGTATCTTTTGTCTGTGGATTGGTGGTATTATATTTCATCATATAGACTGCCGGATTCTGGCGTTTTATACTTCCTTCAACAAAATAATCTCCGGAATACATTGCACGCAGGGGAGCCGAGACAGTATACCAACGACCAGGTTTCACATCGAGATCCACTTCTGCAGATCTGTAGTTCAAATAATTAGTACGGGCCACTCCGCCTCCCATCTTGAAGGTAATTGTATCGCAAGCGGGACGGAGAGAAAAGATTCCATCATTCTGCTTTTCTTTCTGCAAATTCAGATTCAACTGATTTTGAGTATAATTATTTACTATATTTAATGAGTCTATCGTCGGCTTTATCAATAGAGGATAATGATCCAACAGGGTGGTTTGATCCACCGTGATCGACTCATTCGGTATGATTACATTGGTGCAATAACCCGGCACACCGTTGTCCCAGTTACGGAAATCGTTCCAGTTGTTTTCCTCACCATTACCGGTCCAGGTGGTTACCCTGGGGAACAACACAAACTCATGCATAGATGCTTCGGTACATCCCAGGGAATTGTTGGCTGCCAACGAAATGGTATAGAACCCCGGGGCATAGTCGTCCAACTTCAATTTCAGCGCTTTGGCTGTGGTATCGGAGACTACCGTCCCACCAACCATCCAGGTGTAACTTGCGTAAGGGTCATTTTCACTTACTCGCGTATCCTGATTGGTAATAGTTATGTACCCGTCTTTATCCACATCGGAATAACAGAAAGCTGTTTTATTGCCGGCCAGTGAAGGTGCTGGAAGTTCTTCCACGGAAGCGGCAAAAAGCAACTCACGAGGCTCTGATACGGCCATACAAGCATAATTCGGAGTCCCGTTAAAGGCTCCCGACTGGCCCACCACTAAACGATAATATCCATTATTGGCTGCAGTAAAAGGATAGATTTCGAATTTTGATTTATCGGTTGTAATCACTCCGGAAGTCACTTCTCCGATAACGCTGACAATGGGTTGCCATGGACCGTCCTTACCGGTAGGGCTGAACTCCCATCGATAATCAAGGTAATTGCCCAAGGTTCCGTCATCGGTATACGTTCCATGCAGGAAGAGCACTCCCTCATCTTTCCCACAAACATAACCGTCTACAGACGGTACGAGGGTGACGGGTGGGATAACCAGATAGATTTCAATATCATCCATCAATACATCATTTCCACCTGCTGTACCAAAGTTATTATTGACGACTTCGAGGGTTATACCGGTTACTTCGTCCGGTACAAGAAACCTGAATCCGAATTGTCTCCATAGGTTTCCTTCCCCATCGAGCATATTACCGGAAATAAATTCAGCTAACACATCTCCGGTATCCGTATTTGTCAATATAAATTTAAGATTTACTTTTTCCAGTCCGTTCCATTGTACAAAGCTGGTAAACCAACCAGTAATAACTAATTCAATATTACGGCATGCACCCAGGTTCTTTAATTGATGAGTATAGAAACGTCCGGGAGTTTCCGTTGCGTTCACAGCTACCAAATAACCAGGAGTCTCATTCGGTTGGTCTTTATAAATATGGTCCGTCATAGTTTTCCAGCCACCGGTTCCCCCCGGTGGACTCATCTTCGTGATCATATAACCACCTTCCGGCAAATGATCGTCATCTTCCGTATACAGTTCGTAGTCTATTGTAATATACTCTATCGGTTCTTGCTTTACATCCGGATCCCCGGGATTTGTTCCTCCAAAGTTCTCCCTGTGTATCCGGCGGGCATTTGCCGGAGAGATCACAGCATCAACGCTACCGCACAAATAACCGGGTTGCAAATAATATGCGACTCTTTCCTGACCAGAAAGGGGAACTCCGTTTATATCGCATATCTCTACCCAATATGTTCTTGCCTTAAATTGCCCGTCCGTATTTCTTTCATTCAGGACAGATATAGTATGTGTCTCTCCATCGGATATTAATATAGGATCCCTTACCTCTTGCGCAGAAGAATAAGTCTGTTCATAATCATAGTCGTCCAGATCAGGCAACAGATCTTCCGCCCCTCCGTTTTTACTGGTATACCATTTATACGTAATTCCTGATATTTCAGGCGCTTCCATATGGATCAGCGAAGGTAAATAGCCGGGCTCTCCCAAGCTCACCATTCCGGGAAGATATAGATTTCCGCTCCACCTGTATCCCCCAGCCTGCTCATCTACCATATTATCCGGACAGACAAAATAGGTTTTCGATTTAGATGCATCTTCCGATATGAATTTAACTGAATCGGAACAAGCAGAATCAGTATTACCTGTCACTATAAAGCGATAATAGACATTCTCATTTATAGGATTTGTAGTATAATTTGTTTTAAAATCTCCATTCTGAAAAGTCCCGGTAGCCCCGGTTCCACTACAATTGCTCCATATTCCGGTTTCAGTACGTTCCTGCCATTGATAAGTGAGTGTACCTGTTAAATTGCCACATGCATAAGAACCCGTAAGTGTCTCTTTCTGGCCTGATAATACAGTAATTTCAGTCTCTATAGGCACAGATATCTGTGCCGGACTTAACACCTTTATTTCAATATCATCCAACGCAAAAGCCTTACCCCAATCCCAGGCACCTTCCGCTAGTATGGAAAGAGTGGCTGAAGTTGCACCTTGCGGCACAAAAAAGTCAAACCCATATTGTATCCAGGGAGCACTACTTCCCCCACTGATATTTCCGGTTGTTTTTTCCTGTGTACTTCCATCGTCGAAGCTTACAAAAAATTTAAAATTCTGCCTGGTGTTAATGTTTTTCTCCAGATTGGCAATCCAGGCTTTAAACGACAGTTTCGAGCCGGCACATAAACCAGAAATCGTAGTTGTATAAAACTGCATAGTTTCGCCGTTTAATGCTTTCCTGGCATGAACCTGCAGAAAGTAACCGTCTTCGCAACCGGAATGATCCGTTACATCCGTATTCCAGTTTGTCGTCCTTCCTGTGCCACCCTCATCTGTCCAGTAATTCAGATATACCTGATTAGTAATTATATAGTTACCACTTCCTGGATTAGGTTTTACAGTTCCCTCCTCTGCCAAGGTATAATCATATCCGGGAATAACATATGAATTATCGGTTTTATATATAAAATCCTGTGCAGAACCACACCCGCCAAAGTCTTCTCTAATCAGGTAGTTGGCATCCCGAAACAGTTGCACAGGCGTTGAGGTCAGAGCTTCCGTAAAATCCGCACTATCATCACTACCCTTGATTGCCTGGACCCTGTAATAATAGCCGTCTACCACGGCAGATATATTCGTAGTGAAAGTTCCGCTATCACCTGTAGCCGAACTGTCCGATCCGGCAATATCTGTCCATCCGGTACTGCCGTTGGCACTTCTTTGCCACTTGTAATTGATGGAAGGACTGATATATTTATAATCCACAGTCAAGTTCACACTGTAACCGACAACACTTCCCGTTGCGGGAGATTTGATAGTTATATATGATTCATATCCGGTAAGGGAAATGTCATCCAGACCGAGCCATAAATTTTCTCCTACGGATGATATACGTATTTTAATAGAATCGCCCTGATAACTACGGGGGATGTAAAACAATAGTTTTCTTTCTTCCCATCCGTCGCTTACCTTAAATTTAGCAGAGTCTGTCACAGCACCTTTAGCATCTTCCACCTCTAGCTTAAATTGATAGGGTAGAATATCAACCCTTCCCCAAAGGGCTACCTGCCATGCACTGAGAGAAAAGGTTTGTCCTAACATTTCCGTCGTTACCGGAACAACGGTTTTATAAACAGTCTTCTCTGTACTTGTTCGGTTCGCGGCATACATAAAATAACCTTTTGAATTGTCACCAGGGACGCTGTGATCCTCAAAGCCACCTTTATCGTCTCCTTCTCCTTCCGCCCAATTCCATTTTACACCCGGAAAACCAGGAATAGGCAACTTCCATCCGGCCAGTTTTGTGATCGCATAGGTGGCTGCTCCTGCTACATCCAGTTTAATCGGCCTTTCCCCATAAGCTTGTTCAGCTTTGTCTCTGTTGTATCCTCTGTCATCAGGTTCCCCATATTTAAAATCCGTTGTTATGGTTGGTTGTGAACCTGTTGTCATCCACCAGTCGCCCGAAGCTCCTGCCTGATTTGTCGAATCGGTAGAAGGCCAACTTCCGCCAAAGTCCTCCTTAAACTGATATTCGGTCGCGGTGTACTCAACCGTTATTATATCCGAATACAAAGTTTTACTACCGGCAGTGACCTTAAGCCGGTAATAAACGGGACCATCCGCACTTTCTGCTGCCGGAGTAAACTCCGCTGTAAAAGATGTTGCAGTACCCCCTCCTGTCGCTCCCATACCGGTAGTCTCAATCCAGGAACTGCCGTTGTATTTCTGCCATACATAGGTATAAACTTCACTACCTAAAGGATTATTATATTTCGCCTGAAAAGAAGCTGCAACCGGTGTGTTAACTTTCGTATAAGTGTATAAAGAGGCTGGAGATATTATCTGTATTGCCTTCATGTTCACCGTAATGTCGTCCACCCCAAATTTGTGCTTCTTATTTTCATACCCATATTTATCAACAATACTGAAAGTAATCGCGCCATCCTGCGTAGCCGTAACAGAATGCGACCAGAGGATCCATCCACCATTCGAATTAGAATAGTTTGCCGAAGTATTTATCTGACCGCCAAGTCCTGTTCCGGTAGCTTGTATTTCAAAATTATATCCGCCGTCCACATCATCATAATAAACGCCAAATTTAACAATCTCTCCTTTCTTTACATAAGGAACCGTAGCGGCATATATTTTTTTCGGATCGGTACCTGCTTCCTTCACAGCAAAAAGATAATATCCTTCCCCTGTAGTATGGTCAGGATGAGTCCAATCCGGAGGAGTACCATGACCGACCAGGTTTGAATTTTTAGTGATGATGCATTTTCCGGCATCATCGGCCATAGGAACAGAAGTAGCATATGTGAAATTATAGAAAGTCCATATTCCCGGATCAGGATCTATATAATTACCGCTAAATCCGGCTCTCTCAAAATCTTCGCTGACAATATTTACTTTCGTTGCCTGTTGTGCTTTTGCCTGTCCGCCTATCAATAATAGTCCCAGGAATATGATGAGTTGTATCTGTTTAAAGCAGATTGTTTCTTTTGAAATATGTTTCATAACCCTTATACTTATTTAGAATATGATTGACTGATTTCTGATCAGAATATTCGAGTTGCTTTTTGTCTCCGGTGTAGCGGACCGGGTAGCAGTCTCTATAAACTCTGATTGGGGTACCGGTAAGACAGGTAATCCGATAGAGATCATTTTTTCTATATTCAGTTTATACCAGTTATTTCGCACCACACCAAAACGTCCGTATTTTCCAACACCTTGTGCTTCGGCAACAGAAAAATGTTCGATCGGCACCTCATAATACATTTCGCCACCTTTATAAAATGAAAGATTGGCGGACTCTGCCGGTCCTTCGTCTTTCCAATTAGAAAAATTAAATCCAGGATGATCCTTTTTAAACTGACTGATAGCTTCGAGAATACCGTCCCGAAGATATATATGAATATGTTCCGTTGTGGAGGCAGAGGCATAGATCGCCACATCTTCCGGACGGAGAATAAAAAACGTTGTATTATCTTTGTTATAGTTATTGTATTTATAGTTTTCGATATCCGTACTTCCTCCTTTGAATACGAAAAAGCCTTCGATCGGTTTTAACGGAAGTGTCGGATTCCCCTCTGTATCCTTCTCACCAAACTGCTCTCTTTTAAGAACCGCTTTAAAGATAACCCGGGTCACAACATCTTTCTTTTGTTCATTTTGAGTCATGGTGTTTTCAGGTATATACACCGGCTGAGTGTCACCATTGTTCCATGACCAATAGTTATAGTATTTGTAATCGGAGAGTTGTGGATACAATTTTTTAGCCGTGCTACCGGAAGTACCCGGAATTAATTCGTTGCGACTTGATATATAGCTGAAATTATTCTTAAGATTGGTCTCACCTGTCCCTGAAAAACCGGAGAAATTAGGGTCTTCTGCATAAAAATATTCCCGGTCGATATGTCCTTGTTCTTCCATTACAGTACCTCCGGCTTTATATGTAAGATGTCTGAGCCAATGACTTTTTTTATTGACAACATCGATCTCCCACGTAAGGTCAGTCGCAACCATATAACGTACCCGGTCGGAGACGAGTCCCAGGCCGTCATACGTATGAAGATAAGGTTTAGCGCTACACTGTTTCGTTTTCCGGTTAAATTTACCGGTACAACCTTGTACCGGACAATCAAGACAATCTTCCGGTATATCGTATCCTTCATCTCCCCAAGGAGCATCAAATTGGTTATTATAATCCAACAACATCACGAACCGCCCATAGGGAGTTACTGCTGTAGATCTGGTATTTGCAGTACCTGCATAATCACAAGTGACTTTAGCTGCGACACGCTCCAGATTAATGAAAGCCGGATTGTTCTCTGCTTTTTCTTTAGTGGCATAAAAGTTTCCCGGTACCAATTCGACAAGATTTTGGGAATTCAGCATCAGGAAATAAGCCGGTTCTTCGTGCATCCCCTCTCCTCCACTCACCATACGGGAACGATACATACCGGAAGTATTGAATGCAGCATCAAGTGCGGTGACGGATTGTCCTTTTTCCGTTTTTGCTTCGATCGAATCATTGGGATTGATCACGATAAGCATATCATAGTTCCCCCGTTCGAAGGTATGGGCTGTTGTCTGGATAAAAATTCTATTTCCATCAGTGGCCCAATTGTAGAGGTCGTTACCAGTGACTTTAAAATCATTGTTATCAGGTTGTACCTGTATATCCAGATCCAGACAATATTTGACAACGCCACCTTCATAGAAAACCATTCTTACTCCATCTATCAGAACCTCCGAAAGGCTTCCCCTGTCCACTCCTTCATAGGCTTTTGTATTCATATAATTATTGGGCAGAGGTATCCTCATTGCCAACGAAAAGATATTTCCGGTACCACTGGGAATATTTTCTTCGGGTATATCTCCGGGACCATCAAGAATGGTTTCCGTACCCGTACAAGAAGCAAGCCATAAGGCTAACCCCAGCATCAAAAAAATACGATCTACACACTGCTTCATTCTTCTTTCACTAAAATTAATCGCTAAACATGCCCCGGTATAATCAAAACGAACCGGGTTACTGCACTCACTACTTCAAACACTATCTATATTCTGTCAAAGTTCTATCCCCTGTCCCCTTTCCACCCAGGGTAGAATAGTAAATTCAACAGATAACCAAGACTTATCTTTGTCATCCGGTTCGGGTCTGTCTTTCGGTATTTCACCCGTACCATAATTCTTTATACTGGTCAGTAACAGATTATACCAGCTATTACGAACAACGCCATATCGACCATATGCCATAGACTCACTTTGAAGTTCGTCTCTGAAATGACGAATAGGCACATAGTAATAATTAGGTGCGCCTGCTGCAAAAAAACTTACTGTCCCATTCGATTTAACAACATCTTTCGATGTATCGGGAACGGCTGTATATCCATTAAAGTCCTCAGAACCTTTCATTCTTTCCAAAATACCGGGTAAAACAATTATACTGGCATTTGCAGCCTCTTCAGTAAGAACTTTCCATGTTTTACCAGCGCTGGTAATAATTGTTTCCGGATCATTATAAGCAGCATGAATCTGCTGTATATCCGTAAAAGTGAAAGCCATATTACGGAATAAAAAATATTGAGTACCCGGAGGCAGGGATGTTCCAAAATACGTTGTTTTAGGAGTAATAACCGCAGATATCAGGACACAGGTAGTCACATCCTCCCATTGCTCCGATGCAACCATTGTATTTTCTGTAACATACGCTTCAGTTGGCTCATCAGATGTTGAAGGAGTTAAGGGAAGAGCTATAGTTCCGGATTTATAAGTAAATTCATCTGTAAGCGGAGCGATAAGACTCGGATTGCGGTTATGGCTGATCCCATCCCAGTTAGGGTCTGTGGCATACATATATATACGATTCGTAGAAATTGCTATTTCTGGGATTGTTTGGGTAACAATACCGGATGAAATAGAGTTTTTATCAAGCATGGGAGCCGCGTTTCTCATCCAGAATGTTTTCCTGTTAACAACATCAACATCCCATTTAATTTCACCAATATTCGCACCCAGTGTCGCTGAAGCTGTTTTAAGATTATCTGCCACACTCAAAGTCACTTTAGCCACCGCACGTTCAACGTCTAATTTTACCGGTGCAGCCTCAGCCTTGGCTTCGGTATCATAAATATCGTCCTTTGCCACATTAACTAACCCTGCAAAGTTGCTCATCAAAAAGTTGTCTCTTATCTTTTCACCCATAGTAAGCTGGTCGACAGAAACTTCAGCAGCAGCAGTCATTATTCCTAATTTTTCACCTTCGGTCGTTAAGTCCTTCAATGCTGCAGGAGGATTAATAAATACCGCAAGCTTATAATTATCTTTTATAACTTCCTTTGCTTTTGTTCTGTATGTAGTGGTATTCGTCCCCTGTAATATACTGTGGATATCACTACCCGGTGAAGCCGGAGTACCTATATCTGCCAATACAAACCGATATTTCACTTCACTAGTAACAGGATCATCACCATTATACAAAACAATCAGGACAGACTTCACTTTATTCTCATCCGCAGTTCCATAATGCAGAGAGTCCAGAGCTTTTGTCTCCGTACCGCGAACACTGCTGTTGCTCAATATAAGGGATATATAGCCAACCGGACCATCTTTATCTCCTGTTTTACCCTGGTCGCTCATTTCATTAGAGCAGGAAGTAAAGATTGCCCAAGCCGTCAAAATAGCCAAAGCTATTTTTTTGATATATATAGTTTTTAGAAGAATCTTCTTAAATACCAAAGTCATCATATAGTTTTTACTCAATCCAACCGTTCATGGTTATAAATAATCATCGCTCACAGACATGGGAGGTATTTCTCCAGGCGTTCGATAATAAAACTAAAGTCAGGCATATTATGCCCGTACAAATACGCCCCGATACTCTTTCGACTTTTTTAAAATTCTATTAGTGGACTAAAAACAATATTCATTAATGTGGTCTCCACTCCATGTCGCATCCATCAAACACTCATTTCAAATTCTCAACCGAATAACAAATCTCCTCTTTATTTTGTTGAGTTCCAGACAAACTTAGATTTAAAACGTACCTTATGAAAAAAAGAGGTTAATTTATCCTTGTTTGCAATAATGATTAAGACTACTGTCTTAATGTATGCAAAGATAATATATACACATGTAAATAATAGATATATTGAACTTAAAAAAGGCAGAAATTCGGCAATTTAATATCCATTTACTTTTGTTAGGTAAAGCCCTTCCTGTTATTATAAACAAAATTGTCAGTAGCTTTCAGTAATGTTACTGAAAGCTACCGACAATTGATTTATATCATGTAGTATAAAGTTTTTTATTTAATACCCCCTGTCCCGTCCAGGAAGTTCAGATAAGCCTTCTGGCCTGCCGATACGCTTACAGCTTCAGGATCACCTCCGTTCTTCCGGTATTCTATTTTATTGTTCAGGACAATAAACTCACTGCGCCACCAGTCGGTAGACGGCAACTTAACACACATACGTAATGTGCCACCGGCAACAAAAGCAGGTGAAACAAATTCACCTTCCCCGGAAGGTACCATAAATTTACGGGCTTCATCAAACGTATCCCAACCGCCGGATGGATCACCGGTCACATAGACATCGGGAGTAAGGAATTCAAGCGTATAAACCAGATTCTTTCCATCTACAACAGTTGTCACTACCAAAATATACCAGCCGGCATTTTTAACACCGATATTCTGTCCGCCACTGCCGTCATCTACACCGGACACTCCGGCTAAAGAGGCCGATGCAGCCGGAACAAGACCTTCGGAATAAGCGACCTGATTGCCGTCCCACAAAGGCTGCGCATTGAACTTCATTACGTTATTACCGCCAAAATACTGCATGGACCAGAATTTACCCGGAGTATCCGTTACCGGGATCATTTCAACCCATTTACCCCAACTGCTTCCAGAGGCAAAATCACCTACCAGGTACATCTGTCCCGGCAAAGTGACAGGAGGTTCCACATTATAACCCAATACTTTCGGAAGTTCGATAACATTGGACGTGATTTGTCCTGCTCCATTATTCGTAAGGGAAGCGTTCAGACGAATATAAACCGGCATGGGGGTCTCCGGCAATTCGGCATTATCGTTCGAAGCCTTCCACAAATCCAGCAAAGCCATGGCAAAGTCAACGGCGTCTATATTCAGTTCAGGTAGTGGGTAAGCCGGGGATAAGGTGGCATAATTTGCTTTTGTACCGGCTGCCTCATCGGCCTCCTTAAAAGTTTCTTCCAGGGAGAGTTGTACTTTATAGGTGGTAGAAGCCACGTATCCGTAATTAGGTTGCGTACAGGTCAGTTCAATGGAAGAAAGATTCTTCAGATCATATACTTCATTTGCCTGTGCCGGTGTATTCAGGTTGAATTCGGTTGGTTCCTGAAAAACCGGATTATCGTCTCTGTCTTCTCCGCAACCGGTCCAGAATAATGAACCGGCTAAAAGGAGCATATATATATTCAGTTTCTTCATTTGTTTACAGATTTGGAAGTTATTATTTTAATGATTCATATCCCGGGTTTTGCACCAGGTTCGGATTGGCAGTCAGGTCGCGGTCGCTGATCGGATAGATATTAAAGCGACTGTCAATGTTTGCAACGCCTTCCAATGTACCCCCTTTATATGCCCAGGCATAATCCTTGGTAAATTTTCCGAAACGTACGAGGTCGGAACGACGCTGTCCTTCCCAATATAATTCACGGGCACGTTCATCGAGAATAAAATCAAGAGACAGGTCAGAGGCTGTAATATTGGCACTCTTATCACCGTTAGCACGTTCACGCAGTTGGTTTACATACTCAACGGCCTGTTCCTTATTGGTTCCGGCAGCATTGCGTACGGCACATTCCGCATAAATCAGATAGATGTCTGCCAGACGGAACAACGGGAAGTCGGTGTTCGGATCGGGTGTCGGAGTTACCGCTGCGCCGTCCCAGCCCAGGTTCGTAAATTTATGGCACAGATAACCGGTGTTCCAGTCCTGCATTTTCGATTCCGGAGTACGTGTTCCGGCACCATCATAGAAAGCATAACGTTTATCTTTCTTAACCAGGCTACCGTGGCTGTCGGTTCCCGCATCCGGACTTTCGTTGAAGAATCCGATCATCTGCTGTGTCGGCTTCAGGCAAGTCCACGAAGAAGACATTCCAAACCAGGTTTGGTCCATATCACCACCATAGGCAGCGGCTGTCAGCATAATTGTACTGCCATAGCTTTTTGCATTGACATTATCGAAAGGGATCGCGTAGATAATTTCATTCTTATGCATACCCGTCAGATGGTTTTCACCACAGAAGAGGTTGGCATAATTATCTTCCAGGCCGAACCCGGCGTCAATCACTTTCTGGGCATATACAGCAGCCTTGTCATACATCGGTTTGCCTGTATAAACTTCTGCATTCAGATACATTTTGGCAAGAAGCGTGTTAATGACCGGTCTGGTTACACGACCGTACGTTGCCATAGAAGGCGTTTCGTCCAGATTACCGTTTTCGGAAAGATCGATCAATTCGGCAACAATCTTGTCAAACAATGCCTCCGCCCCTATCTGTGACGGTTTCCACGACTTATCGTCTGTCGGGCTGTCATCCCAAACAACACCCGGATTGCGATAAAGGTCGATCAGGTAATAATAATTCATTGCCCGGAGTCCGCGCACCTGGTCACGATATTTCTGAATATCCGGAATATCGCTGTCTGCCGCATAAACGTCCAGGAATTCCTTGCAGTAACGAACATTCAGCATGGCACGCTGGTAGAATGAATAAGCATAAGGCAAGGTATAATCCCAGTTCAGCTGGCATAACTCCACAATACCTTCGTCCGCCCAGTTCCAGATCGCTTCATCGGAAGGGAACAACTGCAAGGAGAGTAATCCGCGGAGAAAAACCAGCGAACCCTGGTCGCCACCCTGCAAGTCCGGTTCGACATTAGTATCGGAAGAGTTTCCCGACAAGCCGAAACCGGAATAGATTTTAGCCAGGAAGGACTGGCAGTCGGCTTCATTATGGATAGAACTGCTGGATTTATCCAGTATCGGCTCCTGATCGAGGTCACCCAGACAGGAAGTGGCCCATACACAACATAAAGAGGCAAGGCCCAATGATATATATTTTTTCAGTTTCATGATAGATGCATTTTAGAAATTGATGTTAACTCCGAATAATACTGTTATCGGACGCGGATATACGTTGTTATCCATACCGTCGTTCACTTCAGGATCGAGACCGTCATACTTGGTTATGATGATCGGGTTCTGCACGGTTGCATAGAAACGGGCATTCCAGCTACTTTTGATAAACTTGTCGACATTATATCCCAATGTAATATTGTCGATCTTCAGGAACGAAGCATTCTGGATATAGTAATCCGACAAACGCTGGCGTGACTGGAATCCGGTTTTCAAAGCTGATGTAGGTTTATTGCTCAACGCATTGTTCCCAAACAATTCGTTGACGCCCAATGCAGCATTGGCGGCCGTCGAGTTGAAATTGTAATTGCCCAGGCTGACACGTCCGTTGAAGCCTAAATCCCACTGCTTATACGTGAATTTGGAATTGAAGCCCATCAACACGTCTGCGGTCGGTTTCTTATAACGATAAAGGTCGTTGTCGGTAATTACACCGTCGCCGTTACGGTCCACATACTCACCTTCGATCGGGTTTCCGTCGGCATCATACACTTGCTGGAAAACATAGAATGTACCCGGAGCATAACCAACGCTATGGATCTTCAGACGCAAACCACCGTCACCACCTGTCGATTCGAAACGTTTACCCGGTGAGTCGGAATTATCGTTATAAGTCAGTTCCGTAATCTTTGTCTTATTGTAAGCGATATTGAAACCCAGGTCCCAACTAAAGTCACGGCTTACTATCGGACGGGTATTGATAGAAAACTCAACCCCTTTGTTTTCGAGCGAACCGATATTCGAAACAACATATTCGGCAAAGTCGGTTCCGGCCGGCACATTCACTTCCGCATTGATAAGGTCTTTTGTCTTACGGATATAACCATCCAAAGAACCGGTAATACGACCGTTCAGGAATCCGTAATCGATACCGACATTATAGGTAGTCGTTGTTTCCCATTTCAGATTCGGGTTGGCGGCTGTCGGTGCCAATACATTTATCCAGGTCACATTTCCGGCAGCATCATAAACAGGATACATGGCTCCCCCTTTTCCTTCCCGGTAAAATGAAAGATACGGATAATCGCCCTGGTTAATATCCTGCTGCCCGGTAACACCCCAGCCTAAACGCAACTTCAATTCATCCAGGCTGCTGAAATCTTTCATAAAGCCTTCTTCATTCATCTTCCATCCCAAAGCCAGCGAAGGGAAGAGTCCCCAGCGTTTATCTTTGGCAAAACGGGAAGAGGCATCATCACGTAAAGTGAATGTCAACAAATATTTATCCATCAGCGAGTAATTCATACGTCCATAGAAAGAGGCCAGTACATATTTGGTATCTGTTTCCTTATATTCGTTGCTTACGGTCGTATTCTGTCCGAACGTTTCCGGCTTGCGCGACAAATAATAGGTCACATTATCCGTCTGCGTCTGGTAACTCTGATAAGAATAACCTGCCATGACGTCGAAGCGGCTGGCTACCGACGGTAGTTCTTTGGAATACTGTGCATAGAAATCAAACAGTTTGTTTTTATGTGTACTATTATAGATACGGTTACTTCCGGTTGCGTCATCGTCCGGCTGATAAGAACCGGGAGCATTCGGGCCTACATATTTCTTTCCTTCCACAGATGTATAATCGATACCCATATTCATATTAAAGCGTAAATCTGGCAAGAAGTGCAGTTTGTAATCGAACTGCGCATTTCCGATAAACGACTTGGCTGTCGAACGGTCATCGACCATTTCCAGCATAGAAACAGGGTTGACTCCGGCTGAGGTCGCTCTGGTGCCGTCCGGTGTGTAATCGCCGGTCCAGGTAAAATAACCTCCGTATTTACTGCCGTTTGTTACCGGCTTGGTCGGGTCGAAGCTAACCGCGCTTCCCAAAGCACCCGTATCGGCAAAACGGTTTTTGATATAAACGCCTTTACCATTCAGGTTTACATTCAGGTGGTCCTGAAAGAAGGAAGGAGTCAATGAAACGCTTCCGGTATATCGCTGGAAATTAGATGTTTTCAGAATACCGTTCTGATCGGTATAACCGAAAGAGACACGGTAAGGCATAAATTCTTTGACAGAGCCGTAAGCACTGATATTATGGTCGGTCGAAATTGCCGTACGCAACACTTCATCCTGCCAGTCTGTGCTGACATTCGGGAAGAGATTCAACGCATTCAACATACCCTCCGTCGTGTTCGGAGCATTTGTGATATAATCACGGTATTCATCCCCGCTCATTACATCTACTTTATTACGTTTCGTGCTGACAGACACATTACCGCTGTAATTGATCTTCACACTGCCGCTCTTTCCTTTTTTCGTCGTAATGATGATAACACCATTCGAGGCACGAGAACCGTAGATTGCAGTAGCCGATGCATCTTTCAGGACTGTAAAAGACTCGATATCAGAAGGGTTTATCGTACTCAGCGGATTGCTTAACCCGTCCGGGGCACTGTTACCCATAATCACACCGTCGATAACCACCAACGGATCGTTTTTAGCAGACAAGGAAGAACCGCCACGGATACGGATCGAAGAAGAGGAACCCGGCTGTCCGGTTGAAGAGGCAACGGATACACCGGCCACTTTACCCATCAACATATCCTGGGGACTGACCTGCAAGCCGCGGTTCTTTTCATCCGGCTTGATGGCGATAACAGAACCGGTAGCATCATTCTTCTTAACCGTACCATATCCGATCACGACAACATTCTCCAACATCTGGGAATCTTCTGCCAGAATGATATTCATATCAGAGGTAGCAGGCAACTCCTGCATCTTATATCCGATAAATGAAACAGAGATAATATCGCCTTTAGAGGCAGACAACAGAAACTTACCGTCTATATCGGTAACGGTCCCGTTCGTTGTCCCCTTTATAATAACATTCGCCCCGATAACCGGTTCTCCTGTAGGATCTTTCACAACTCCGGTCACTGTCATTTGCTGGGCAAAAACAGAAACGGACATACACAAGCCTGCGATCAGCATCAACAGTGCTTTAAACCTTAAACGTTTCATGTGCTTAAATTTAAGTTCTTTACAAGTTTACTTAATAACCTTAACAATCCTTTTACCTTATAGATTTTTTAACCCTTTTATTTCTTTCGGGTCGCTCACTTCCTGAATGCTGATGGCAAAGCCGCCGCCACTGGCTGCGTTCAAATTCAATTTGCTTTTGCTTGTCAACACACCTTTCTTTATAGTATATGCCTGCGGATTATTTTTCCAGTCGGCATCTTTTGCATCGGCATAAACTACGGCCACATATTTCTTTCCCGGATCGAGGAAGTCGAAAGAAAGACGGGATTCGTGTCCGTTCTCATCGGCCGTACAGCCAACGAACCAGTTACCTGTTCCTTTTGCTTTGCGGGCAATCGTGATATAGTCGCCCGGCTCTGCTTCCAGATAAAGAGATTTGTCCCAATCGAGAGCAACGTCTTTAATAAACTGGAAGGCATCGGCATATTGTTCGTAATGTTCGGGAACATCGGCTGCCATCTGGAGTGGGCTATACATCGTTACATAAAGTGCCAACTGGCGTGCCAATGTAGAACGAACCTGTGAAGTGTTCGACGGATTCATCGCGCTGCAATGTGTTTCGAAGATACCCGGCGTATAATCCATCGGGCCACCGATCAGACGAGTGAAAGGAAGAATCGTTGTATGGTCGACATTGTTACCACCAAATGATTCATATTCTGTTCCGCGAGCCGATTCGTTACCGATCAGGTTCGGATAGGTACGGCACAGGCCGGTCGGACGTGTTGCTTCGTGAGCATTTACCATGATCTTGTAGTCGGCTGCTTTCTTTACGGCATACAGATAATGGTTACACATCCACTGTCCGTAATGATGTTCACCGCGAGGAATGATATCGCCTACGTAACCGCTCTTTACACTGGTATAGCCGTTGTTTACCATAAACTGATAGGCTTGATCCATATGACGTTCGTAATTACGGACGGAAGCGGATGTTTCGTGGTGCATCATCATCTTGATACCTTTGCTTGCTGCATAACGATGGATTTCCTGTACATCGAAGTCCGGATAGGGAGTAACAAAGTCGAATACATAATCTTTACTCTTGCCGAACCAGTCTTCCCAACCTTCGTTCCAACCTTCCACCAGGACGGCATCGAAACCGTTGGCGGCAGCAAAGTCGATATACCGTTTTACGTTCGTTGTATTGGCAGAGTGACGGCCGTTAGGTTTTGTTTTTGAATAATCGGTTTCACCTAATTTGACACTGCTCAATTCGTCGGTATAAGCCCATGTTCCTTTGTTGGTAATCATATCCCACCATACACCGATATATTTAGTCGGCTTGATCCAGGATACATCGTCCAGCTTACACGGTTCGTTTAGGTTCAAGGTGATGCGTGAAGCCAGGATATTACGGGCATCATCACTTACGATAACCGTTCTCCACGGTGACTGGCAAGGTGTCTGCATATATCCTTTATCGCCTTTTGCATCCGGTGTCAACCAGGACTCGAACGTCATCGTTTTATCATCCAGATTCAGATGCATGCAGGAATAATCAACTAAAGCGGCCTCATGCAGGTTGATATACAAACCGTCATCCGATTTCATCATTAACGGAGTCTGCACGCCGGTCTGTGAAAAAGGTGTTTGTGATGAGTTGGGAGTAACAGCTTCTTTCATCAAACCACGGATCTCGCTCAGGCGAGAGGTCATGGTACTGTATTCCTGTGTATCGTAATCGCCCGGTAACCAGAATGTCTTATGGTCGCCTGCCATAGCGAACTGAGACTTTTCTTCCTTGATCACGAAGTAGTTCAACTCTTTCTGTTGCGGGAATTCATAACGGAAACCCAGTCCGTCATTGAACAGGCGGAAACGAACCACGATAGAACGGTCGTTGGAAGGTTGTTCCAAGGTAACTGCCAGTTCGTTGTAGTTGTTCCGGATTTCTTTTTCTTCGCCCCAGACCGGTTGCCAGGTTTCATTGAAGCTGGAAGTACGGGTGTCCTTTATCCGGAAACCGTCATACAGATTCGTTTTCTTATCCAGTGCATCCACGTCCTTGCGTTGCTTGAACTCAAAGTCGACGGCGGCATCCGCATCTTCTTTCTTCAATTCCAAGCCCAAATGGCTGGGTTTGATCACTTCTTTCTGTTTATAACTCAGGTCATAAACCGGTGAGCCCTTTTCATCCAACCGGAAATTCATTTCCAGGTTTCCGTCAGGCGACAATAATTGCTGTGCATAACTGATCGCGCTGCATCCGAGCAGGGCGATCCATATTAATACTTTACTTCTCATGGTGTTATTATATGATTTAATTAACTTTTCCGAATTCAAGGATCAGTACGCCTTTACCTTTCAGCGGTAAAGAGGTCTGCAAATCGATCTGCCGGTCGTTCAACAGGTCGTAAGCCCGACGGGCGGGAAGAACTTCCTGATAAGGAGCCAGGTCGACCGTCCGGTCGGCATCAGAACCGTTCAGGAAAACAACAACGGAATGATTTCCGTACTTACGTTCGTAAACGTATACTTCATTCTGCGTAATAAAATGTTTGAACGAACCTTTGGCTATCGCATCATTGCCTTTTCGCCAGTTGAGTAGCTTACTTATATATGTATAGGCTTCGTTCTGCTGAGGGGTGCGACCGGCCGGAGTAAATGCGCTTTGCTTGTCACCTGCCCATCCACCCGGGAAGTCACGACGCAGAACACCATCGCCTTCGGCTTTATCGGCAGCCATCAGTATTTCAGTGCCATAATAAATCTGCGGGATACCACGAACGGTCAGCAGGAAAGCCAAAGCCTGTTTGTAGCGGTTCAGGTCGCCTGTGGGCGGTAATTTATAGAAACGGGAAGTATCGTGGTTGTCAAGGAACACCAACAGATTCATCGGGTCGGCATACACGATATCCTGTGTCAGGTAATCATAGATACGTGCCAGTCCCCTATCCCAGCTATTCGTCTCTTCATCGAATGCCGACGACATGATATTCATCAAAGGGAAATCCATTACCGAAGGCAGGTAAGAGTTCCGGGGATAAGCCACTTTGCTGTCCTTCTGCCAGAAAGAGACACCTACATTATTTCCGATCCACGTCTCTCCTACGATATTAAAATCAGGATATTCAGCATTGACAGCCCTGCACCAGCGTGCCATCATATCGAAATCGGCATACGGATGCGTGTCTTGTCGGATACCGTTGATCCCGGCATATTCAATCCACCAGATACTGTTCTGGATCAGGTAAGAGGCCACGTGCCGGTTGCGTTGATTCAGGTCGGGCATCGACTGGGTGAACCAGCCGTCTATATTTTTCACTTTGTCGTAATCAGAACGGTAGGTGTCGGCCTGCGGCATCGTCTGGTAACCGGTCTGCACGAAATTATCCTGGAAGTTGAACCAGTTATCAGACGGCTTATCGGTAAAGAAGAAATGTTCGCTTCCGCAGTGGTTAAAGATCATATCCATTACGATCTTCAAACCTTTATCATGGGCGGCACTAACCAGTTGGCGAAACTCTTCATTATCACCGAAGCGAGGATCGACTTCATAATAATCCGTAATGGCATACCCGTGATAGGAACCTTCGGCCATATCGTTCTTCAGGATAGGATTCAGCCAGATGGCGGTAACGCCCAGGTCGGAAAAATAATCCAGATGATCGGCTATCCCTTTCAGGTCACCTCCGTGGCGGGCATACATATCCGTACGATCCACTTTCGACTCGCGCATTCCCGGAACGACATCATTCTTCGGATCACCATTGGCGAAACGGTCGGGCATAATCAGGTATAAAACGTCTGAAGCATGGAAACCTTCCCGGGCAGACGAGTCCTTCTCGCGCCCTTTTATCTGATAAGGGATGATTGTTTGTTCCCCGTTCTTTGTCAGTTGAATGTCGAATTGCTGCGGAGCAGTTTCCGACAGATCCAGATAAAGCAGTAAGTAATTCGGATTTTGTAGCTTCACGATCTCTTTCACGCGAATATCGGAAGCTGTTATCGATACACTATCGGTTGCGATATCCGTACCATATAATAGGATTTGCAGTTCGGGATTCTTCATTCCCGACCACCAGAAAGCAGGTTCCACTTTCTGTATTTTTACGCCTGACAAAACAGGCAGGCAAAAGCCAAGACATAATACAAAGGTTACAATTATCTTTTTCATGGAATGATTTGTTGGTGAACGATGCAAATGTAGCGGGAAGGACTACCGGGAAAACGCTTTAGAAAAAAAATCAAAACGCATAAAACATCTTTTCACCTGTAATACAATACCATAGCATATTTCAACCAGGCAAAAAATCAAAACGTATTAGAAGGTATTTCAAATGTATTTCACTATCTTTGCGCTAGATGAATCAAATCAACAACATGAAAAACACGATATATTCTCTTTTTCTACTCCTTTTGTCGATATTGCCGGCACATGCATCCGGCGATGAGCCGACGATCAAATCCCTGCTCAAAGAGCTGGATCGTACTATCGCAATGAAAGCCGACTTTCACAAACAGCGGGAACACGAGATAGACAGTATCCGGAAACTGGCACATACCACTTCTTCGCCGGAGGAAAAATATCACCTGTACAGTTCCCTGTACGGAATCTACCTACATTACCAGGCCGACTCGGCTTTGCATTATCTGGAAAAAAGGAAAGCACTCCTTCCGTCCCTCCAAAATCCACAGTACGAGAACGATTTATGGATCGCAAGAGCCGAAGTGCTGGGAATCATGGGACTTTACAATGAGGTGGCCGCACAACTGGAACAGGTACGCCGGGATCAACTAGACAACCAGACCCTGCTTTACTATTATTATACCTGTCGTACTTACTATGGTTGGATAGCAGACTACACCCGTACCGACGAACGGCACAAGTATATCGAGAAAACGAATGCCTACCGCGACTCCATCTTATCCCTCACACCTAATCAGCTCGACCACAGTGTGGTACTGGCCGACAAAATGATCGTAGACGGACAAGCGGATAAAGCAATCGAACTGATAAATAAAGAGTTGGAAGGTTTGGACAACCAGGAGTCACTGGTCTATCTGTTATATAACCTGTCGCAGGCTTATGCCCAAAAAGGCGACACCGAAAAACAAATCTATTACCTGGCCCAAACCGCCATAGCCGACCTGAAAGAAGCTAAACGTGAATATATATCCCTGCAAAAACTGGCCTTGCTGATGTTTGAAAAGGGAGATATCGAACGGGCCTACAAATACCTGAGTTGCTCGATGGAAGATGCCGTTGCCTGTAATGCCCGTCTCCGTTCTGTAGAAGTAACAGAGTTTTTCCCGATCGTGGATAAAGTGTATAAACTGAAAATCGAGAAAGAGAAACAGATATCGCGCACGTTACTGATTAGTGTGAGCTTTTTATCTTTCTTATTATTGGTAACGATCATCTACCTGTACCGGCAGATGAAGAAACTGTCCCTCATGCGAAAAGCAGTCAGTGCCTCCAATGAGCAGTTACAGGAAATCAATAAAGAGTTGAGCCAAGCCAGTAAAATAAAGGAAGAGTACATTGCCCTTTACCTGAACCAATGTGTCATTTATCTGGACAAACTGGATACGTATCGCCGTTCGCTGGCAAAGCTGGCTATGGCCTCCAAACTGGATGACTTATTCAAAACAATCAAGTCCGAACAATTCATACGCGATGAACGGAAGAATTTCTACAATGAGTTCGATAAATCGTTCCTGAAGCTATTCCCCCATTTCATCAAATCGTTTAACGCCCTGATGACGGAAGAAGGAAAACTAAGCCCTAAATCCGGTGAAATATTATCCACCGAGTTACGCATCTTCGCCCTGATCCGCCTGGGAATCAGCGACAGCAGCAATATCGCCCATTTCCTGGGTTATTCGCTGGCTACCGTTTATTCGTACCGCAGCAAAGTAAGAAGCAAAGCGCTCGACAAAGAACAGTTTGAAGAGCTAGTTGCTTTGCTTTAAGTTTGAAATGATTTAAAACCTATACCCCACCGACAAATTCACCCCCTGCAGAGTAAAGCTGTTAAGGGCATAGGTTGCCAGTTTCCGGGTGCCGCTGCCGGGTGTTAATTCGTAGACATCGACGGTATCGCTACGATAACCCGCCTGCAGCCCTGCTTCGACAAAGAAACCCCGCCAAACCGGTTGAAGCCAACCTACAGAGATCCCGCCACCATAGAACAAACCGGTACTGTTGTCCTCCAACTTCTCTTTTATACGCACATTAAAAGTCCCATACTGCCCGTACACCCCGGCATACAGCCCACGGAAACGATTGTCGCCCCACAACCACCAGCGCGGTTCTACCTCCAGGCAAGTCATGCTGAACAGATTATACTGATCCCCTTTATTGTAAGGCGTTGCATAAGCAAACGACACCTGCGCAGAGAAACGATCCATAAAATACACCTCTACCGCCGCATTTACCACTGGCGAATACATCGCCCCGTCCGGCAACAGTCCGGCAAACAGCAGCGCATTCGTCTTTATCCCCAGCCCGACAGATCCCAGGAGGAAACGGTTGGCTGGTGCGGTTGTTTTCTCAGGTACAGACTTCAGTGCAGGTTTCGACGCTGGTTCCGGTACAGGTTCAGCCACAGTCTTCACCTTCTTCGTTCGGGCTTGCTCCGTTGCAGCCTTCTGTTTGACGGATGGCTTCATATCCTTTTCGGAAGACTTTGAAACAACCGGCTGTTTTTGGGTTACGACCGACTGTTTTTGGGCTACGACCGGATGTTTCCACAATTCCACGATCACGCGGTTATCCAAGTCGGTACGGGCATCGACATCGAGTTCGAACAGGTCCGGATCATCCAGGCAGCAACTCCCCGTCAGATACTCCTGCAGAAAGGTTGCTTGACTCATCGCCAGCTCGCGGGCGGCGGGATCGTAGCGTTTTGACACACTCTGAAGCGCCGTCAATGAGACGGTATATTCGCCCGTTGCCAGTTGGTGGCGGCAGTCCGACAGCAGCACCGTCAGCTCTTCCAGGTTATTGGCTGTTTGAAGCCGCTGGTGGTTAATACGTTCCGTTCCTTTGATAAAATGGATGGTGTAGCTCTGTCCGGCAGCTGTGACGGCCAACAAACAGAGTATGGCCAGCAGGCCGGAAAATCGTGTACGTTGTTTCATTTCCGAATGTTATTTGATTGATTGTTGTTTCTTTTCATTGTTTCGCCAGGCTTTTCGCCATTTGGCAGGCCCGCTGCAGCGATGTAGGTTCAGTGGCATCTATCCCGTAGTCGGACGGACGGGGCAGTTCCAGCTCGATACCTGACGGAAGCGTATCCAACGACGACAATACTCTTATATTCCGATCGTAGATATAGACCCAAAACACTTCGCTGCCGTAGTAAAGCCGCGCCAGTGATCGCAAGGTCATTTCCGGGCGTGTAATGATATGGGTCGGAATACTCGTCACCGTCTTCTTACGAACGGGCTGCACAGCTGTTTTGACAGTCCTTGCCGCTGTCGGACGGGGGGCTATCGGACGGGGGGATGCCGGACTAACAATGGCGGGTACTGTTGCAGGTACAACAGCAGGTACAGACGTCGAAGGATATTCGGTTTGCGTCGGATATTCGTTGGTGTCATCGGTGTTGTCCGTGTCGTCTACATTGTTTGTGTCATCCATATTGTCCGTGTTATCTGTCTCGTCCATATTGTCCATGTTATCCGTGTAGTCCGTGTAGTCCATGTAGTCCGCATCATCCGTGCTGCTCATGCTATCCGATACGTCATCGGCTATCCAGATGCTGCTATCCTCTTCGGCAGGCATAGCAGGCATGGGGTACTGGAAGGCAGTTTCTGCCGGTACAGACTGTTTTATACTCACCTCAAACAACCACAGGATGACAACCGGAAACAACAGGCAGGCACACAGCAGCACACCGCCTAAGATCCTTACTATCCGTCGCTCTTTCCGGATATCACTCAGTTCCTTGTTTACTTTCCGGATGATATCCGGATTACTATTTTCTTCCCCCATCTTTTCAGTCTATTTTGTTATTAATCTTTTTATTTCGGGTTTAATTGTTGTCAGCAGTGAGCTATCTAAAGCCACATCACCTAACCCCGTTTATTGAGAGCATCCAACAACAGTTTTCCGGGACGGAATTTGACACTGGTACGGGCCTGGATGGTGACGGCTTTACCGGTGTTAGGGTTACGGGCCCGGCGGGAAGTCTGATGCCAGGGTTTTAAGACACCGAAACCTTGCAGGTTGATGGAGTTTTCATTTGCCAGTTGTTCCGTGAATACCTCCATAAACATATTCAGTAACCCTTTTGCTTCTGTCATTGTACAACCCCGCGCCTTTCGTATGGCGCAAGACAATTCATACTTATTCATAGTCTATTCCTTTATCTGTATATATCCTTTTCTTCATGCAAATTATTAGAATTCAATCGTTATCTGATATCCTCGATCGTCCATACGATACTACCTCCTGTCAACGGTGTTGCCTGCATCCATGACGAATTTTTTTTGTAGACTTCTATTGATTGAGGATATATCTTTAGTGTGCGCTGGCTTGTATTAACCTCTACTCCACCGAATGTTTCCGCCGGATAGTCGGCATCCAGCATCGGCGGCACCGTACGACGGCAGGTCACGGTCGACAGCTTGCGGCAATTATACAAAGCCCTTCGCCCTATCTCCGCCAGTGTAGCAGGCAGATCAACTTCCGTAAAGCCCGTATCTTCAAAGGCGCTGACAGCGATAAGCGCTACCCCCTGAGGAACCGTCAGCTTACCGGAGACAGATGACAGACTCTCTTTGAATACCTCCGCACCGATCACCGTCAAACGGCTGGCCGACAGATCCAGGCCCTCCAGCGCCGCACACCTCATAAAGGCACGCTCACCCAACTCTCTGAGTGACCCCGGCAGCGCCAGCGTTCCCGTCAGGTTCTTACAATTATAAAAAGCCTCCGCACCGATCGTTATCAGCGACGTAGGTAAGGTCAGCGCACCCGCCAGATTATAACATTCGCTGAAAGCCCCTTCGCCAATCTCTGTGAGATTCATCGGCAATACTAGTTGTGTGAGCGTATTACATGCCCGGAAGGCATCCTTACCAATCGTCCGCAGAGCGGGAACACTCGACAAATTCAGAGAACTCGACTCGCTCTCGGTAAAGGCACCGGCAAAGGCACGATCACCGATCGACTGCAGACTGGAAGGGAAAAGACTGTTTATCTTCAAGCCGGAACACCCCTCGAAAGCCCGGTCGCCGACGGCGGTCAGCATCGGTCTATCGGCTAACACAAGCTCCTGCAGGCGGCTACCGGCAAACGCTGCGTTCCCTATCGACTTCAGTCCCTCGGGCAACACTATCTTCAGCAGTGTCCGGTTTCCTTTGAACGCTTCTTCCGGCATATTCATAAGAGCAACACCGGCCAGATTTATATCCTCGATCGCCAGCGTCGCATTGCGCAACGTATTGATATCATCCGCATTGATCCCATTCCCGGCGACCAGACGGATATGTTTATATCGCTCTTTCCTGGAAAAATCGATGAACGAAGCCAATGTTCCCGGCGTCTCCAATTCGATATAGGCCCCTTCCGTACCGCTCTGGTTGATCCGGATTTCCACCGGCCCCTTATCCTCGGGTGTCAGGTGGATCACGGCACTGCGTTTGCCGTCCGCTCCATTGTCTTCCAGGCGGAAATGAAGTTTTCCGGCGCTGGAATAAATATCTTTTACCCACCCCGAAGGCTCATTGGCATCATAATCGACCGTTGCCCGGAAAGCGCCCAGGTTCACCGGGATGGTTTCTATCACCACTCCCACCTCCGGCAGGTTATACAGCCGCGGGATACGCTCCGTGTCCGTCACTCTGGCAGCCGCCTGTGTAATGGTGACGGTCGCTTCGACAGGGATGTCGCTCTGCAAACGCAGGGTGATCACGGCCGTACGCGGTTCCGGTCGCGTGTTCTCTTCTACTTTGAACCGCAATGTGCCGCCCAATTGTATGCCAGTCGACCCACTCAGCCAGAGAGCATCCTCCGGCAACACTACTTCAAACGGTCCACTAGCAGTCACCGGGATATCGAACATTTCACCCGCCACGGCAGCTTCATACGACTTTATTCCGGGAAGAAGCACATTCTCCCGCCCCCGCTGTACCAGCGTAAAGGTATCAGTCAGCAGGATACCCGTGCTATTATCCCTTATCACCAGGCGTGCCTTGCGCGACTCCGTCTTCGTATTCGGTTGAAGCGACAACTGTAGACGTTCCTCCGCCGGCATTGCTTTGCTACCGGACGGCAGGCTGATCCATGGTGCATAATCGATCACACGCAGACCGTTCAACACTGTATTCTTCATCAACGCCAGTTCATACCGCGTATTGGCAGCATCCACCGTATCGCGACTGATTACGAAATACAGGGCTCCGCGTCCCCCCTGCGTCACCGTCACCTCCGAAGAGAGCGAGCCATTACTGACGGTTACTTTCGCGGTACGTGTATCGTAGGTTTTATTCTCTTCATACACCAGCACCAGCGTCTCTTCCTCCATTGACTTCAGCGCGGAAGGTTGTAGCCATTCGGCATCGCTCGTGACTTCATAGTCCGTCACATTGGTGGTAAGGGTGAACTCTACGGAGCCTGCGGACCAGGGCACCACGGCCGAGTTGCGGTCCAGTCCCAGCGCATCCCGCTGTGCCTGCGACACTTTGATCGTACTGATCTTATGGCCCACCTGTATATCCACCTGTGCCGTTCGTGCCGTCGTTGTGGTATTGGCAGCTGCCGTCAGCGTCAGTTCGTAGGTGCCCGCTCCGCCTTTATCCGGCGATACGGTCAGCCAGCCACCCGACGACACAGCGGTCCAGGCATGGCTTGCCTTGACCTCCACTGTCTGCGTACCGCTGACCTGCGTAAATGACAGATTCTCCTTCCCCGCTTCGATCTGTGCAAATTTAGGTAACTCCTCCTGACACCCTGCCAGCGACAAGGCAGTCAAAAGGATCGTTATTAGCTGTTTTATCATGTTTCATTTCCGATTTATTGTTGCGAAAAGATCTTTACCGGGTTTAAAGCGAACTGTGGTGCGCTCGTCGAGCATGACCGGGGCACCCGTTTTAGGGTTACGCACCGGGCGGGCAAATTGCTTGCGGGGATAAAAACGTCCGAAACGTAAAAATAGAATTTCTTCTTCACGTGCCAGTACTTCAGTGGTAAGTGCAAAAAAGTCATCTACAAATCTGCGTACTTCCGTAACCGGACGGCCCGTACGCACTGCTAACTCGGTAATAAATGTTCCCTTATTCATAAATATTCTGTTTTATTAGTTGCTGATTATTTATTTGCTTATTCTATATAATCGTTGAGATTAATAGTCTCTTACACATCTGTATTTGTAAGTGGAGGTCTTCCTCGAAGCCGTTGATTCCGGTGCCGTTTCTGTGAAATCCAGAGACCAGGCATCACCGGCATCCATCTCTGTTGCACTCCAATACTGGTCCGACAATGCTCCAGCCGGATAAATCGTATTAATCCCTTCCCTGAATAACCACATAAGCATCATCTCCCGTTGAGTGGGAAGCCGCCAGCCGGAAGGGAATTCAGTCGTTGTGTAGTCGGCACATCCGGTTGTCGCTCCTACTCCGTCGGGAGTAAGATTACTATTCGCTGATGTATTAAGACCCATGGCTGCCGCCCAAGTGGACGTTGCACCACTACCACCATCTGCCGGAGCAATGATAAAGCGAAAGGGGACTTTGTCATTTACATTTATATTACTTCCGATTGCATCCAACGAAGTATGGCGTATGGTGCTACCGTTTACCGACAGTTCCATTCCCAGGGGCCAGATGGCACTTTCGGGCATACCTGTGGAGTAGAATACCGCATAAGTGCTTCCAAGATTAGAAGCGTTAGTCCCTTTCAACTGCTCTTTTTTTAATTGCTGGCCGAAAGTGACCGAAGCCGGAAGCAGACATAAAACGATGGCTGTTATAAATAATTTATTTATCATATGTGCTGTTTTTTTAGTGTATACAGGCATTTTTAGTGTATTACGTTTGAACCCTCTAAATCTTTAATACATCTCAGTGTGCTCACACTCGTTGGACCTCCCCCTATGCTTTGACCAGTCCAGACTTTTGTTCCCCATGCGTTTGTTCCGTCGGTGGAAGATGTCCAGTAAGTTCCGCTCGACAATGATTTGAGCGTGTTTGAACCGGCTACATAGATACCGAGCGACTGACCGTAAGAGGGCATATACCATACCAGGCTTTCCTCAGTTAACGGCGTACTGTTTAGCCCGATACACTCCTTTACTGCCGGATATTGCTCTATACCGGCTTGATTCAGTGCCCATGTATTCGCCCGTCCGTCTATAAAGCTGTTTCCTCCTCCGGGCATGCTAGCACCGCCAGCGGAACTCAGCCATACTTTAGGCCCCAGGTCCTTTACATAAACTTCAATCCGCTTCTCATATCTCCAGGTGACAGCTTTAGTCTGGTTGGTTACCGGAGTACCATCCTGACCATACGTTTTCAGGTCACCGCCAAAGTAGCCGGGGATGAATTTGACAACACGCGAGTCGTCGTCGTTTTCGCCTGTTATCCTGATGGTATATTTGTATGTATAATTGGGAGAAACACTGTAATCGTTGGCGAAGTTACTACCCAGGTGGACTTGGTAGACCACAGATTTACTGATTGTGCCATTTGTCACCTCAACTCCCATGATCTGGAGATAGGTAGCACCCGCGGGAGCATTCGTTCCTCGCTTCTCCGGCGTCGTAAACGGAACCGGGTGCTGCAGATTGACCGGTAAGTATTTCTCGATGTTTAAAGAAAATGCAGGAATCACATCCGACTTATAATTAGCATATCCTACATTAGCCACGGGAAAAACAGCTGTATGACCTATCGAATGATAAAAGCTCTTTTTAGGGATATTCATAAACTGACAAGTCCAGTTTGTATACCCTTTATTTTGCATATCAGTTACAATAAAAAGGTCTATTCTCACCCGGGCTACCGTGCGATACAGCATGATATCGGCCTGTTTATTAGCCGATACGATCATGTCTGTACTGCCGGCGAACATAATACGTCCGGAAGGAGCCACATTGAACAAAGGGAAGTGACCAGGGCTTTCCTCGTTGTAGGTAATTCCCAGTTTATTAAAATCATCCAGGGTACTACCCACAGTAATAGTAGCAAAAGTTTCCTGGCTGGCATTTGCTATTACGATAATCCTGTTCTTCACTACTGAATTGTTTAGTTGGACATTTTCTACGGAAGAATTGCTATAATAGTCTTTACGAACCAATGTACTCTCAAGCGTGGTACCGTTAAACTGAAAGACCATGAAATTCTTTATTTCGTCCTCAATGCTTGCACGTGTTACCGGGATTTCTTCCAGACTTATTTCCATTCCCTTGCAGACCTGTGTGGAGCTAACGGCATGTCCGCTGCCCGCTTTTGTGCCGGAAGATAAAGGGGATTGCATCGGTTGTATGCTCCATGTCAGTTTTACGGGCACAGGGGCACCGGGTTCGCTTCCTCCGGATAGCGGGCCGGTATAACTCTCGTCCGTGCAGGCGCCCAATAGGAGTATCAGGCTTAGTATATGTATGATCTGTTTCATATCTGTATTATTATATTGCGGGGTTAAGTTTGTCTGAGTCTCTTACGCAACGTACATAAAGACTCAGGCTTTTGAGAGCTTGGTCAGGAATTATATTTTTATTAACAACATGTATAGAATGACTTGTATTTGCGTCGTATTCCGTTCCACTCCAATATTCTTTAGTCTTATCAAAGTTTGCACTCGTTGGACTATCATAAATAAGCATAATAAACTCACTTATCCGGGGTAAACGCCAGTCTCTATATCCTCCTTCCCTAAGCTCCACACAAGCCTGCTTGGCTGTAAGGGCCCCTGTTTTTTCATCCTTCCATGGAACCGGGGACCCACCTGCTGCTAAACTTCGGGATACATGTAAGTCCGTATATAATGGTTCTACCTTTAAAATTGGTTTCCATTCGGCATCAAATCCTTCTGTTCCACTTGAGATTGCTACATACTTTCCGTTATTGTTTTCTGCGACTTCTCCCAGGTAGGTATGGTTTGTGTGGTCACCCTTTGATAACTTTATTAATTTCTTATCTCCTATATACTCTTGACTCGATGTAAGACTTACTTTAAACGGCGTCACCCCCGCCGTCCCTTCTCCCAGCTTAAGTTCCTCAATAGCAACTTCCTGCCAATTGGATAATGAGAGGACCATTTCTGCGTTGTTATATACGATATTGTATGTGTTGTGCTTACCTTTCTCAAAGCCATGCAAATTCGAACCTGTACCGTTCAGGTGTGTTTTGTTAAAAGGAAATGAGAGGACTTCGACAGGTGCGGTTCCATCCAGACTAGTGGTCGTGATACGGACTAGCACATCGGAGTCCTCAACATCCGGATACATAAATGAGGGTACGAGGAAGTTGAATTCGAAAGGAGTTCCACTCCCGTTAGTCGGTAGATTTTCAATATCTGCACAGTTTATCACAAGCGGACCGGAATTGCCGGAAACCAGATCGCCTGTAGCCGGATCGATATCTCCCTTATTTACGATCCTGTCTTGCATGCCGCTGTAGCGATTATCGAGACTGACGGATTTAACGTAAACATTGCTCCTGCTTGTCAGTTTCGAGAGCTTGATCGTCACCCAGCAGAAGGCGTGGGAGAATGTCAGTGCAATAGGGTTTCCATCGGCTACCTGCAGTGTTCCGGTGGGAGATGATAAATAAAGCAGGTCTTTCCAGGTTGTTATATCACCGGTCAGGTCGAAAGGTACGGCAGAAGTGGTGGCATCAGATACCCATGGATAATAGCCCGTTATATTAATAGTTTGCCCTTGTTTTGCTTTCAGGGAAAGAGGGAGATCGTTGTTATCAGTATAGCTCCACGCATCCGCTCCCCCATTCCGTGTAAGGATCGATTTCATATTATCATCCGAACCGGTAACCAGGGAAGCCCCGGTATCATCGGTGATGAACATGCCGAATGTATGTGTACCGTTGGCGAAGTCCGCCCCTTGCATGACACCCGGACTGTAATTTGTCCGGGTGGATGGGACATCAGAAATGGAAACGGCAAAGCGAAGATCGATATTTGCCGGGGGCTCTTCATCTCCGGGAAACGCTCCGCTATCGCAGGCGGTGGTGTATATTCCTAAAGAGAATACACTGATAATCGTCCATATCTGTTTCGATTTTTTTCTTATGAGCATATCTGTGTGTGTATTATCAATTGTTATTATTTAATTTCGCGGACGCATCTTATCATAAACTTGCTTGTTTTTAGGTTCTGAGTTACCTTTCCTGCCGAATTTACGGCATAAGCTTTATCATTCGGAGCTTCCGAAGCGCTCCAATAGGCAACTGACGTTTCGCCGAGCGAGGTAAACCCTTTGGATTGATTGATCGTTGCCCTATTCAGCCATATAAGGTATAACTCCGACAGCCGGGGCAAGCGCCAGTCGGTATGTCCTTGTCCACGGTAATCCCAGCAGACTTTTTTGGCATCCAATACACGATCCCGCTTGGGGGCATCCTTCTCTGTGCTTCTCCATACGATATTCTCTCCGGCGTTATCGGGTGCGATAACCAGTTTTTTATAGGGACCTTCTCTGTTGAGAGCATCCTGGGCACTCTTGTACACGCCGCCATTGCCCGTTCCATTATAGACGTTGTCGGGTGCTTCTCCCAGTAAGCTGTTATAATAAAGCACAGCCCTCGTATTACCATCATCTGCTACAAATCCGTCTTTATTTTTCTCTTTGACAGTCAATCCACCACCTGTCACCTGAATGATCGCACCATTTACCCCACCATAATCCATACGTACCAACATATCCGGATCAGGTGATCCTTTGGCTCCCGATACCCAGTCGGTAATGCTGGTCGTGAAACTCAGCTCTACCGGTTTGCCGCCATAGGCTGCTTCGGCTGTTGTGTATCCGGGGACGCTTACGCCGGTGATGGAAAAGCGGTAGATGCGATTGCGCAAGACGTCTTGTAATTGATCTCCTTCCGCATCGGTCGGCTGGTTCGTGAAGTCGATACGGTAGTAGTTGGTTCTACCGTTATATACGCCACCAATAACAAGGGCCATACGGTTCTCGTGATTTTCATCATAGACGGTACCATTGCCAAAATCGACTTCGGGGATGTATATTGTCGCTTTACAATAGGTGTTTTTTGTTATAGCAGTAGTTCCAGTGTATTCAAAAGAACCGTCGATCGCTGTTCCTGCCGGCGAAGGAGCGGTGACGGAGGGAGTGCCTTCCGGGGCGTATTCAAGATTGTCTATAAGCGGTATGAGCGTATACTTATTTTGAGGTTTGAATACGTAAATCTCTGTCAGGTCGAAATTTACACTCCCTTTGTCCCATACACCAGTTCCTGTATTATAAGTACCTACCCCGACATCCACCCGGGCCACGGCACGCAGGAGTTTGGCGGAGAGTGTCATTCCTTCTGTTATTTGCAGCGGTTCGTTGGGGCTGTCACCGGCAAAGCCGAACATCGGTATCCCGGTGTCGGCAAATGCCGGTCCAGCCGTCAACTTCGCACTAGTTAAAGCTGTTTGCACCCCCTCGTATGTCATGCCTGTGTTTATCAGTGGATAAGGGTTTTGGTTAGCGACCAGTAGCAGCTTTGTATCGGCAACTCCTGATACGCTACGGCGGAGAGAAAAGCTAAACAGTCCGCCACCGGCTCCCGGTTTCCCGGTTGCATAGTATTTTAGTTTATAATCTCCATTATCTAATTGAAAAGCAAGTGTATACAGATCATATATGGCATTTTCCTCCGTATCGGACAACCCCTTGGAGGTGAGGTTTTGCTCGTTTGCTGCAGGACCTACCTTCAGGGTGACTGTCGTGAGTTCGCCGCCCTGTCCTCCGCTATCGTCGTCATCCGGTATTCTTTCATAACTGCAGGCACATAAGAGAACGGCAGCGTACAGAGTGGCAGCGGCTGATCTTATTTTCAATAGATGTAAATGTTTCATGTGCATATCTTGTCTGTTTTTATCTGAATTATTCTTGTACTGTTATTTGTAAACCACATCGATATCGTTGGGTTTCCATCCGGGTGGCCTAACTTCGGCATCGCCGTCGGGGCTGAAAACGATCAGCAATGTCAACTCCTCGCCTGCCTTGGGAAGGATGGGCTGCCGATCGCTTGTCTGCGTGATGTCTTTCAACAGTTTCCCGTTGTGGAAAACGGCTATCTTTATCCCTTTGCCGGTGGCCGGAGGGAAAAGACGGAAAGGCGGAATGATGTATTCTTTTTGGGTATTGAAGGAGCCTGTCAGGCGATGGCTGGCCGTGCCCGCGGGGAGCCCTTCAAAGTCGATGCGGGTAGCCGGACGGTTTACTTCGATAGAGTAATTACCGGCCATCGTGCCGGTGATTTCCGGCAGTCCGCTGATCGTTATATGTATCGACGCCGTAGCCGGGAGCATCTCCATGTTGAAGGCGAGCTGGGAGCCGGTCGTCGTGTTGTTGTCAAGTTGGATGGCTCCCCTATACAGATCGGGGGGCGTGTTGAGGAATTGCGTTTCGGCCTGTGCAGACGAAAGCGGCGTAAGGGCAAGGTATGCTTTATCGAGAGGATCGCCCGATTGCAGCATCGAAAATTCAAGGCTGTTGTCTTTGCTGTTTCCCCATGCTATGCAATGGAGGGTTGGGGTTTGCGGGCAGTCGAGGGAGAGTGTCCCGCCGATCGCGCCGGTGGCGCGGCTAATCAGCCGCAGTTGGTCGTCGAATATAAATACTTCTATCTCGCGGATAGCGTCGGGACCGGCCTGTGAAGCACTGTGGAAGCTGAGCCTCAACTGCTTTTCGCCGGGCAGAGCCTCCTTCCTGCAACCTGCGGCCGTAAGCAGGAGCACGGCAGAGAGCAGCGGCAACAGGTGTTGCAACCGCCACAGGGAGGAGCCGGGATATGTATATTTGTTTTCGTTCATTTCTTATTTTATTGCAGATAATGTACCGGCAGCGATGCCGGCTTATTCCGCCCGGAGCAGATGGTAGCCCGGACCGGGATAGAGAGGAAGATCTGTCAAAAGTCACCATCCTGCCATCCCGGGGCAACTCCGGGATCGCATACTACACTGATGTACAATGTTTAGGATGAGATGGCAGATCGAGTCTGCCGTGACAGCATGTACTTTTGACAGATTTTCTTTCAGATCAGATTATTCAAATGGTTTAGGAGTAGATGTATTTGTCCATTCCGCCGGAGTTACCGTGATACCCACATTCGCGCTGATGTTCGGCTTATCCGGATTATCATCACCACCACCACCGTTACCACCCTCACTTTCCGGACGGAAGTCACCGTTGAAAGTAAGGTCCACATTGTAAGCTTTTCCTGCTTCAATTACACCCTTATCACCGGGTGCGAAGATAACGTTGAACATTTTCTTTACTTTTTCATCTGCTATATCATCGCCGTTACCCTTTACTTTTCTCCATTCAACCTCTATCACAAGGGTTGTCGGCTTATCTACCGGAACAACCGAAGCCGGGTCATTCTCGAAAACATACCAATGGGCAATGTCTGTTTTGGGAGCATCCATATCAGAAAAGCTAAGCGCTTGGTTGAAGTCGGCAACAACAGGATGCCCAGGATCGGTTCCCCAGCTAGCCTCCCATGCTACTCCGTTTGCATACGCTTTCGGATCAGGTATATAGCTGTTAGTAGTAGGGAAATAGTGAGATTTGGTCTGCACATTCAACAAAAAGGCGCGTGTGAATTTGAAATCCGTATTATATACTCCTTGCACATCATCTCCTAATGCGATCTTTGTTAATGTGATTTTAGCCGGGATGAAGTTCAAAGTAGCTGATGCGTCTGCGGTCGAAGCTCCTCCTTCCTGGGGTGTCATATTATTAACCGCTCCTTCGCCTGACATAAGAACATCTCCTTTTACTTGAACCGGAAGCAGAGCCGGTGATCCTACTGCCAGGTCTTGCACCACCTTGACAAGCTGGGCTCTGGTAGCTACGTCGAGAGTTCCCCCAGTTCCGACGCGACTTTCTCCGATATTTGCTATCACCATCATATTAACGGCCGTACTTCTTGTTTCTATGGTTGCCGTTTTTGCTGCCGGATCAGTCTCATCATTCGTTAAGCCGGTACTATTAACATAATGTTTGGAAACGATCTGGTCCGTAGCATTCAGGAAGAAGACGGTGACATTGTCGATAGTCTTATCTTCAGCCGCTGTTGCAGCTCCTGCCGCCTTTGTTTTTTTACCACTACTCAGGGTGATATCTACCAACATTTTTTCTCCCTGCGGTACCGGGGGATCAACATTAAAATTTTCTTTTGTACAACTTGCCAATGCCGCTATCGCCAGCATAGACAGAAAAATAGATTTCATTCTCATTTGTTTTACTTAAATATTAATAATAGTGTTACTAAAAAAATACCTGTGCATTTATTTCGAATATCGCGTAGGATGCGCGATCCCGTTCGCGCGAGGTCCGTGATCCCCATCGCGCGCTTCGCGCGATTACTATCACGTGAGGTGCGCGATTTCTTTCTATTCTATCTCCGGCCTGTCACCTCCACCACTGCCACCACCACTACCAGGGGCATCGGTCACATCACCTACGACAAAGTTGCCGAGCATCGTTGCCGTGCGGGGTTCTTTCAGCAGGACAGCACCGTTGCTGCCGAGCTGTGTGCAAAGCGTAACGCTCCATACTGAGCCGTCGGCGGCTGTGGAGGGCAGAACAAAACCTACCTGCGTAGGCGTGTTGGGATAGAGTTTCGATGAAGGGAAGAAGAAGGTTTCTCCCGAGTCGCCGTCGGTACGCTTGATGGTGACACCGATCTGCTCGCCTGTACCACCCACCTTGATGTGCTTGCCTTTAATGATACAGGTTTGTCCTGCACTGACAGGCATTCCTTCGCCACGAGCTGCGGCTGCGGGATTTTGTGCATCCTGCGCGCTAACCACAGTAAACAGTTGCGGGCCATTGACCGACATCTGTATATCGACATCGATCTCGGCATCGGTCAAGGCCTGACGCATTTGCTGGCTCATGGAGTAGGCTACACCGAGCTTCAGGCGTTTGCGGTCGGGGGCCGACGTGAGTTCACTTTCGAGGAAAACGCCTTGTGAAGTGGGGCGAAAATAACCCAACAAGGTGCTGATACTGTAACCGGAGGAGATATACCACATCATGCGTTCCATGATCAGGTTGCCCGTGCGGGCGATTTCATTTACATCTTCCTGACGAGTGCTAAGGGCAGCCACTTCGCGGGCAAGATCGTACATATTCAGACATTTCTGCAATTTGGGTTGCAGATATCGGTCATTTGTGATGTCCTGGGTAAAAGCAAGGTCGAGGGCTTTGAGCGTGAGCTTCGCCTTTTGAGTCGGGTCTTTTGCCATAATTGTCTGTTTTTTAGTTACTGATATATTGTTTATGTTTCAAGTTTACAAATTAGCCGGAATTCGGTGGAAAATGTATTTATATCAGTAGCTCCCGAGTAGAAAAAAGGGGGTAAAATAACCGGATTCTTTCCTTTTTTTGCTATCAGGATGGTCTGACGTAAAACGTAACCACGTGTGCCCTAGTGCTTGCATTTTTGTATAACAAAATGACTAAGTCCATTAGAAACTATGATATAAAGACTAAAAATCAAGGCTTGTAAACAATCCTATATTGTTAGCCAGTGATAAGTTAGATCGAAAACCGGAAGGTAGGCTATGATTAAGAGTACTCTCTTTTGGTACCCGGTTAGTATGAAAAAAATGAACGAATAAGGTCATATTTGTTCATTTTTACTCTCATGCGATGAATTTTAACCGCCATTTATTATGATATCCAGATAATTTGTATATCTTTGCACAATCTTGACATAGTTTCTAATGTACTACGTCAACTCCTCTCCATTAAAAGAAAATCAAAGATTTTTTATTTTGTGATGTTATTGCCGACCAAGAGTATGGCAGCAACAAAGTTTCCGTTCCATCAACTCCTTTGATAATTATTATTTTCGTTTCCTGCATGTCAAAGAGTCTTGTTTTGGAGACAAAATATCACTACATTTGTCACCCATTATATTAAGGAAGGAAATAAATGATCGATCAACCTACCATAGACCGGATACTTGACGCTGCAAACATTGTGGATGTTGTTTCAGAATTCGTTACCCTGCGCAAGCGAGGGATCAACTATGTAGGATTATGTCCTTTTCATACTGATAAAACGCCCTCGTTCTACGTCTCTCCGGCTAAAAATATATGTAAGTGTTTTGCCTGTGGCGAAGGTGGTACAGCCGTTCATTTCATTATGAAGCATGAACAACTGAACTATTTCGATGCCTTGCGTTATCTTGCCAAGAAATATAACATCGAGATACAGGAACGGGAGCTGACCGACAAAGAGAAGCAAAAGAAAAGCGACCGCGAGAGTATGCTGATCGTCAATAGCTGGGCACAGCAATACTTCACCACCCAGTTATACGAACACGTAGAAGGAAAAACAGTCGGACTCCGTTACTTTGCCGAACGCGGATTCCGCGAAGACACCATCCGCAAATTCCAGTTGGGCTACAGTCTCGACAAGCGCGATGCTTTATACAAGGAAGCGACCAAAAACGGTTATAAGAAAGAGTTTCTGGAAAAGACCGGTTTGGTTATTGCCTACGACAACGGAGGGGTCAATGACCGTTTTCGTGGCCGTGTGATATTTCCGGTACATACGTTAAGCGGAAAAGTCGTAGCCTTTGGCGGCCGTGTGCTCAAAAAAGACGAGAAAACAGCCAAATATGTCAACTCTCCGGAAAGTGAGATTTACCATAAGAGTAATGAGCTTTACGGTATCTATTTCGCCAAACAGGCGATTGTCAAGGAAGACCGTTGTTTCCTGGTGGAAGGTTATACCGATGTAATCTCCATGCACCAGGCAGGAATAGAGAATGTGGTCGCCTCCTCCGGTACGGCTCTTACACAGGGACAGATACGACTTATACATCGTTTCACCAGTAATATAACCGTATTGTATGACGGTGATGCGGCCGGTATCAAAGCGGCCCTGCGCGGTATCGACCTGCTGCTGGAAGACGGGATGAATGTCAAAGTGGTTCTCTTGCCGGACGGTGAAGACCCCGACTCGTTTGCCCGTAAACATAATGCCAGCCAGTTTTCCGAATTTATCAAACAGAGCGAAACGGACTTTATCCGTTTCAAAACCCGTTTATTATTGGATGATGCGGGAACCGACCCGATCAAGCGCTCGTCGCTGATTACGGATATTATCCGTACGGTAGCCATCATCCCCGATAATATTGCCCGTTCCATCTATATCCGCGAATGCAGCGCCATGATGGAGATAGACGAACAGGTCTTGCTGAACGAAGTCAATAAAATCCGGTTAAGCAAGGAAGAAAGGCAGAACATGCAGGGACAGGCAACTCCCCCGGTATCCAATACGATGAGTATGATACCGGAATATCCGGACCTGCCCGGTTACCAGCCGGTTGCCGGGGACAGTTTTCTGCCACCGGATGATACTGTGCCATTGCCGGACGACAACATGCCCCCTCCTCCACCTCCGATGGAAGAATATCCGATGGAAGAAACCGGGCCTATGGAGGTTCCGCCTCCCGATTATCCGCCAGCTGAACCGCCACAGACGGTTCAACCGGTACAGCCGGTACAAACATTTCAGCCGAAACGTTCGCCTTACGAAGTGTACGAACTGACGTTGCTGAAATATATCGTGCGGTATGGTGAACAAATCCTTTTTGATTATGTGGATGAGGAGACAAACGAACATATCGTGATGCGTGTGGCCGAATATATCCGTTACGACCTGGAACGTGACGACCTGACTTTCTATACCCCGATCATTAAAAGCATGCTCGACGAAGCCGCAGACAAATGCAAGACCGAGGGGTTTATTGCCAGCCGTTATTTCCTGGCCCATCCGGACCCGAACGTAAGCCGACTGGCCGCCAACCTGATCAGCGAAAAGTATCAACTGAGCAAGTATCACAGCAAATACCGCGAGTTGGAACAGGAACAGGACAAACTGGACCAGTTAGTCACCCGCGAAATATATGCGATGAAAGATGCCTATATCCTCCGGCAGATAAAGGAGACACAATTGGGCATCAAAGAGGCGCATGCCCAAGGAAATGAAGATAAAGTGTTTGAGCTGATGAAGCAACTCACACACCTGAATGAAATAAAAAACGTATTGAGTAAGGAATTGGGAGAACGTATCGTATTAAAAATGTAACAACTTATAGCCTATGAACTTTTTGGAAACGGAAGATGTGGTTAAACAATATGCCAGCCATCTAGCCCTGAACAAAGTCAGCATACAGGTTCCCGAAGGGAAAATATTCGGGTTACTCGGACCGAACGGTGCCGGAAAAACCACGCTGATTCGTATCATCAACCGCATCACCGCCCCCGACAGCGGCACCGTCCGTTTCAACGGACGCGAATCGAGACCGGAGGATATTTACCAGATCGGTTATCTCCCGGAAGAACGGGGATTGTATAAAAAGATGAAAGTAGGCGAACAGGCCATCTACCTCGCCCAACTGAAAGGGTTGTCTTATCCCGAAGCCCGGACCCGTCTGACCCGTTGGTTTGAAAAGTTCGACATCATGCCCTGGTGGAATAAAAAGCTGGAAGAGTTATCGAAAGGGATGCAACAGAAAGTGCAGTTCATCATTACCGTCATCCACGAACCGTCACTGCTTATCTTCGACGAACCGTTCAGCGGTTTCGATCCGGTGAATGCAGAAAGGCTGAAACAGGAAATCCTGGAACTGAAAGAGAAAGGACATACGATCATTTTCTCTACCCACAATATGGCTTCGGTGGAAGAGATATGCGATAACATAGCCCTGATTAATAAATCGCAAGTGGTATTATCGGGAAATGTGGCGGAAGTCAGAAATCGTTTCCGGAACAATACATTTACATTACGTATCTCATCCGATAGTGTCCTTTCAAACACTCCGGCGGATACCTTCACGCTGCTTTCCGAAAAAGAACAAAGCGGAATACGCGAACTGCAAATCCATAAAGCCGACGGGATCAGTAATTCCACTTTACTGTCTACTCTGTCCGAGCAGGTCGAAATCCTGTCGTTTACCGAGGAACTTCCCTCCATGAATGATATATTTATTAACACCGTATCGGGCACAAACACCACACAGGCATGAATAAAATAGGACTTATTATCAAAAGAGAATATCTGCGCCGGGTAAGCAAAAAGTCGTTTATCCTGCTTACGCTTCTGACTCCGTTTTTGTTTGCCGCATTGGTATTCGTACCGTTATGGCTATCGACTATCAAAGGGGATGAAGTACGTAATGTTGCCATCATCGATACGACCGGGAAATATGCCTCGTTGTTCGAGAATAACGAAAGTTTTCATTTCATCCACAGCGATAAAACATTAGACGAATATCGTCAGGGGGGAGATAAGGAGGTATTCGCCTTCCTGAGTATCACAGACGACTTGCTGAACAATCCTAAAGCAGCAACCCTATATTCGGAGAAACAGGTACCGGCCGAACTGAGCCGTTTGGTCAACCAGACACTCAGCAAGCAGTTGGAAAGCGAAAAACTCGTCTCTTTCAATATTCCTAACCTGAAAGAGATCATTCGGGAAAGTAAAATCAATTTCAACGTACAGACCATAAAATGGAGTGAAGACGGAAAAGAAAGTGCTTCATCGGCAACCGTCGCATCCGTCATCGGGATGGTGTTCACGTTCATTATCTATATGTTTATTATGATGTATGGTGCAATGGTGATGCAGGGGGTTATGGAAGAAAAGACCAACCGTATCATTGAGGTGATGATCTCGTCCGTTCGTCCGTTCGACCTGATGATGGGGAAGATCATCGGGATAGGCTTCGTCGGACTGACACAAGTGTTCCTATGGGGTATTATCACGACCATACTGGTCAGCGTAGGAGGTTTTATGTTCTCCGGTGGAGTTGATGTGGCATCCCTACAAGCCGGACCTCAAATGGGAATGATGGATGCAAATGCCCTGGCCTCTTCTTCCGGGAATGAAATCATGGGAATCATCAATTCAATCAATATTGCGGAAATAGGTATCTCTTTTATTATCTATTTCATAGGAGGTTATATGTTGTATGCATCCATATTTGCAGCTATCGGCTCGGCGGTAGACAGCCAGGAAGATACCCAGCAGTTTATGGCTCCGGTCACGATCTTTATGATCTTTGCATTATATGCCGGTATTTACAGCATGGAGAATCCGGACGGACCGCTGGCATTCTGGTGTTCGATGGTTCCGTTCACTTCGCCGATCGTCATGATGGTACGTATTCCGTTTGAAATACCTTTATGGGAGAAGTTGTTATCCGTTTCCTTATTATATACTTCTGCCATCGGTATTGTCTGGCTATCCGCCAAAATATACCGGGTAGGTATCCTGATGTATGGTAAGAAACCAAGTATCAAAGAAATGGTGAAATGGATTAAATATAAATAAGATGGAAGCGACAATATCACTTATATTAAGCCGTCATGGAGAGACGGAAGAGAATAAATTGCATATTATGCAGGGACAGATGCCCGGTCATCTGTCTGAACTAGGTAAACAGCAGGCGGAACAGTTGGCCGAACTGCTGGAAGAGGAAGAAATAGATGTAATTGTCAGCAGCGACCTGGCCCGGAGTTACGACACCGCTATGGCTGTTGCCCGTCGCAAAGGGTTGGAGCCTGTCCGGACACCGCTGCTCAGGGAAATGGATTGGGGTATCTATACCGGAAAAGTGGCTAATGAAATGGACTTCAAGAATCTGCCGGAAAGCGTGGAAAGTGTGGAGGCTTTATATAAAAGAGCTGGAGAGTTTCTGCAATTCCTGCAAACGAACTTTCCGGGAAAACGTATCCTGGCCATCGGGCACGGAGGTTTCAACCGTGCCATTATCGTCCGTATAGAAAAAAGGCAGCAAGAGGAAATCCTGAAGCTGCCAATCATGAAAAACACAGCTTGCCTGCGTTTTTCGCTCTAAATGATATTTACTTTACACCTGGGGCTGCACGACACTGAATGTACCGGATGCTTTGCTGACCAGTTTATCGTCGCAATAAATCTCACATTCACTGAAATGAACGTGCCGTCCCGGTTTGATAACCGTTCCTCTCGCGATCAGTTCCTTTCCCCAGGCAGCCCTTAAAAAGGAAACTTTCAATTCGGCTGTCAATACGTCTTTATCGAGCGGCGTCATCGTATAAGCAGCAAAACCGGCTATCGTATCTGCCAAAGCCGCCAACACACCTCCATGAATAACGCCGCTATATTGGCGTTGTTCATCATGCAAAGGCATACGCGCCTCAACGATCCCGTCTTCAACAGTAGTGAACTGTACCCCCAAATGATTTACATAAGGGTTTGTCTTCACCCTGTCGAGTAATCTTTCTTTTACTTCTGCATTCATTATTTTTACTCAATTAGTTGGTTTCTTTCTAGCGGATAGTAATCTTACAATCATCCAGATTGTCGATAATGGCCAGGCTTTCCACATGGATACCCGACTCACGCAAGGCTTTTCCTCCATCCTGGAAGGCTTTTTCTATAATAAAGCCCATACCGGAAATGGTTGCACCGGCCTGCTCTGCCAGATCGATCATTCCCAGGGCGGCATTACCGAAAGCCAGGAAATCGTCTATAAAAAGAATATGATCGTCTGCCGTCAGGAAGTTATTACTGATACAAACCGTATAATCACGGTCTTTCGTAAAAGAATGGACTACCGTACTCAGCATGTTCTCCATCGTCTTCGGTTGCTTCTTCTTTACAAATACGACCGGCAACTGCAAAATATATCCCACCATAATAGCCGGAGCAATACCGCTGGCTTCGATCGTTACAATCTTATTAATATGTTCGCCTTTAAAACGATTGATAAATTCTTCGGCAACCTTGTACAGAAGCATCGGGTCCATCTGATGGTTAATAAAACTATCTACTTTCAGGATACCTCCCGGATAACATCTGCCATCTTGCAGAATACGCTGTTTAAGTAATTCCATGTGTTTTTATTCTGTTTTATCTACTTGATCTTCCTTTACTCTTATCAAAACATTTGCTATGATAGCCGTCAATCCGCCGGTTGTTATACCTGAGGAAAAGATACCTTTAATCGCTTCGGGAGCCGTTTTCAGAATATCGGGCATCAACTCGACACCAAGTCCCAACGACAAACTGACTGCCAGCACCAGTGTAGCCTTCCGATTGATTTCCTGTGCGGCAATAATACGGATACCGGCCGCAGCCACCGTACCGAACATCAATAAAGTCGCTCCCCCAAGGACCGGATCGGGCATCAAAGAAAAAATAACCCCGACAACCGGAAATAACCCCAACAGGATCAACATTCCGGCAATATAATAACCAACATACCGGCTGGCAACACCTGTCAACTGGATAATCCCGTTATTTTGTGCAAAGATAGAGTTTGGAAACGAATTAAAGACACCTGCGACGAAAGAATTCACGCCATCAGCCAACACACCGCCGGATACACGCTTCAGATACCCCTCTCCTTCAATCGATTTACCGGAAATCAGGGAATTGGCAGTAACATCGCCGGTCGCCTCGATCGCAGTAATCAGGTAGACCAGCCCAATGGCAATAAAGGAAGATATATTAAAATCCAACCCATACTTAAAGGGCACCGGAATATTGAATCCGCTCAGATTTTGTGAAGCGGCAGCGCTCATGTCCACCATTCCCAAAGCAAAGGAAAGTCCGTAACCGATACACAGCCCAAGAACAATCGAGCTCATCCGCAAGTATTTATTCTTACAACGGTTGAAGAACAGGACGCTCAACAACACCGTCGCCGCCACTCCCAGATTCTCCAAACTACCGAACGTTCCGTTATCCATCGCTGCAAAGCCACCTCCGCAGGAGACAACCCCCACTTTAATCAAGCTCAAACCAATCAACAAGACAACGATACCGGAAACCAACGGTGTAATGATGGAACGCATATACTTAAATGTACGGCTGATAATCATCTCGACCGGAGCGGCAGCCATACAAACACCAAAGATAAGCGGCAATCCGCCAGCCAGGCCGGCAGAGATGATCGGTCCGATAAAAGAAAAACTCGTCCCCTGTATACAGAGCAACCCTGCCCCTACCGGACCGATCCGCTTACATTGTATGAAGGTCGACACACCGGAAGCAAAAAGAGCCATCGACACCAAAAAACCGGTTGTTTCGAGATCCAGCTTCAATGCCCCCGCAATAATCAAAGGCGGAGTAATGATTGCGACAAAGATGGCTAATAAATGCTGCAAAGCGGCAAATAACGTTTCCTTTAAAGGCGGACGGTCATCGATGCCATAAATCAAATCTGTTTCTTTTACCGGGATAATAGTCTCTTCTAACTCCTCTGTGTTAATCTTCATCTTTACTTTATATATTGATATATTCTATTACAGTTTCAAATCCTGCAAGGTTTCGCCTTTGGCATTCAATACACGCAATGTCATTTCCTTTCCTTTCTTCTGAAGGACCATCACAGTGGCACCGTCCATCCGGTATCCTCCTCCCACCATAACGGGGAAGTTATTACCGTTGGCAGTACCTTTCGGATAATAGGCATGGCGATGGGTATGTGCATTGATACAAATATTGAACGGTGCTTTTGCCAGCAGACCTCCCCATAACTCCAAACACGGATTATAACGATCCACATCTTTACCATAAATAGGAACATGATGAATCAAAACACGTTTTGCAGCCTGTTTGAAAGGTTTCGAGGCCAGTTCTTCTTTCAGGAAACCGACCTGTGCTTCGCGCAAAGCCGAAAAATCATTCAAGCCATAATATACCCAGTGGTCATCCGGTTTGTCTTCGCCACAGTCGAGCATAACGATACGGGTATCACCCCAGTTGAATGCTCCATATGTTTTATCACCTACATAATCGAACAAGCTGCGCAGCCCGATTGAATAAGCATTTCTAATCTCGTGGTTACCACGCAGATAAAAAACGGGAACATCAGCAGCACCGACAGTCTCGTTCAGTTCCGAAAGAAAATGAGTCGCTTCGTCATGATCTTTCGGGTCATCGATGCAGTCACCGTTAAAGATCACGAAATCATAGTCTACATCCTTCACTTGTTTATATAGGGCTTGTAATGTCTCTGAATGTTTGTGCAGGTCGTTGAAGATAACAGTTGTAAAATCAGCATCGGAAGAAGCCGGTAAGGTGAATGAATGGAAATCGGAAACAGCCGTTTCGCCGAATACTTTCTTATAGGCCTGATAAAGCATGATTTCCTGTGAGCAAACACGATAATAATACGTCTTGCCCGGTTCCAGATCGTTCAGTCTTACTTTATTTTGCAAGCCATTGCAAATAACTTGTCCGTCCACGATCGTACGTGCTTTTTTCAACTGGTTCTTATCGGTTCCGTATTCTACCCAGCTATAAGCAGGCACTGTTGTCTGCCACATAACCGTGATACCGTTTCCTACCGGGTTCTGCAAATAAGGTTCCGTACGGAATATCTGCGCGGCAGGCTGCATAAAAGCAATCTCCGCCACAATCGGACGATGATCGGAGGCAGCCGGCTCATTCACAACATAAGCTGAAAGGCGGGTAAATGCCGTTGTGTCCTTGGCATAAGCAGCGATATAATCGATTGTTTCCGTAGGTTCGTCGGCCGGGAAAGTCGGTTGCTTGGTGTTTGTCAGGATAACGAAATCCTTTTGAACCTCCTGTATGACTTCCGAATCAGGATGAGCATTGAAATCGCCGGCAATGAATAAAGGCTTATTGGCTTTTGCCGCTTCCTTACGGATGATATCCAAGGAGGCCAGACGATCTTCCCCTGTCAGCGACAGGTGGGTACAGCAATAAATATATTTCTCAAATTCAACAATCAGCAAAGCACGTTCTTCCTCTCTTCCCGGAAGAGCCAGATAACGGTAACTAAGCGGTTTCTCTTTACTCAGCATCCCAATGCCGTATTTACCGCCGTCATAATTTATTGCGGGAGCATAAACGGGAAACATAAGCGTCTTATCAGCCAATACACGCAAGATGTCGGTCTGGCCGCTTCTCCCCGTTACACTGTCCACTTCCTGAACAGCGACAACATTCGGACGCACCTTATTGATTACATCAGCCGTACGTTGAATATTGGAGACATTATCCAATCCTCTCCCGTTACGGATATTATAACTCATGATACGCAAGGTGTTATCCTCCCTTGCCTCTTTCTCCTGTGAATAAAGATTACATAATGGCAGTAACATAAAAAGTATCGCCATGAACCTACTCCCGTGTCTCATCTGTTTATTATTTAGTGATTAACAGAGGACAAAAGTAAGAAAAAGGAATGATTTTCCCTTTAGAGGTAGGTCTAATTTCATTTAGAGGTAGGTGTAAATCGATTTAGACGTACCTCTAAATTCATTTACACCTACCTCTTTTCTCTAAAGGGATGGTAGAAAAAACGAAAATGTTCTAAATATCCCGAAATTATTCTCCCATTATTTCTTTCAAGTCCTGTTCGAACTGTGCAATATCTTCACCGGTCGTATCCCACGAAGTAACCAGGCGGGCCTCGTTATTATCTTCGTTCCACATATAGAAAAAATAACGGTCCTGCAATTTCTTCAGCGGTTCTGCCGGGATGGTGAAGAATATCTGATTGGTTTCAACCTTTTGCGTAAACTGTATCTGCGGATATTGTTTGAGTGCTTCAGCCAGTTTAGCTGCACTGATATTGGCTTTCATCGCATTTTCAAGCCAGAGGTTGTTTTCAAGATAAGGAATAAACTGTGCAGACAGATAACGCAACTTGGAGGCCAACTGAGCCGATTGCTTCCGGTAATACTGCAAATTCTCCGTGATCTCAGGACGGAAGGAAACGACAGCCTCCCCCATCATCATTCCGTTTTTGGTTCCACCGAAGCTCAGGATATCCACGCCGGCATCTACCGTCACCTGTTTCATGGAACAATTCAGATATGCACAGGCATTTGCCAGACGGGCACCGTCCATGTGCAGATACATATTGTGAGCATGCAACAAATCGGCAATGGCTTTTACTTCTTCTACCGTATAGACCGTTCCCAATTCAGAAACCTGGGAGATATAAACAGCTTTCGGCTGGGAATGATGGCAAACGCCGAAGTTATGCAAACGCGGTTTTATTAATTCGGGAGTAAGTTTGCCGTCGGTTGTCGGAATAGTAACAACCGCACAGCCTGTCATCCGGGCCGGAGCTCCGCATTCGTCTACATTAATATGTGCCGTTTCAGCACACAAAATACTGTTGAAAGGACGCGTCACAGCCTGTAAAGCCACCGAATTAGCACCGGTGCCGTTAAAAACAAAGAACGGAGAGGCCTCTTCACCAAATATACTTTTAATCTTTGCCACTGCGGCACTTGTCCAGGGGTCGTCGCCATATCCGATTGCGTGATCCTCATTTGCTTTTATCACAGCCTCCATTACTAATGGATGGACGCCCGAATTGTTATCGCTTGCAAAACTTCTCATTGTGTTTTAGTATTTTGCGGCAAAAGTACGGATTTATTCATTAATATGTCATTTTTATCATCTATATATTAAAAAAGAAGAGGCCTCCAACCGGAAGCCTCTTCTTTTTATTAACTTGTTTATTAGAATATTAACCACTAACTCAGGCGAAAATCCTTCAAAACTTTTTGCAACTCCTGGCGGGCAAAGAAGATACGGCTCTTTACCGTTCCCAGTGGTACATTCAATTTTTCAGCGATCTCATTATATTTATAGCCACTTAAAAACATGGAAAAAGGAACTTTCAATTCATCATTCAATCCATTAATGGCTTTTGTGATTTCCTGAATCTGATAAGCTCCGTCCGGAGAATCAAATCCCGAATCATTCACGACGTCCAAATTATACAAATCAACACCCTGATCAACAACGGTTTGCGTACGAACAATTTTATGATAATTGTTTATAAAGATATTACGCATTACGGTCAAGACCCAGCCTTTAAAATTAATATTGTCAACAAACTTTTCCTGATTGTCTAAAACCTTCAGCGTTGTGTCTTGCATCAAATCCTGGGCGTCATCCCGATTTGCGGTGAGCATCAGTGCAAAATTCATCATGTTTTCTTGCATGCTCAATAATTTTTTCTGAAATTGCAACGCATTCATATTACTTACTATTTATAAAAGGTTAATACCGGTTAAGTATAGCCCCTCACTATTGAGAGACAATACAAATATAGGAAATATTATTGATACTGGATGGCGCTTTGAGAAATATTAATATTAAAAATCGTAACTTAATATATTTATAACAAATTCAGCTGAAAATGAACAGCTTTTACAAGTTTACAACTTGAAGAATTTCAAAATTTACAAGTTGTATGTTACAATTTTCAATTAAGTATAAAAAGTATAGCTAATTAGACAAAATGATGAAAAATTCAGGATTCTTATTATTACTGTTATTTATAGCGATAACAACCTTTAAATCAACAGCTAAAGAACAAAAACTAGTCTATCAAATCGACATAAAGAAAGAGATTGATAATACTACCCGCTTATACCTTCGTAACGGATTGGAAGAAGCGAAATCATTGGGAGCCGATGCCGTTCTTCTTCATATGAACACCTATGGAGGATTGCTCGAAGCAGCGGATTCAATGCGTACCGCAATCTTGTACAACCCTGTTCCCGTCTACGTTTTTATCGATAACAATGCCGCTTCGGCCGGAGCGCTGATATCGATTGCGTGTAAAAAAATCTTTATGAGGAAAGGCGCCAACATCGGTGCCGCGACTGTCGTTAACCAAACCGGAGCCGCTTTGCCTGATAAATATCAATCATACATGCGTTCGATGATTCGATCGACAGCCGAAGCACACGGAAAAGATACGATCATCCAAGGGACAGATACTACATACAGATGGAAAAGGGATCCGCTGATAGCCGAAGCCATGGTAGACGAACGTGTCATTGTTCCGAATCTGATCGACTCGGGCAAAGTGCTCACCTTCACTGCCGACGAGGCGCTGGAATGGGGCTATTGCGACGGTATTGCGGAAACACCCGGTGAAGTGATCACAAAGTATCTGGGATACAACGATTATGAACTGAAGACATACGAACCGTCCTGGTATGACGACCTGAAAGGTTTCCTGATGAATCCGATGTTGCAATCGCTTCTTATCATTATTATTATAGGAGGTATCTATTTCGAAATGCAGACGCCGGGGCTCGGCTTCCCGTCGGCTGCAGCCATCGTCGCCGCGATTCTTTATTTCGCACCTTTATATATGGACGGACTGGCACAGAACTGGGAAATACTGGTCTTTATCATCGGATTACTGTTAATTGCAGCGGAGATATTTATCATCCCGGGATTCGGTATAGCGGGCATCAGCGGCATCATCTTTCTGGTTACCGGGTTGACACTCAGCCTGCTGAATAATACGGATTTCAACTTCGAAGCAGTTTCTTCCAAAGAAATCGGAGAAGCGGCATTGACTGTCCTGATCGGACTGGGGCTGGGCTTTATACTGATGATCTGGTTATCCAACAAAATCGGGACAAAAGGTATGTTCCGGAAAGTAGCGCTCCACAAAGACCTTGAAGACGCCCACTCCTCCCCTTCATTGACTCCGCTGATCGGGAAGGAAGGAACAGCCTTCACCGTACTCCGTCCTTCAGGTAAAGTAATGATCGACAACGAACTCTACGATGGTATATCGGATTCCGGCTTCATTGAAAAAGGGACAAAAGTGAAAGTGGTCCGTTTTGAGAATGCACAGGTATATGTGGAAACCTCCGGCCTATAACGCCAGCTTATCGTTGCCGGGCACCCGTTGATAAAAAATACGTTTATCAACGACCACATATTCCAGGGCATCGATCGCCAGCAAATCGCTCAGAATATTTTTGGCCGTGTAATAATTTACATGGCCAATACGGCAAAGCTGACCCGCATTGATATAAGGATATTGCTCCAGGTAAGAGAACAGCCGCTCTACCGGCTTACTGATCTTCACCAGTGTCCCGTCTTTCCGGCGCTTCTTCTCCCACGAAAGAACCAGAATCTCATTTGCCAGGATATTCTCGTCGGCTACGCGGATATAGGCTTTATACTTATCCTCTTTATCAGGCGCCAGGTGAGGTTTGTCCGCACTGGGCGCTATATAGATTTCCAAAACGGTTTTCCCGCTTATTTCCCAGCGGGTAGCCTCGAAAGGGACTTCCGGCTGAGTGTACATTTTAGATGCAGCCTCAATCATATAATACTCTTCCTCACTGCGGACACCGGAGATATTCCCGTTGTCTTTCACCCCAATCAGCAACCGACCGCCATCGGTATTGGCAAAAGCAGACAAGGTACGGGCAATCTTCTTACTGTCGCTCACTTCGAACTTAAAATCGAGTTGTTGATGCTCGCCCTGTTCAATCAATGCTTCTATCGGATGTTTCTTCTTCATTTTGGCTCATTATTTGACCTGCAAAATTAAAATAAATGTCTAACTTTGCCAACCGAAAAAGAGTGAAAGCATGTCACAGATCCCTTCATTAATTTCAGACCTGGCAGTAATACTGATTTCTGCGGGGCTTGTTACTTTGCTTTTCAAGAAATTAAAGCAACCGGTCGTACTTGGCTATATTGTTGCCGGAATTCTGGCAGGACCAGCCATTAAAGAAATCCCTACCGTTACAGACGTAGAAAGTATCCGTATCTGGGCCGACATCGGTGTCGTGTTCCTGCTTTTTGCCCTGGGACTGGATTTCAGTTTTAAGAAACTGATGAAAGTCGGAGGCACCGCCGTTATCGGAGCAGTCACTGTCGTTATCGGGATGATGACGTTCGGCTATATCACCGGATTGTCGCTCGGCTGGGGGCACATGAACAGTCTTTTCCTGGGCGGAATGCTTTCCATGTCATCCACGACAATCATATTCAAGGCTTTCGACGATATGGGACTGCGCAACCAACGGTTTGCCGGAGTGGTGTTCGGGATATTGGTGGTGGAAGACTTATTTGCCGTCCTGCTGATGGTTTTGCTTTCCACACTTGCCGTCAGTAAGCATGTCGAAGGGATGGAGTTGCTCGACAGCGTGATAAAACTGGGGGTATTCCTGCTCTTCTGTTTTGTAGTCGGTATTTACCTTATTCCTTCTTTCCTGAAAAGAGCACGGACTTTCCTCAATGACGAAACCCTGCTGATCGTCAGTATCGGCCTATGCCTGGGGATGGTCATGATCGCGACTAAAGCCGGATTTTCTTCTGCACTTGGCGCTTTCGTGATGGGGTCTATCCTTGCTGAGACAATCGATGCGGAACATATAGAACATATCGTAAAACCGGTAAAAGACTTGTTCGGAGCCATTTTCTTCGTTTCCGTCGGCATGCTGATCGACCCGGTATTACTTTGGGAATACAAAATACCGATCCTGATACTGACACTGGTCGTCATGGTCGGACAGATACTTTTTGCCACCTTCGGCGTATTATTATCGGGACAGACAGTCAAAGTCGCCATCCAGTCCGGTTTCTCGCTGGCACAGATCGGTGAGTTCGCCTTTATCATCGCCTCTTTGGGACTGACGCTCAAAGTAACAGATAATTTCCTTTACCCGATCGTTGTGGCCGTATCTGTCATAACAACCTTTTTTACACCCTATATGATACGTATGGCCGAACCGGCTTATAAAATAGCTGAACGAGTCATCCCGGCAAGCTGGATGAGTTTTCTGGAACGTTATTCTTCTGGCTCCAACACGATCCGGCAGAAAAGTGCCTGGGACAAACTGCTGAAAGCGCTGGTACGTATCGTAGGCACCTATACGGCTGTCACGCTGGTACTGATCTTTATCTGGTTGCAATTCGTCGCTCCGTTCATTATCGACCAGCTACCGGGACTGCAAGGACAGATCATTTCCCTGGTTCTGATCCTTCTCCTGATCTCACCGATGCTGCGTGCCATCATGATGAAAAAGAACCATTCCGTAGAATACCAGCAATTGTGGCACGACAGCAAATATAACCGTGGTCCGTTGGTTTCCCTGATTGTGCTCCGTATTATATTATGTATAGGGCTCGTCATGCTACCAATCGCACGCTTGCTGAACACAGCTGTCGGAATAGGGCTCGCCATCGCAGCTACCGTCATAGCCCTGGTTATCTTCTCTAAGCGGTTGAAGAAGCAGTCGATCCTGATGGAACGCCATTTCTTCACAAACCTGACGGCACGTGAACTGGAGAACGAACGGAACGCTCCCATCAACCAACGGTTCGCCAGCCACCTGCTGGAACGCGACCTTCACCTGGCTGATTTTGAAGTGAAGCAAAACTCCCCCAGTATGGGCAAGACACTCAAAGAACTTAATTTCAGGCAGAAATGCAATGTAAACATCGTTACTATTATCCGGGGAAGCAAGCGTATCAACATACCGGGAGGAAACGAACGGCTTTATCCGTTTGATAAGCTGGTCGTAGTCGGTGCGGATGACGACCTGGCCCATTTCCGCCAATATATAGAGGAGCGTTATAAAGAATCGCTGAATAACCTCCAGGAGACTAAAGAGGTGAATATGGAACAATTCTTTATCAGTGAAGGCTCCGGACTTATCGGCCGGACCATCCTTGAATCCGGAATACGCGATAACTCCGGCTGTCTGGTGATCGGCATCGAACGGGATGCCCGTTCAATCAAAAACCCGCCTCCCACAACCGTATTCGAGCAGGGAGACATTGTATGGATCGTCGGCGAACATGAGAAAGTGCTTCGTCTCAGCGAAGGTAAAACAGTAAAATAATTAACTAACGAATAAAAACAACCGGAGTATGAAGTTTATAGGAATAATACCGGCAAGATATGCCTCCACCCGCTTCCCGGGGAAACCTCTGGCCGACATGGCCGGCAAACCCATGATACAGCGTGTGTATGAACAAGTGAAGGATGTGCTGGATGCCGCATGTGTAGCCACCGATGACAGCCGTATCGAAGCTGCCGTGAAAGCCTTCGGCGGAAATGTCGTTATGACTTCCGACCAGCACCGGAGTGGTACCGACCGTGTTTACGAAGCCTACGCCAAGGTAGGACAAGGATACGATGTCGTTGTCAATATCCAGGGAGACGAACCTTTCATCCATCCGGAACAGATCGAGACGTTAAAAGCATGTTTTACTGATGCCGGCACACAGATTGCCACACTAGTAAAACCATTCCGTCCGGATGATGACTTCGAAACGACATTATTCAATGCAAACTCACCGAAAGTAGTTATCAACAAGAATAACGAAGCAATGTATTTCAGCCGTTCCATCATTCCTTATATGCGCGGCAAAAATTACCAGGAGTGGTTACCCAACCATACGTATTACAAACATATCGGTTTGTATGCTTACCGGGCCGATACGCTGAAAGAAATCACCCAACTGCCCCAATCGTCGCTGGAGCTTGCCGAAAGCCTGGAACAACTCAGATGGCTCGAAAACGGCTATAAGATAAAAGTCGGCATCACCCAGCAGGAGACAATCGGCATCGACACGCCTGAAGACATGGAGAAAGCACTTGCTTTTCTTAGCCAACAGCATGGCTGAACGCAGTAAGCGACAGCAATACCAGTAAAAGTCCGGAAGTGACAGATACAGACCATACACTGATCTGCATATACCGGACTTTCTTAAACTGCGTAGCCACCAACACACAAGCCAGCATGATAGCCGGGAAAAATGCCGGAAGCCATGCCTGTGGATATTGATATGCCTGTTCTTCTGAAAGTGAATACAGTTCTTTCAGGAATTCAGGCAGCACAGTACCCGTTATCAATAGCAAAGCCCAGTACACCCAATGCTTCTCTCCTATTTCCGCTTCGTACAACAGCACAAGGATTACAAAAATAAACAACCGGCTCCCCACCATACAATAAACCACAAACAACAAAACAAACCCCGTCACCCAGGAGAGCCATTTTTCCTTTATCTGTATATAACCACAAAATATATACAAAACAATAACTAAAGAAAGAATAGAATTCAAATGATAATAAGGACTACAATAGGTTCCCCACTCCATAACAACCGGAAACAGAGCATACAAAGGAGCCATATTCCCGACATTGAATTTCCGCAGAATAAATAAAGAAGCCCACCATTCCAGCATCAACACGGCCGTAATCAAAACAGCCCCGCCACCGACAGGAACAAACAAAGATGTAAGTACTTTCGCCATTGAACAAGCCAGCCATGCAGGTTTCCCCCAATAGCCGACCAACACTTCCGGCAAACTCGCAACACTTACCATCTCTTCCTTCAGGAACAAATGATCCGAATCAAAAAACTGGAAAAAGATAACGCATAGCAATGCAAAGAGTCCAGCTACCCTCTTTTGCAAAAGCTTTTCTTTCTTATCCATCAGTGAACTATTTTTAGACCTATTAAATTCAAAACGTAAAGTCGGCACTTGCTATTCCGACAGGATAAGTCGTCAACGTAAGCATAATCATCAATAGTTGACTTATATATCAATAGTGCAAATATATAAATATTTTAATACAACGCACGCCACATTTCTTCAAATTCAAGCGATTGTACAAAATATACAACTTATTGCATAATCCGGACACAAAAAAGGCGTGCCTAAGTCTTTTCCGGACCGGCACGCCTCTCTTTTATTTATCTTGCAGAAAAAGCTGTTATCTTTTCTTTTTCTGATCCTGTTGTTTCTTCAACTGGTCCTGCTGCATACGCTGCGCTTCTTCCAGACGTTTCATGAAACCTGATTTCTTCTGAGGCTTCTTCTTGTTGGCTTCCAGCTTGGCCAGCAGCTTATCTTCATTAATCGTATAACGGAACACCAATGTCTGAACAATCGTGATCAGCGTAGAAATGAAGTAATAGTAAGTCAGACCCGACGCATACTGGTTAAAGAATACCAGGAACATCAGCGGCATCATATACATCATCGCCTTCATACCCGGCATCTGTTGCTGTCCGGTATTGGTCATTTCCATATTATACTTGGTATAGATAACGTTGGTGATTGTCATCAGCAGACAGAACAAACTGATGTGGTTACCAAAATACGGAGTAATAATAGGAATATATTTGTTCCAACTGAAAATAGCATCGTATGTTGATAAGTCGTGCGCCCAAAGGAAACTCTGGTGACGCAGTTCGATTGCCGACGGGAAGAACATGAACAGGGCGATCAAAATCGGCATCTGCAACAGCATCGGGATACAACCCGCCATCGGGCTTGCCCCAGCTCGGCTATACAGTTCCATAGTTGCACGCTGGCGTTCCACCGCTTTCTCCTGTCCCGGATACTTGGCATTAAGCTCTTCCACCTGCGGACGAAGCACACGCATCTTCGCAGACGACATATATGATTTATATGTCAACGGGAATAAAATCAATTTCACGATAATCGTCATCAACAGGATGATCAGACCGTAACTCTTGATATATTTACCCAGGAAGTCAAACATCGGAATGACGAAATACTGGTTCACCCAACGGAAGACACTGGCACCCAGCGGAACCAAGCGTTCCAGATCCAACTGCTGGTCCGAAGCAATCCCTTTGTCATACGATTTTAGCAACGGATAGCTGTTCGGCCCGAAGAAATAACGGAAAGTCGTTGCCTCATTGCCTCTCAGGTCGAAAGGAACGGCTGTTGTAGTCTTAAACTCTTTAACGATGCCGTCTGCCTCAACCATCTTTGAATCGAAAGTGGCGCTTTCAAAACCTTCATCGGCAATCATCACCGTCGAGAAGAATTTATCTTTATAAGCAATCCATTTCAAACGGCCTGACACCTTCTTGTCTTCACTCTTACTTTCGCTCAGTTGCTCCACATCATCGGACAGGAACTTATAATATAAAGCAGTATATCTGTTTTCATATTTGATACCCTGTTCCTGCTGGCGGATCTTCTGACGCCATACCATATCCAAAGCAGTCGTACTCGGAGCCAGGACACCGTTCAGACCAGTTCCTTTAATATCGAACTGAACCATATAATCGTCCGGCTTAACCGTATAGATAAAGTCCAGCGAACTACCTTCACCTGTATTTAACCGCATCACCAACTGGTTCGGGTCCTGTGTTTTCACCGGAGTGAAATACAGGTCGGCCGTGTTCAATACGCGGTTGGTTGCTGTTACCAGGGTAAAGTCAAGCGAAGCCTCTTTTCCTTCAAACAGGATGACCGGCTTATCATCATAGGTTGTATAATCCTTCAGGCGGGCATATGAAATACGTCCTCCTTTATTACTGATATGCAGTTCGATCAGGTCATTCGCCAATACAGTTACATCGTCTGTTCCTGTCATTGCTTCAGCGAATACACCGAAACTGCTCTTCAGCCGGGCATCTCTCGCAGAATCCGGCAAGCTATCAAAAGAATTATCGGCAGTGCTTTTGCTGTCTTCGCGTTGTAACTCCGCCTGTTTAGTCAGTTCGATCTGAGCGATCGAGTCCTGATAACGGCGCTGGGCTTCCAACTGCTCAGGCGTCGGTTTGTTAAACCAGCTGAATGCAAATAAAACAATACCAATAAGCAGAAAACCAATTAATGTGTTTTTATCCATCTATAACGTTGTTATTTATTATCAATAGCGGCTTTCACAAAGCTCACGAAAAGTGGGTTCGGATTAACTACCGTACTGTTGTATTCCGGATGGAACTGAACACCAACGAACCATTTCAACGCAGGAATTTCTACCACTTCCACCAGACCGGTTTCCGGGTTCTCGCCTGCACATTTCATGCCGGCTTCTTCAAACTGTTCGCGATACTGGCTGTTGAATTCGAAACGGTGGCGGTGACGTTCCTGAATATGTTCTTTTCCATAAGCCTCATAGGCTTTGGAACCTTTCTTCAGGATACAGTCGTAAGCTCCCAGACGCATAGAACCTCCCATATTGGTAATGTTCTTCTGTTCTTCCATCAGGTCGATCACCTTAAACGGCGTATTCGGCTCCATCTCGGTCGAATTGGCATCCGTCATACCCAAAACGTCGCGGGCAAATTCAATCACCATACATTGCATACCCAGACAGATACCCAGGCAAGGCACATCGTTTTCGCGGGCATATTTCAAGGCAGCGAACTTTCCCTCGATACCGCGCTGTCCGAATCCCGGAGCAATCAGGATACCATCCATGTCCTTCAACTGTTCAGCCGCATTGGCTTCAGTCAGTTTTTCCGAATGAAACAAATGAAGATCCAGTTTGCGGTCGTTGTAGATAGCAGCTTGCAACAATGATTCGTCGATTGACTTATAAGCATCCTGTAATTCCACATATTTACCAACCAGACCGATCTTAACTGTTTCGGTAGCATCTGTCTTTTTCTTCAGGAACTCTTTCCATGGTTTCATTTCCGGAGTCGGCCCTACTTCCAATCCCATCTTTTTCAGGATAGTTACATCCATGTTCTGACGCTGCAATACCAGCGGAACTTCGTAAATAGTAGGAACGTCGACCGACTGCACTACAGCGTCGGCGTCTACGTTACAGAACAAAGCAACCTTGCGGGTAATATCATTACTCAGCAAATGTTCGGTTCTCAAGACCAGTACATCCGGCTGGATACCCAGTTCCTGCAACTGTTTTACAGAATGCTGTGTAGGTTTCGTTTTAAATTCTTTCGCAGCTGCGATATAAGGTACATAAGTAAGATGTACACACATACAATTCTTACCTAATTCCCATTTCAGCTGACGAACGCTTTCGATGAAAGGCAGCGATTCAATATCGCCTACTGTTCCACCGATTTCCGTGATCACAAAGTCAAACTTGTACTTCGATCCCAGCAGCTTCACATTTCTCTTGATCTCGTCGGTGATATGAGGAACAACCTGCACAGTCTTGCCCAGATAATCGCCCTTGCGTTCCTTATTTATCACACTCTGATAAATACGACCTGTCGTAATATTGTTCGAGCGTGTAGTCGGAACATTCAGGAAACGTTCATAATGTCCCAGGTCCAGGTCCGCTTCATGTCCGTCTACGGTTACATAACATTCACCGTGCTCATAAGGGTTCAATGTACCCGGATCGATATTAATGTAGGGGTCAAACTTTTGGATAGTAACCTTGTAGCCTCTCGCCTGAAGGAGTTTACCCAATGATGCAGCAATAATTCCCTTACCTAAAGAAGAGACTACGCCGCCCGTAACGAAGATGTACTTTGTATCTGCCACGATAGTAATATTTTAATTGTCTTTAATTGCTCACTCGCATTTCAAAACTGCAAAGTTAGTCATTTTCATTCAGACAGCAAGTGTCTCGGATATTTTTTCAAAACACATTCATCCGCGTTCCGGTTTCCCTATTAGTTCAGATTGTTATATGATGTGAAAGATTAGTAGATTTCATACTTTTTATCTAATTTCGCACCGTAGATACTTATAGATTGTAAATAAAAAGGAATTATGGTTATCAAGAGATACTTCATTCTATTTTCTATACTTTCATTATTGGCAAACCTGGCAAATGCACAGGAAGTGACAACTATTACCGGAACCAATCTTAAAGATACAGCGCAGAACAATGCGGCTGATACTATCCCAATGATTGAAATCGAAGATCCGGACCTGGATAATATTATAAGCCTGCGGGCACAATTCGAGAAACAAAACCAGTCATATTCTGCACCGGTCACACCGAATGAAAATCTGCTTCGCTTCCTGAAAAAAGACGAAGTGGAACTGTCGGACGAAGCCATGTACTGGGCACGTCTGGTGCGCGATGCTTCCACTATATTCGACGCGAATATGACATTCCAGGATACAGTTATAGCAGACCCGTTGTTTTTACCGCTCATATTCAAAGGGAAACTCCTTCCGAAAGATCTTTCCTTCTACGATGAAGATGCATGGAAAAATAAAATCGATATCCCGCAACCTTTTATTCAGGACACCATATTTAAAGAAGAGGTGTTCAGACAGCAGTTCCGCGAGAAAGCACAAAGAAATATAGAAGCCAATCATCCTGAATATTTCCGTTATTCAATGAGGGATCTACCTCAGGACAAAGTAGTTGCCAAAGTGATCAGAAAGCCGACCTACCAACCGGACCTGATCAAGGTGGAAAGCGAAGCAGACTTCAGCGACGTGGATGCACCGGTAAAATTCATTCCCGAAAGACGTTACTGGACGTCACATTTCGAAAGTTCTTTACAGTTTGCTCAGAATTACATCTCTCCAAACTGGCATAAAGGGGGTGTAAGTACGCTGAACCTGACCAACCGCGAACTGTTTACATATAATTATAATAAGGATAAGATAAAGTTCGACAATTCACTGGAAATAAAGAACAACCTGTATACCGCCCCAAAAGATACTTTGCGCGATTACAAAGTCGGAGACGACGTGTTCCGTATCTACAGCAACTTTGGTTACAAGGCATTCAACCAATGGTACTACACACTGGATCTGGACTTCAAGACACAGCTATTCAGCAGTTATGCAGAAAACCAGAATGTTAAACTGGCCGGACTGCTCTCACCTTTCAGTATCAATTTCGGTCTCGGTATGAAATACGACCTGGATAAAACATTCGCGTCGTCCAAACACAAAAAAGTAACGTTAAGTGCCAACCTTGCACCGTTATCTTATACGTACGTTCGTACATTAGATAAAGACATCGACCTGAGCCGGCATTTCCAGAAGAAAAAAGGAGAAGAAGAGTTCCCTTACAAACAAAGCCTGTTCGGTTCTACCGTCAACGCTACTATGACATTCCAGTTCAGCCGGAATATCATCTGGTATTCCCGCTTGTATTATATGACAGACTATAAACGTATCCAGGGTGAGTTCGAAAACCGTCTGAATATGGCAATAAGTCGATTCTTCTCGACTATCATCTCGCTGAACTTACGTTATGATGATGGTATCGCCAAGCATGAAGACTTCGACAGCTACTTACAGATTAACGAGTTGTTGAGCTTTGGCTTTAATTACAAATGGTAAGCTGAACACGATTATTTCTGTAATAAACTTTGTTAATCGTGACATAATATCCAAATAATCCTTACTTTTGCCCCTGATTTTGCAATGTCGAGATTACAAACATGAGTGAAAGTATCAGTCACAACGGAATAATAGAGAAGATCGATGGCAATGCGGTCTTTGTCAGGATCATTCAACAATCGGCCTGCTCCGGTTGCCACGCACAAAGCATGTGCAGCGCATCTGAAAAGAAGGAAAAGATCATTGAAGTGAACGACAATAACCCCGGTAGATTCCATGTGAACGAAAAAGTAACCCTATGCGGCCAGAGTTCGCTCGGCCTGCAAGCGGTTTTTCTGGCTTTTGTGCTTCCTCTGATTGTTGTAGTTGCGGCGATTGTAGCAGGAAGCTGTTTGCAATGGGACGAAACAACCAGCGGGTTAACCGGTCTATTACTACTAGTTCCCTACTACAGTATATTATACTTTTTACGCGAGAAACTGAAAAGAAAATTTATATTTACCTTGAAAAAACTTAATTGATCAAATATCATGATTTTAATTGCCGTTATTTCATTAGGAGCCATTGGAGCCATCGGCGCAGTATTCCTCTACGCTGCCTCCAAGAAGTTTGAAGTATACGAAGATCCTCGTATCGCAGAGGTCCAGGAGGCATTGCCCGGAGCCAATTGCGGAGGTTGCGGTTATCCCGGTTGCGGCGGTTTTGCGGCAGCCTGTGTAAAGGCCGATTCACTGGAAGGACTGCTTTGTCCGGTCGGTGGCGCCGAAACAATGGGTAAGGTCGCATCCATCCTCGGTATGGAAGCTGCTACTGCCGAACCAATGGTAGCAGTTGTCCGTTGCAACGGAACCTGCCAGGCCCGTCCGCGCACCAACCAGTATGATGGCGTAAAAAGCTGTGCCATAGCATCCTCTTTGTACGGAGGCGAAACGAACTGTACGTTCGGTTGCCTGGGTTACGGCGACTGCGAAAGTGCCTGTACCTTCGACGCCATCCACATCAATCTAACGACCGGACTGCCGGAAGTGGACGAGGACAAATGTACTTCATGCGGAGCCTGCGTCAAAGCTTGTCCGAAAAACATTATCGAACTGCGCAAAAAGGGACCGAAATCACGCCGTATCTTCGTCAGCTGTGTAAACAAAGACAAAGGAGCTGCTGCCCGTAAAGCATGTGCGAACGCTTGTATCGGTTGTGGTAAATGTGTGAAAGAATGTCCGTTCGAAGCAATCACGCTCGAAAACAACGTGGCTTATATCGACTACCGCAAATGCCGCCTGTGCCGTAAATGCGTCGCTGTATGTCCGACCGGAGCAATTCACGAATTGAACTTCCCGCCCCGTAAAGAAGCCGCCCCTGCTGTGGACGCCGACAAAGTAAAGCCAGTAACGCCAAAAGCTGCACCGGCCCCTAAAGCCGAAGCAACGACAAAAGTCGAAGCTGCACCGGCGACAGCGCCTGAAACAAGAACAAAAGAAGAAACAACTCAAAAATAAAAATCTAATAGTATGCTAAGGACATTTCGAATCGGAGGTATACATCCACCCGAAAATAAATTGTCTGCCGGGAAGAAAATCACCGGACTGGCTATACCCAAGCAGGTTATTATACCGCTGAGCCAGCATATCGGGGCTCCTGCCCAGGCTGTGGTAAAGAAGGGTGATACGGTTAAAGTAGGTACACTTCTCGCCAAAGCCGGAGGTTTTGTATCGGCGAATATCCACTCGTCGGTATCCGGTAAAGTAAACAAGATAGATAACGCTCTCGACGCAAGCGGATACAAACGTCCCGCTATCTATATTGATGTGGAAGGTGACGAATGGGAAGAGTCGATCGACCGCAGCGAAACGCTCGTGAAAGAGTGTCCGCTTCCTTCCAAAGAAATCGTAGACAAGATCGCCGCAGCCGGTATCGTCGGTCTGGGTGGTGCGACATTCCCCACACAGGTCAAACTGATGCCACCTCCCGGAAGCAAAGCCGAGATCATCATTATCAACGCTGTAGAATGTGAGCCGTATCTGACTTCCGACCATTCGTTGATGATGGAGAAGGCAGAGCAGATCCTGGTCGGCGTTACGCTGTTGATGAAAGCTGTAAATGTAACAAAAGCTGTGATCGGTATCGAAAACAACAAGCCCGATGCCATCGCTCATCTGAGTAAACTAGCTACAGCCTATAAAGGTATCGAGATTATGCCGCTGAAAGTACAATATCCGCAAGGAGGTGAAAAGCAATTAATCGACGCTGTGATTCGCCGTCAGGTAAAGAGCGGTGCACTGCCTATTTCCGCCGGAGCTGTAGTACAAAATGTAGGAACTGCTTTTGCAGTGTATGAAGCGGTAATGAAAAACAAACCTTTGTTTGAACGCGTCGTTACCGTGACAGGTAAAGCGGTAGCCAATCCTTCCAACTTCCTGGTCCGTATGGGTACACCAATCAGTGCACTGATTGAAGCAGCCGGTGGCGTTCCTGAAAATACAGGAAAGATAATCGGTGGCGGCCCGATGATGGGAAAAGCCCTGATTACTCCGGAAGTACCGGTAACGAAAGGTAGTTCAGGCGTATTGCTCCTAACGAAAGAAGAGTCTGTCCGCAAACCGATGCGCGACTGTATCCGCTGTGCCAAATGTGTCAGCGTTTGTCCGATGGGCCTCAACCCTACCCTGCTGATGAATGCAACAGAATTTGCAGAATGGGATTTGGCCGAGAAGAATTATATCACCGACTGTATCGAGTGCGGTTCTTGTAGTTATACCTGCCCGGCCAACCGTCCGTTGCTGGATTATATCCGTTCGGGTAAAGGAAAGGTAATGGGTATCATACGGGCACGAAAGTCATAAAAACAGAGCAATATGGAAAATAATTTAATAGTATCTCCTTCGCCCCATATCCACGGCGGCGATAGCATAAGCAAAAATATGTATGGTGTACTGATTGCCCTTGTTCCGGCTTTCCTGGTATCCCTCTACTACTTCGGACTGGGTGCACTGATCGTTACTGCAACATCGGTCGTAGCCTGTGTCCTCTTTGAATATCTGATCCAGAAGTTCCTGATGAAAAAGGAACCGACCGTATGTGACGGTTCGGCTATCCTGACCGGTGTGCTGCTGGCATTCAACCTGCCGTCGAACCTGCCTGTATGGATCATCCTGATCGGTGCACTGGCGGCTATCGGTATCGGTAAGATGTCGTTCGGCGGACTGGGTAACAATATCTTTAACCCGGCATTGGTCGGACGTGTATTCCTGCTGATCTCTTTCCCGGCACAGATGACGACGTGGCCGGAAGTCGGACAGCTGACAGCCTACACCGACGCAACCACCGGTGCAACTGTTTTATCACTGATGAACGAAGGGGCACTCGACAAGTTGCCTACCCTGGTAGATATGTTGTTAGGTAAAATGGGCGGTAGCCTCGGTGAAGTAAGTGCACTGGCATTGTTGCTGGGACTTGTCTTTATGTTATGGAAAAAGATTATTACCTGGCAGATTCCGGTTTCTATCCTGCTGACCGTATTTGTATTCACTGGTATTATGCACCTGGTTAATCCGGTACAATACGCAAGTCCGTTCGTTCACCTGCTGTCGGGAGGTCTGATGCTGGGAGCCATCTTTATGGCAACCGACTATGTGACTTCGCCCATGAGTAAGAACGGTATGCTGGTTTACGGTGTCGGTATCGGTATTCTGACCACCGTTATCCGTCTGTTTGGTTCTTATCCGGAAGGTATGTCGTTTGCTATTCTTATTATGAATGCATTTACCCCGCTGATCAACAGTTATATCAAACCTAAACATTTTGGAGGGAAATAAGCATGGCAAAACTAAAATCAACATTACCCAATATGCTCTTGTCGCTTACCATCATCTGTTTGGTTGCGGGAGCGATATTAGCCGGAGTAAATATGTACACCACCGGCCCGATAGCAGCCTCTAAAGCTGCAGCGCTGGAAGCTGCTATCAAAGCTGTAACTCCTGAATTCGATAACAAACCATCGGAGGATGCTTATATGGCAGTTACGGCCGACGGCGATTCCCTGAAAATCTATCCGGCTTCCAAAGGCGGAGAGTTCGTAGGTGCAGCTGTCGAAAGTAATACAAAGAAAGGATTCAGCGGCGAGATCAAAGTAATCGTCGGATTCGATAAGGAAGGCAAGTTATTGAATTATTCCGTATTACAACATGCGGAAACTCCCGGCTTGGGAGCTAAGATGCAGGAATGGTTCAGTACGGACAAGAATAAACAAAGCGTGCTGGGCCGCAGCCTCTCCGCCGGACCATTAAAAGTAACTAAAGACGGTGGCGACGTGGATGCTATCACAGCAGCAACCATCACCAGCCGTGCATTTCTGGATGCGGTGAACCGTGCTTACAGCGCATTCGCCGGAACTGACGGAGTAACCGGTGCAACAACCGCTAACACTAACGAGGGAGGAAACGACAATGAGTAATATGAAAGTATTGATGAACGGTATCATCAAAGAGAACCCGACATTTGTCTTGTTGCTGGGTATGTGTCCAACTCTGGGAACAACTTCTTCAGCACTGAACGGTATGAGTATGGGACTGGCCACCATGTTCGTTCTGATCTGTTCCAATATGGTTATTTCAGCCTTGAAGAACCTGATCCCCGACATGGTACGTATTCCTGCCTTTATTGTCGTAATCGCTACATTCGTAACCGTCGTGCAGATGTGTATGGAAGCATTCGTTCCGGCTCTTTACGCCAGCCTGGGATTGTTCATCCCGTTGATCGTTGTAAACTGTATCGTGTTGGGACGTGCGGAAGCATTTGCCGCTAAAAACGGAGTGATCCCTTCCGCATTCGACGGATTAGGTATGGGACTCGGCTTTACGCTGGCACTTACCTTGCTGGGAGCAACCCGTGAACTGTTGGGAACAGGTAAACTGTTCGGCCTGACACTGATGCCCGAACAATATGGTTCGCTGATCTTTGTATTGGCTCCGGGTGCCTTCATCGCGCTGGGTTACCTGATTGCTATTGTTAATAAATTGCGTAAAGCCTGATATTAAAAAACGAAAGATATGGAATATATACTAATATTTATCGCAGCCGTATTCGTCAACAACGTAGTGTTGGCGCAGTTCCTGGGTATCTGTCCGTTCCTGGGCGTATCGAAGAAGGTGGAAACGGCAGCCGGTATGGGTGCAGCAGTAACATTCGTGTTGACGATCGCAACCATCGTTACTTTCCTGGTGCAGAAATATATCCTGGATAAGTTCGGATTGGGCTTTATGCAGACCATCAGCTTTATCCTGATCATCGCCGCACTGGTTCAGATGGTCGAGATCATACTGAAAAAGGTTTCTCCGGCTCTTTACCAGGCACTTGGCGTGTTCCTTCCGTTGATTACCACCAACTGCTGTATCCTGGGTGTCGCCATCCTCGTAATACAAAAAGAATATAATTTATTGGAATCTGTTGTATATGCAATATCAACAGCTATTGGATTTGCGCTAGCTTTAGTTATCTTTGCAGGGATAAGAGAACAGTTGGCTTTGACACGTGTTCCCGAAGGTATGAAAGGTACCCCTATTGCGCTGATAACAGCCGGTTTGCTGGCAATGGCGTTTATGGGATTCTCCGGAATCGTATAATTAATCTAAATAGAGACTAGCATGAAAAAGAAAATCTTAGTAGCAGGTGGAACCGGATATATTGGCTCACACACTACAGTTGAGTTGCAGAATGCAGGTTATGATGTAGTTATCATCGACGACCTGTCAAACTCCAATATTGAAGTGTTGGATGGCATTGAAAAGATCACAGGTATCCGTCCTGAATTCATCAAACTGGATTTAAAAGATAAAGAAGGAACCCGCGAAGCACTGAAGGCTCATCCGGGTATCAATGGTATCATCCTTTTCGCAGCAAGCAAAGCTGTTGGCGAATCGGTTCAGCAGCCACTGAAGTACTACCGTAACAATGTTGTTACGCTGGTAAACCTGCTGGAATTGATGCCGGAATTTAATATCGAAGGAATCGTATTCTCTTCTTCCTGTACCGTTTACGGACAGCCTGATCCCGAAAACCTGCCTGTAACAGAAGATGCCCCGATCAAACCGGCAACATCTCCTTATGGCAACACCAAACAGATCAACGAAGAGATCATCCGCGATACTATTCACGCAAACGCTCCGTTCAAGAGCATTATCCTGCGTTACTTCAACCCGATCGGTGCTCACCCGAGTGCAGAAATCGGCGAATTGCCTAACGGCGTTCCCCAGAACCTGATCCCGTATCTGACACAGACTGCAATCGGTATCCGCAAGGAACTGAGCGTATTCGGTGACGACTATGATACACCTGACGGCTCTTGTATCCGCGACTATATCAATGTAGTCGACCTGGCAAAAGCACACGTAATCGCTATGGACCGTATGCTGGGTGGTAAAACAGAAGAGAATGTTGAATATTTCAACCTGGGAACCGGTAATGGTGTAACAGTGTTGGAACTGATCAATACATTCGAAAAAGCTACCGGTGTAAAAGTTCCTCACAAAATCGTAGGCCGCCGCGAAGGTGATATCGAAAAAGTTTGGGCTAACCCGGAACGTGCCAACAAAGTATTGGGCTGGACTGCTAAAGAAACGTTGTCCGATACATTGGCTTCTGCCTGGAAATGGCAGGAAAAACTACGCGAACGCGGTATCCAATAAAAGAAAAGTCTTTTTAAATAAGCATGCCGGAAGATTCTCCAGAGATTTCTTCCGGCATTTTTCTTGCCCCCCTGCATGTAACCGGAACTTATCAATGAAACGTTGACTGAGCTTCAAAACCAACATCAGACATCAAAACAGACTCATCGGAGGACTGGATTCGTCAATTAGCAGAAAAAAACATACATTCCTATTGAATTATAACGCTTTTTCCATCTCCATACATATTTTTTATCTACTTTTGGGGATTCCTTTCGTAACAGACAGATGATTTGTTATATAAATGGTGATAAAAAACATGACAAGCGAATATAAAGAGAAGTTACAAGCGTACGGAGTTAACCTGGACAGTGCATTAAACCGTTTCATGGATAATGAACAGTTTTATGAAAGAATACTTTCCAAATTCCCTATGGATGAAAACTTCATCCTGATGGAAAGAAGCCTCAATGAGAATAACATTTCCCTGGCTTTCAGATATGCCCATACATTAAAAGGACTGGTGGCTACGCTTGACCTGACAAATATATCGGACATATTGATCCCGATGACAGAAAAACTCAGAACCGGAGATACTGAAGGTATGCAAGACCTGTTTGATCAGCTGAAAGTACAGTACAAACTAATCTGCGACCTGATTACCGAACACAAAGCAAGATAATAAACAAACTGCATGAATAAGAGGCTTAAATCAAATGAATCATTGGCTAACTACCAATATCTCATGGATACTATCTGGACTATCTATCTGGAAGATGGAAGTGTCGAAATACAAAAAGACTCCATGATTCCGGAGTTGGAAAATACGAAACATGATTACGTCATTCTCAATAACACGATAAAGAATGATGTCTATCCGCCTGACCATACTCTATGGGACGAAACGGTTTCGCTTGAAGCCTTCCGTAAAATGATAGCCGAAGGATGTTTCCACAAAAAATTCGACATGCGTTTCTGTAACGACCATTTCGGTTTTGAATGGCACGAAGCCTTTATAGATATCTTGACTAACAAAGAAGGCATACCCGACAGGGTTGTCTTCTCCAGCCACAATGTTAATGATTTCAGGAAATCACAAATCATTGAAACAGCCGTAAAAGCTGAATACGACTATGTGATTTATATCGAAGCCTCTAAAAACAGTTATGTCATGTACACTTCCGGTACGGAAAGCGAAACACCTCCCCCGGTAGCCAGCAGCAACTATGAAGCGGTAGTTGCAGAGTACAACCGACAATATATGGAGCCGGAGTTTTGCGACACAATGACCGAGAAGATGAGTATCGCCCACGTCGATCCGATACTGCGACAACATGGAGAGTATATTTTATACGGTACCATGATAGAAAACGGTGAAAACCGTGAAAAGAAAATACGGTTCAGCTACTTCGACAGGGAACAAAACATCTGGCTGATGACCAGGACCGACATAACGGAAATCAAGGAAGAAAGAAAACAGAAACTATTGTTGCAGGAAGCCCTACAGAGCGCAACAGCCGCCAACCGTGCCAAGTCAGACTTCCTGTCACGAATGAGCCATGACGTACGTACTCCCATAAATGCAATCGTGGGTATGACGGCAATAGCCGGCCTTCATATGAACGACCAGAACCGCATAGCCGACTGCCTGAAGAAGATAACCATATCTTCCAAACTCCTGCTCAACCTGATAAACGAAGTATTAGATATGTCGAAGCTCGAAAGCGGTAAGATCATGCTGACGGAAGAGACATTCAAACTCGACGAACTGCTGGAAAGTTTATTCATCATGGTGCAGTCGGCCTTTGAAGCAAAAAAGCAAAAGTTAGTAATACACAGCAAAGTAAAGCACGAATGCCTGATCGGTGACGTACAACGCATACAACAGGCACTGTTGAATATGCTGACAAATGCAATCAAATATACCCCGGACAAAGGACTAATACAAATTTCAGTCGAGGAGAAACCTTCCGTTTATAACGGTTATGGGCAATTTGAAATAGCCGTCACGGACAATGGCATAGGAATGAAACCTGAATTCTTAAGCAAAGTATTCGAGCCGTTCGAACGGTCGGACGATAAAGCCATCCGCAATATCCAGGGGACCGGACTCGGTATGGCGATCAGTCGTCATATCGCTCAGATGATGAACGGGGATATCCTGGTAGAAAGCGAGTATGGAAAAGGTTCCAAATTCACCATGAGATTCCATGTCAAACTGGGAGGCATGGATGAATACGACAACAATCTATTAATAGACCTGCCGGTATTAGTTGTGGATGATGATGATGTATCCTGCGAAATAGCCTATGAAAACCTGCAAGAATTAGGAATGAAACCGGAATGGGTTCTTTCCGGTCAGGATGCGGTACAGAAAGTAAACGAAGGAAACAATTATTTTGCAATCATCATAGACTTGATGATGCCCAATATGAATGGCATTGAAACAACCTACAAAATACGGGAATGCGTAGGACCGGATATTCCTATTATCATCATTTCGGCTTACGACTATTCCGGCTACGAAATCGAAGCCCTGAAAGCAGGAGTCAACGGTTTCATCTGTAAGCCTATCATGAAGTCCAAACTGTTTCACCTGATGAAAAAGTTTGCCACAAACAAAAAAGAGGAAGAACAGGCAACTGTCGTACCATCTATCGTCTCCTCTTTTCCGGACAAACGGATACTCGTTGTGGAAGACAACGACCTGAACCGTGAGATCGCTTATGAGTTGCTACAGGAAACCGGTGCTGAAATTGAAACAGCCAGCGACGGACTGGAAGCAGTCAACAAGGTTTCCGCTTCCCCCGAAGGATATTACGATTTCATAATCATGGATATACAAATGCCTGTCATGGACGGTCTTGAAGCCACTCGGCAAATCCGTCTTCTCGACCGGCAAGACATCAAGGACTTACCGATCGTAGCCATGTCGGCCAATGCTTTTGCCGAAGACGTACGGCTAAGCCTGGAAGCCGGGATGAACGAACATATCGCCAAACCCATAGAAATAGACAGGCTTTACAGTGTTATGGGAAAGTGGTTCCGTTGAATACCCCCAACCGGTTTATTTCAACAGTGCATCGATAGCTTCACGCCAATCTTCCCCGTTTTGGGGTTGGTAGGTGATGAAGCCCTGTGTGCGTCCTACTTCAATATTGCTTTTACCATCATCCACAAAGAGCGTCTCTGCCGGAATCAGTCCGCTGTCTTTGATCATATAGTCAAAGATCCGCCGGTCGGGCTTAGTTACGCCAACTTCATACGAGGTGTACATTTTATCAAAATAGGCACCGATCGGACGACCTGCCGAAGTAAACTCGTTTGTCCTTGCCCACCCTTCCTGGATGATGGGATTGGTATTGCTCAACAGATAAACATTGTAGCGCTCGCGAAGTTTCAACACATAATCAAGCTTATATTGAGGCGTATCGGCGATAAATCCCAGCCAACCGGATTTTATATCTTCATACGTCAGGTCTTTCCCCGTATGCTCCCGAAGCTTTTGGCAAAACTCGTCAGCACTGATCGTACCGTTTTCCACTTCCAGAAAGATCCCTTTCTGCTCATAAGGATCCAGCAACTGTTCCGCATCCTCCACTCCGATCTCTTTAAAGCGACGAACTGCCTGATCATGGTCCAGGTCTATAAAAACTCCTCCTAAATCAAATACAATGTTTTTAATCTTTGTCATAATTATCTCTTTTTACATCTATCTTTATCTCTACTACCAGACAAAGATAAGCATAATAAGTGTAAAGCAAGAACTATTCGAATACCTGCAACTGTTTTTGCCAAAGACACTTAGTACCCGAGTGTAAACCGCTCCTGATGATGCTTTTCCTGTTCCAGTTCATCAATCATGGCAACAGCGAAATCTTCTACGGAGATGTTGCTATCCCCACTTTCATCGACAATCAGTTCATCTTTTCCCAGACGGAACTTTCCGGTACGCTCTCCCGGTGCCATATTAGCCGCAGGACTCAGGAAAACCCAATCCACCGACTTTTCCGGCAACAACAAATCGGTATAAACCTTTGCCATCCCTCGTATTCCCGGTAAAAGTTTCTTGGGAACGTCCGGTTCATCCATCAGCTGACGACCGGGAGCCACCAACAAACTGCCTGCTCCGCCAACCATCAGGAAACGATGCACACCGGAGTTGCGAACGGCACAAAGGATAGAGCCATAGCCTTCCAGTGTCTCTTCATAAATATGGGGATTCGACCAGCCCGGATTGAAAGCACTGATCACCGCATCCGATTTTGCCAGTTCACGGGATAAAAAGTCCGTATCGGTCACATTCCCTCCCACTACTTTCAGATGCGGATGGATTAAAGTCAGTTTCGACGGATCTCTGACGATGGCTTTTACCTGATGCCCCCTGCCTAATGCTTCTTTCAGAATAGCGGACCCGACATAGCCGGTCGCGCCTATGATAACCATTTTCTTCATGACTGTATGTTGTTTGATTACTTTCTATAGAACAACATCAGGTAGCCATCTTGTTTTGGAAAAGCGAATTTACTTTTGAAATACTTTCGTCGATTTGATCATAACATCCCGGATAGGCCGGTCATTCTTATCTGTTTTCACCAGCGACATTTTCTCTACGATATCGAAACCGTCCACCACTTCTCCGAAGATCGTCACGGAACTATCCAGATGGGGCACTCCGCCAACCGTCTTATATACTTCGCGGTGTTCGGCGGGAATAACATACGGGCCCAGGTCAGCCAATGTATCCTCCACCATAACCAAAGCACGGTTTGTCAATTCCGTTTCCAAAGAGTCGGCAGCCAGTGCCGGGTCTTCTTTCTTCAACTGATCCAGGAATTTATAATATAACCAGTTACGGCGAATCTGGTTGATCCGTACCTCTTTCTCATCCAGTTCAGCATCAGTATGTTTCTTTCCCTGCACGAAACAAAACTGGGTTCCGGCCGATGCACGTTCAGGATTTACATCATCACTTTCCTTGGCATCGATCAGAGCACCTCGTTTATTGAAATGGTTGGGAAGTATCTCGGCCGGAACGGTATAACCACCATCACCGTCTCCATACAAAACACCCGGTTCATGAGCTTTGCTGGTCGGATCACCACCTTGCACTACAAAATCTTTAATGATACGGTGAAATAGCATCCCCTCATATTCACCCGACTGGCACAACCGGATGAAGTTATCACGGTGCAAAGGAGTGTCATCATACAACAGGACAGTAACATCTCCCATAGTCGTTTTCACTGTCACATAAACGGGTTTCGAAGGGGCCAGCGGTTTATCGCCACAAGAAACCAAAGTAAACAAGACGACTAAAAAGGCGAATAGTTGTTGTTTCATTTCGATTAGAATTTAATAAAAAACTTACAGCAAAGATAAGTATTTATACATCTGTGGGAATAATCCTTATCATACTTTTATTATTAGATATCCTGATAAGGTTAATAAGTAGGCAAAACTAACTTAGTCTGTGTAGAACTACGTTATTATTGGTGACAAAGATATAAATTAATCGTCATAGCCAAAGCTTTATATTCAATTAATTCATGATATATTAAAAAATATCGTTTATCCTAAAAGTTTTAGCTTGATTCTAAGAAATTAATTATAATCCACGAAGTATATAAGACGATTATCGTCCAGTTTGTCTCTAGTTCTACACAGACTAAAACATTACTGGCAATGAAGTTCAAGGATTTAAATATCATACTCTATCTTTTTAGAAAGGTGCTGACTTTTAGCTTAAAAAAGGGAAATAAAGAGATAATTTCTACTCATATTCTACCCAACTATATACAATTATTTTCTTATTAACAACATAAATTTAACAGTATGCAAAACACATTAAAAGGTTGGTTAGCCAATAATACGGTTACCACAGACAACAAAGACGACAAAATCCTTTTGCTCGAATCATCCGGCAACATCGGACTTGAACAAATTTATAACGAGATGAAAGAGGAAGATACGGGACTTCGAATGGAAACAATCGTACACGTTGTTACCCTCTTCCTTCGCGTCGTTATGCGCCTGATATTAAACGGATACAGTGTAAACACCGGCCTTTTCCGTGCTGTGGCACAATTTGTCGGAGTGATTGATAAAGGACAATGGGATCCGAAAACGAACTCAGTCTACGTATCATTTATCCAGGAAAAATTGCTACGCGAAGCGATTGCTAAAACTAAAGTAGAAATACTCGGTACGAAAGCAAACGTAATGTATATCCTCGAAGTAGAAGATCGCAAAACCGGTTTGAAAGACGGGACAGCAACTCCGGGACGTAACTTCTTCGTTCGTGGCTCGCACCTGAAAGTAGTCGGTTCAAACGAATCAGTCGGTGTAACTCTAACTGATAGTAAAGGTGTTGTCAGAAAATTGGAAGATGACGAAGTAAGCATCAACAAACCGTCAGAGCTTACCCTCTTGCTACCGGCCGACCTAGCAGATGATACATATACACTAACAGTATGCACACAATACAGTCAAAGTGCACAGCTACTGAAAGAACCCCGCAGCGTAAGTACGACTATTGTAGTGGGTAACAGTGGTGGAGGCGGAGACCGTCCTGAGATAGAATAGCCTGGTCGCCTTTGCCTTATCACGCAAAGACCCTTTGCGCGGTAAGGCAAAGACCTTTTGCGTGAACGGGCAAAGCCTGTTGCTTACTCAAACCCTTAAATTCATTTAAAACAGATATAACAATAATAGATAATCATTATGCAGAAAATTTTCATTTTACTTTTTACCTTCCTGCTTATACCAGTTATGGCATCGAGCGAAATAGAGCAACTTACTACTCGACTTGACTTCAGAGATACTGAAACAACTGATCAACTGGATCAATATGGATATAAATGGGATAAAGAGAATTTGACTCTTACTTTAAAGGGACTGAACATACTCATTGAACCCATAGAAAATAATAATAATAATTCAGCTATTACGTTACCGGATAAAGCGATAGTTAAATTGATCGGAGAAAATACAATTACACATAATGGTAATTTTCCGGAACAGAATTATCCTTATTCTTCCATAAGGCAACTATTTACCAATAATACTCTTAATATAACAGGCGAAAACAATGGATCACTAATATTAAAAGGAAATGCTACCAATGCTAGCAATGCAGGCTATCTAATTGAAAGCGACTATATAAATATTAGTAATGTGACAATAACCGCCAAAGAAGGCTTAAGCTATAAAAACGCTATCCACAGTTACAAATCAATGCAAATTAATGATAGTAAAATTACGATAGAAGATTGTGGTGAAACGGCCTTTTATGGCAATGATGCTAACAAAGCCTCTACAATCAAAAATAGCACCATAAAGGTTCTTAAATCAGGGAAAGCCGCTATCAGAATGAATTATGGAGATCTTACGATTGAAAACAGTAGTATTGAGATCGGGGAAACAGCACGATCTAGCCATGCCATCTCCGCAAACAAAATTACAATTTCCAATAATAGCAAAGTGACTGTGGATAAAGCCGGATATACAGGAATTTACGCCACCAAAGATATTTCTATTAATAACTGCGACATAACTATTAATAAGACGGGGTATGCCGGGCTTTTCGCCGGAGAAAATATTTCCATATCCAACGAGAGCATGGTAGCAATAAAAGAAAAAACACCTCATCATGCAGTAGTAGTTAAAGCCGAAAATGATCAAGCCGGAACAATAACGGTTGACGGGAGTACACTTCTCATTAACGATTCTGAATTAGGCGGAATTACTGTACAGACTAACAATGCAAGCAATAAAATTACTGTTAGTAATAGTTATATAGACGTACATTGCAGTAGTAGTACCTACAAATGTTTCAATGTAAATGACGGACAGGAATCAAAACCAACCATCACCAATTCATTCGTATGGGAGAAAGATGGTGATGTTGACGCTAAAAAGACCGGCACCATTTACGGAGAATATACTTTAAATGAAGATCTGACTATCCAACAAGATGAAGTTCTTGTAATATCCCAAAATGCCCAACTAACAACCAATCACGCACTAACCAACAATGGAGAAATGCAAATCAGGGAAAATTCGACTTTCAAAGGTAGTGGGACATTCATCGAGAATAATGAGGGTACACAAATTGTTGAAACACTAACAGAAGATATGATTTCAGTTCCACAGGATCTGAAGTATACCGGAGAAGATCTTTCAACGGTAACTAATTCAGCCATCAGTCTTTCAATGTCTATTCTCGGAGAAACAGTTCCGTTAGAAGCAAACGGCTGGAAGTCTACAATTGAGCCGACAGAGGTAAAAAATGCCGGAACATATACCATAAAATATACGAAAGAGGAAAAAACGGTATCAAAAACGTTTGAGGTTGCAAAAGCTGACAAGACTGAATTTGCTACTCCAGAACTTGCAGGTTCCGTTACTTACGGAGTTCAATTATCTACTATCGATTTGCCTGAAGGATGGAAATGGGAAAAAGAAACAGATATTCCAACAGTGACTAATAGCGGTTATTCTGCCATTTATACAGTCAAAGATTATAACAATTATAACTGGACAAAAATTGAAGGTTACCAAGAAGATAAACAGGAAGTAACACGAAACATCACGATTAGTGTAACAAAAGCAACAGGGGATACAGCAACCGATTATACCGAACCATCCGGCTTATCTGCCATCTATGGCCAGACACTGGCTGATGTAATATTACCCGAAGGTTGGATATGGGATGCCCCGGAGACATCCGTAGGTAATGTTATTACAAATCCAAACTCATTTGTTGCAACATTTACCCCGGACGATCTGGGTAATTATGAGGTATTCAAAAAAGAACTTCCCGTAACTGTAAACAAAACAGATTTATCAGTAACTGATTTTCAATTTGAAGCACCGAGCCCGGAAGAGCTGGTTTATGATAGGAATAAAAAAGCAGCGAGCATAACTACTTCACTTATCGACAACGATAAAATCACAATTAAATATAAAGAAAATGCCAGTGATAATATAACATCAGAAGCACCGACAGAAGCTGGTACCTATACCGTCATAATCGATGTTGCCGAGAGTGACAACTACAACAAGGTTACCGACATGACAAACGAAGACTGGACATTCACCATCATCCCCGTCTATACAATCACCATCGATCCGTCAATTACTAACGGTACAATCAAAGCTGACAAGGAAACAGCACAGGCAGGCGAAACTGTCACATTAACAGTGAGTCCTGCTACAAATCACCAATTGTCCACTTTATCTTATAGCTGGATAGAAGGTTCGGTCATTCTCACGGAAACCACCATCATAATGCCAGCCGGAGATGTAACAGTAACAGCCACATTTAGTGCAATACCTGTTACACCTCCTGTTTATCCTGTTCCTACCTATTATACTGTTACTCTCCCTGCTATAGAGGGTGTCACCACCGATCCGGCAGCAGGCAGTTACGAGATAGAGAGTTGGGATAGCTTCGGTTTCTTCCTTACGCTCGCCGAAGGATACCAAAAAGACTCTCAGCCGGTAGTAACCGCCGACGGCAAAATGATCCCCCCGCGTATTTCAGACGGCAAATACATCATTCATAATGTATTAAGAGATACCGACATCGAAATCACCGGCATCATTAAGGACATTGCTACCGGCAACGAGCCGCTCCCATCCGGCTTCCATATCACGACGTCCGATGGTCTACTACTGGTTACCGTCCCCTACGCCACCCGCCTATATCTCAACGAAATCTCCGGTCGTCTGATCCTCACGCGTCTCCTTTCGCCCGGCGATAATCGCTTCGAAGGGCTGGCTGCCGGTGTCTATATCCTGACAATAGACGGCAGGCCGGGACAGAAGGTTCTATTGAAATAGAGGGAATAAGCCAAATATGCTTATTTATTCTGCATACACCAACATCCGGCACCGCTTGCAATCGAAATGCAGGCGGAGCCGGGTGTCTTTATATAATAGATAATAAGGTTCCTTATAAGGTGATTTCTCTTTCTGGTAAGTTGGGCACCATCCCATACTATACCGTAGGCAATGCTTGCTAAACATCAACGGAACATCTTTCTCCGGCTTTAATTCGAAAGCATCTGCAATCGTCTCTACCCCATGTGCTTTATAAAAAGCTTCCGCCCGGCTGTTAGAGACATTCCCCAGATAAGTCAACTGGCGTTCCGGGAAAGAAACCTCTTTCGCAGGTTCAACCTTACGCGAGAGTTCACGCTGGTAACGGATCATACGGTCTGACTGCAACTTCTCTACGGCCTTGCGACGCATATCTGCCAGGAGAGACGACGGGACGAACCAGTTTTCACCCATTCCTATATGTACTTCCGATGCTTCAAACGGCGTGTTTCCCAATTTTGAAAGTTGTGTACGGATATTATCCTGCTGGTCACGGCGTGCCAGTTCCTTATCGAACGGCTCAGTCAGCATCACACGTGCTCCCGTTTCATCTTCCATAACCAATGTAAAACCGAAAGGATTATCCAAGAATTCGATCTTTACAGCCAGCTTACGTTCGGCAGAAGGTTTCGCCAACTGCTTTTCAAAAACCTGGTCAAAGTTACGATACAAAAGTGTCTTGGGCTTTATATCCGGCATATCCAACGGAAAGACACGGTTCGCCTCTACTCTGTTGACGCGAAATCCTTCCAACTCACCGCGGCTATTGAAGAATACCAAGCCATCCCCATTATTCAGTTGCTTCACTCCGGCGATGGTAAACGAATTGCCTTTCAGTTCCTTGACGGTTCCGACAGGTTCACCCAATGATTTCGGAGTATTGAAAGCTGTTATATCTTTTGTACGTTCATGCAGGAAGAAAGGAGTAAATCCCCGGTTGAAACTTTTCTCGGCTACAGGCTCAAACTCATAGGTACTTTTTCCTGCTGAGGCACGGATATATTCGGGTCGGCGCGTCAATATAGCATCCAGTTTCTTCCGGTAATAAGCCGTTATATTCTTTACATAAGTGACATCTTTCAAGCGCCCTTCTATTTTAAAAGAAGAAGCACCCGCATCCAGCAGGGCTTCCAGTTGGTCGGAACGGTTCATATCCTTGAGTGATAACAAATGTTTGTTATGAACGATCTCCGTCCCATTCGCATCCACCATCGAATAAGGCAACCGGCAATATTGCGCACACTCTCCTCTGTTAGCGCTCCGCCCGCTCAAAGCCGCACTCAGATAGCACTGCCCGCTGTAACTCACACATAATGCGCCATGTACGAAAACCTCCAGCGGGACAGAAACCTGTTCCGATATGCAGCGAATCTCATTCAACGACAATTCACGTGCCAGAACCACCTGTGTAAAACCGGCTGCCTCCAGGAACTTCACCTTTTCAGGCGTACGGTTATCCGTTTGTGTGCTGGCATGCAGCGGGATAGGCGGCAGATTCAGGCGAGTGATCCCCATGTCCTGTACAATCAGAGCATCGGCTCCTGCCTGATAGAGTTGCCGGATCAGTTGCTCCGCTTCCGACAATTCTTCTTCCCGCAGAATGGTATTTAACGCCACATAGATACGGGCATTATATAAATGAGCATATTCACAAAGAGCACGAATATCCTCCAACGTATTTCCGGCAGCAGCACGGGCTCCAAACTTCGGCGCACCGATATACACGGCATCAGCCCCATGATTAATGGCTTCAATACCACAGTTCAGATCTTTAGCCGGGGATAGTAATTCTATGCGGCGGGGTTTTATTGGCATATTGTTATTTCAGATTTATCAAAAAAGTACAACTCACAAAACAAATTCGCGCATTGCCTCCGGTTGCCAGCCACGGTAAACAGCGGCTAGCAGGCGTAAGCGGGTGTTACCGGTGCTACTGAGTATCTTCTCGTCAGCAGCGTAACGGCGCAATTGGTTTTCGGCTTCCTGCAATAAGGCTTCCACATCGGTTGTCGTATCATCCCGTTTCAGGAATTTCAACTCTACCAGATAGGAATATTGCATATCCGGATAGTTTGCCAGGTTGGGCATCAGGTAAAGATCGGAGAAACCACGGCCCGCTTCAAACTCAGGCCAGATAATAAAGTAATCCGTCAACCCCATATAAGCAACCATCAGTGTTTTAATAGTCGACTCCTGATAGATCGCATCACGAAGAACCGCTTTCTTATCAACCTGACAGGCAAAAAAGTCCAAAGCAGTTTCCCATTCCCCGAAATAAGCCATACGACGCATCCGGTCGGACAAGTCCATAAAAGGGAAAACAACCGACTCGCGTTCTTTCATCGCTTCCACCAGATAACTGTAAATCTGTTCGCGGACGGCCAGATTGGGTACTTTCATGATCGTTTCGCCATATTCCATCCGGTCGTAAGTCAGCAAACCGAAATAGTATAGCAGTGAGGTAAAGTTACCCGGATCGGCCAGGTTCTCTGCTGGAAAACTGTCTTTTATCACGTTTCCGTTCACTTCGCCGGTATCGATCAACTTTGTAATGACCGAACAACCTTCTTCCTGCATCCTGTCGATACGGATAAAGTAGCGCAATTTGCTGTAATCCGTCCGGATATTACGGTCGACCATTTCGGAAGGCGGACGTTTCCTCTGCAAATAATTATTCAGGAAATAGAGCACCATATCCGAATTATACATTGTTTGCCCGATACATTCTTTGGCAAAACAGTAATTATCGTACCAGGGTTTCATCATCCGGACAATATCATCGATAGAATCGGCCAGCATGCCTTCCGACTGGTAATAAGATAACATCTCATGCAGTTCCGATTCGCTGAAACCGACCATCGAATTAAACTGTTCATTTGTCGTTATATTCGTCCCGATATTGAAACCACTCGTCACGTCATCCAGTGTAACAGGCGACACACCAGTAATGAACATTCGTTTCACAGGGGCTTCCGCTCCGGTGGTAACACCTTTTACCACATTAAAGAATGAACTATAGAAACCTGAATCGTGCGTCAAAGAATGATACACATCATTTCCTTTAGAGGATAATATCGTATTGGTAAAATTATCGTATTCGTCGATCAGCAAGTAGATAGACAGTCCTTGTTCTTTGGCACACAGGCAAATATATTCCAAACGTCCGGCAGCCTCCGGAATCAATTTTAGCTGTTCCTGGAAATCAGGTTTAAAATAAGAAGCATATACGCTGGCAAAATACGCTGTTTCCAGACTGATATGCCGGTTGAAGGCAGCTTCCAGTTTATCGTCCGTAGCCCTTACCATGCTGAAATTAAAACGTAAAACCAGGTATTTACCCTGTTCAGCAGTCGGATGCTTGCCGATGTATTGATTACCGAACAGTTCCTCAAAACGGTCGGCATATTTCACATCGTAATAGCAGTTAAGCATATTCAGGAACAACGATTTCCCCAAACGGCGCGGACGGATCAGAAACAGGAAACGTCCGGTCTGCTCCAACAGGTCAATATACTGGGTTTTATCTACATAGTAATAATTATCAGTCATTACTAATACATAATCCGTCAATCCGTAAGGTATTTTCTTTGCCATATATACTCTTTATTTAATCGTTTCGTCAGCTCCTTTCGGTAGCGATATTTACAAACTCCCCAAATTCTTTATATCCTCAATATTGAACGGAGTTGCCTGGTAAACGTAATAGTTCAGCCAGTTTGTAAACAACAGGTTCGCATGGCCGCGCCAACGGACTACAGGGCCCTGGGCCGGGTCGTTGTTGCGGTAATAGTTGTGGGGAACGGAAATAGGAAGGCCCTTATTCAGGTCGCGGATATATTCATCGCTTAACGTATAAGGCGAATATTCGGAATGGCCTGTAATATAAAACTCACGGCCGCCGCGCGACATCGCCATATAAACGCCCGACTCCTCACTCTCCGAAAGAAGCGTCAATTCCGGTACCTTCCGGATATCTTCGCGGCGTATTTCCGTATGACGGCTGTGAGGCACATAAAACTCATCATCGAACCCGCGGAATATCGGCAGATAAGGCTCACGCAACGTATGCCGGAAAACACCGAACATCTTTGCCGGCAAATCATATTTAGGCACACCATAGAAATGATACAATCCCGCCTGCGCCGCCCAACAGATATATAACGTAGAGGTTACATGCGTACGCGCCCATTCGAAGATCGTCGTCACCTCTTCCCAGTAACTGACTTCTTCAAAAGGCATCTGTTCTACCGGAGCACCGGTAATGATCATTCCATCGTAATAATCTTTCTCTATATCGTCGAAGTCTTTATAAAACTCCTGCATATGTTCGATCGGAGTATTCTTTGGGGTATGGCCCTTTATCTTCATAAAGTCCAGCTCCACCTGCAAAGGGGTATTACTCAACAGACGGATCAGGTCTGTCTCTGTCGTGATCTTCAACGGCATCAGGTTCAGTACCACCACACGCAGCGGACGGATATCCTGGGATGATGCACGCAAGGAATCCATCACAAAGATGTGTTCCTTTTTAAGGAGTTCGATAGCGGGTAAATTCTTTTGTAAATTTAATGGCATGGCAATTCCTCTCTTTATTGTTTTTAGGAATACAAAGATAGAAATAAGTTAGCAGTTAACGTTTTTCCTACTGAAAAAAGTACCTATAGGCTCTTTAGTAAATAGCCCATAGGTACGCAAATATATCAGAGTATTTCTATTTAACTACTGTATTTCTTCTGAGGCAGATGTATATCCTCCTCCCAGCGCTTTATACAGATAAACCACCGACAGCAGTTCATCCAGTACCGCCTTATTCAAACTGATCTGGGCATCCAGATAACCACGCTGGGCATCCAATACATCTATATAATTGGTTACACCATTGATATACTGCAATTCCGCCAACTTTAAATATTTTCTCGAGGCTGCTTCCAGTTTTTCCTGCGAGCGACGGATATCCTTCGCCATATGGATCGTAACAATCGCATCGTTCACCTCCTTGAAAGCACCGATCACGCTCTTCTGGTAACTGTACACCTCCTGCTCATAACGGGCTTTGGACGCTTTCAGCTTTGCCTTATTTTTCCCCATTGCGAAAAGAGGCTGAAGCAGATCCCCTGCCAGGAACCATGCCGGACTTTTCAACAGGTCGCCCAACTCTTCACTCTCGAGACCGAAATTACCGGTCAGGCTGATCTTCGGAAACAGATCGGTATAGGCTACTCCTACTTTTGCATTCGCTTCGCGCAACTTCAACTCGGCCTGACGCATATCCGGACGGCGTTCCAACAGAGCCGAGGGTAATCCTACCGGCAAAGCATCCGGCAAATGTTGCTGGTCGAGAGACAGGCCGCGGGGGATATATCCCGGATATTCGCCTAACAACAGGGACAGGTCATTTTCCTTGATCTTTACCTGGCGCTCCAACGAAGGGACAAGCGTCTCGGTACGGGCAAGCTCCACCAAAGCCTGGTTATAAGAAGTCTCGGAAGTCAGACCACCATCATAGCGGAGTTTAGCCAGGCGAACCCCTTCACGACGGGCTTCCAATGTCTGGCGGACTATAGCCAACTGACGGTCGAGAGCACACAGTTGATAATAAGCGGCCGCCACTTCAGCAACCAGTGTCAGCTGTAATCCCCGGCGGGCCTCTACCGATTGCAGGTAGGCAGCAACGCCGGCTTCGTTTGCCCAACGGAGGTTACCCCACAAATCCAACTCCCACGAAAGAGTCAGCTTCGCCCCGTATTCTGGATCGGGTTTAGGATTATCGCCTCCATAATTCAACCGTTCTTTCTGGCTGTAAATGCGCGCACCTATTTCCGGGAACTGGTCAGCAAATGTGATACGTTTGGCTGCGATCATTTCCTTGATCTTGGCGGCTGCTATCTTCATATCTTTATTATTCTCCAGGGCAGTCGTAATAAGCCGTTGCAAAGTGGTATCGGCATACAGGCTTTCCCAGGGAATATTATCCACGGAAAGACTGTCGGCACCGGCCTCCAGTTCAGCCGGAAGGTTCAACTCCGGACGGGCATATTTCTCTCCTAACTTACAGGAAGAAAAAGAGAAGGTAATAGCCGACACAGCAACCATAAAAAAGAGCATCTTCTTTTTAGGTATTATCCGCGCAGCACGATCCATCCGCAGCGTTCGTTTAATCTTATAAATCAGAACAAAGAAGAACGGTACCAATACAATACCTACCGTAATGGCCACCAACATACCAAAGAACACCCCTGTACCGATGCTATGGCGTGAGGCTGATCCCGGCCCGCTAGCCAATACCATCGGAAGCATACCCAAAACGAATGCCAAAGAGGTCATCAGGATCGGACGGAAACGCATCCGCGCCGCATGGATAGCAGCCTGAACAACGTCTACTCCGGTATCGACCTGTACTTTGGCAAATTCGACGATCAGGATCGCATTCTTCGCCGCCAATCCGATCAGCGTGACAAGCCCGATCTGGAAATAGACATCGTTATGTAATCCGGTAGCCCAAATTCCCAGATAAGCACCCAAAGCGGCAACCGGCAAAGATAAGATAACAGCGATCGGAACGATCCAACTTTCATACTGTGCAGCCAGGAACAAGAACACAAAAAGGAATACGAGTGCAAGCACCATGCCTGTCTGTCCGCCGGCCTTCTTTTCCTGATAAGACAGACCGCTCCATTCCAAACCTATATTATCGGGTAGATGTTCGCGTGCAATCCGTTGCATGGCAGCCATGGCTTCACCGGAACTATAGCCGGGGGCAGCCACTGCACTGATGGCAGCTGTCGAGAACATATTGAACTTCTTGATCGTACCCGGTCCGGTCGTATAGTTCGTCGTACCCAAAGCGGTTAACGGAACCATCGAACCGTTTTGTGCACGGACAAAGAACAGTCCAATATTATCACGAGTGGCGCGATAAGGGGCTTCTGCCTGGATATATACCTTATATATACGGTTGAACATATTGAAGTCATTCACGTAGACGGAGCCCAGATAGGCTTTCATCGTCGAGAAGATATCCGTCAGAGGAATACCCAGGAACTTTGCCCGGTCACGGTCTACGTCAAAGTATAGTTGCGGAATCTCCGGTTGCAGGGCGGAAGATACACCGGTCAGTTCGGGAGCTTTCGACGCATATAGCATAAATGTATCGGTGGCACTCACCAGATTTTCCCAACTGGCTTCACCGCGGGCTTCCAACTGCATTTCCAAACCTCCGCTTTCTCCCAGACCAGGTATTACCGGCGGACGATTCAGATAAGCGAGTATCTCCGGATAATATTCAAATTCTTTACGGGCCACAGCCATCACATCTTCTACACCCATACCGGAAGACTTACGTTCTTCCCAGGGTTTCAGAATAACGGTAAGTGTGGAGCGGCTTTGCGAAGTTCCCACACGAGTACTGCTTCCTGTCACGTTCTGGACGTAGGCGACAGCCGGTTGTTTTTCCAGAAATTCTATCGCTCTGTCGGTTACTTTACGGGTACGCTCCAATGTCGCACCTTCGGGCATAACTAATTCCACCGTAAAAAATCCCTGGTCTTCTTCCGGGATAAAACTGGTAGGAATAATCCGGTTCAGTACAAAGATAAAAACAAGTACCATACCGAATCCGGCCAGGATTCTTTTGGGATTAGTGATCGCACGGGTCAGCAAATGGATATATTTATTATTTCCTTTATGCAGCCATATATTGATCTTGCGGAAGACGAAGTTTTTCTTCCCTACAGTCGGACGTAATATCAGGGCACACATCGCCGGACTTAATGTCAAAGCAACGACAGTCGACAACAATACGGAAACCACTATCGTAATAGAGAACTGACGGTATAATGCTCCGGTAATTCCACTCAGAAAACTCACCGGAACGAATACGGCTGCCAATACCATCGATGTTGCAATCAAAGCTCCCGATAATTCGCGCATCGCTTTATGGGTGGCTTCGCGGGCTGTAAGCCGTTCTTCATGCATAATACGTTCCACATTCTCCACTACGACAATCGCATCGTCGACCACAATACCAATCGCCAGGATCAGTCCGAGCAAGGTCAGCATATTCAGGGAGAATCCCATGATAAGCATAAATCCGAATGTCCCGATCAATGATATGGGAACAGCGATAGTCGGGATTAAAGCGGCACGCCAGTTCTGTAATGACAGGAATACAACCAGTATAACCAGGAACAAAGCCTCAAACAAGGTTTTATAAACTTCGTGGATAGACTGTGATATATATTCAGTCATATCAAAGGGAAACTTATATTCCAGTCCTTCCGGGAAGTTCTGGCTGATCTCTTTCATAGCTTCTTTTACATTGGTTGCCACTTCCAGAGCATTGGCACCCGGTAGCATATAAATACCCAGGATAGCCGCATTCTTTCCGTTTATTCCACTTTCCGTAGAATAGGAAGAGGCTTCCAAAGATATTCTCGCAACATCGCGCAAACGGACAATCGATCCGTCAGGATTGGCACGGACAACGATATCTTCAAATTCTTTTACCGTAGACAGACGTCCGCGGGCAGTGATCGGCAAAGTGATATCCACGTCGATAACCGGCTGTTTACCCAATTCTCCGGCAGCGGACTCACTGTTCTGTTCTTTCAGGGCAGCCTGAATATCTTTTACCGTCAGTCCCATATTTGCCAGGCGATCCGGATATACCCATATCTGCATACCATAGTAACGGCTACCGATATTGGAGACACGTCCCACACCCGGAATACGGCGAAGCACGTCGAGCACATTGATCGTAGCGAAGTTACTCAGATAGATTTCATCAAAACGCGGGTCATCCGAACTCAGGCTTAACGTCATCAACTGGCTGGCCGATTGTTTTTCCACGGTGATACCATTCTGAACAACATCGGAAGGCAGGCGCGATTCAGCCAGCTTCACACGGTTCTGTATTTCCACAGCTGCAAGGTCAGCATCGGCAGATACATCGAAAGTGACTGTTATAGTCAAACCTCCGGAGTTCGTACTGCTGCTCTGCATATAGATCATACCCGGAGTACCATTCAGTTCCTGTTCGATCGGTGTTGCAACAGCCTGCGACACCGTCAAGGCACTGGCTCCCGGATAAGAGGCACTGATCTTCACAACCGGAGGCGTGATCTGAGGATACTGGTCCACCGGTAACATCATCAATCCTATAACCCCGACAATAACGATCAATAAAGATAGTACGGTCGAGAATACGGGACGGTCTATAAAGAATCCCGGCTTCATTCTCCTGCCTCCTCTCTATATGCTTCGATGGCTTTGTCATCCCCTGCCTGAACCGGACGCACCAGCATACCAGGAACTAATTTATGATAGCCTTCGATAACTACTGCTTCATTTTCTCCCAGACCGCGTTCAATAACAATGTTATTTCCGATTTCAGGTCCTGTTTGTACAAAACGCTTTTCCGCTACATTATCACGCCGGATAATATAGATGAAGACACCGCCTTGTTCTATGGAAATAGCCTTTCGGGGAACAACGATTGCCCGTTCACGTACATCTAATAATAGTTTTACGCGGGTAAACTGTCCGGGAAGTAATTTCTGATTCGGATTAGCCAATTCTGCACGTACACCGAATGTTCCTGTTTGAGGATCTACAATCGGATCAGCAAAGTCGACTACACCCTTGACCGGATATTCGGAATTATCGGCTAGTGTCACGGTTACAGTCGGCTGCCAGGAACGGGTCGTATCCTGCTCACCGAACTTAATGTTACGGCGTTCGGCACGCAGATAATCCAATGCGGTCATTTTGAAGTCGACCAATACCGTATCACTTTTTACCACGGCCGCTAATTTGGAGTTGACACCGGGACCAACCAGGGCGCCGACATCGACAAAACGCTCACTGATATATCCGGCAATCGGTGAAGTGACCGTTGTATAACCCAGCTCCAGTTGTGCCTGGTCCAGGTCAGCTTTACTCATTGCGATATTAGCTTCCGAATCATCCAGGGAAGCTAATGCGTTATCAAGATCCAACTGGCTGGCTGCATGCTGTTCGTACAACGGCTGTAAACGCTCTACATCTCTTTTGGCTTTTGCCGCCTGAGCTTCGTTCTTCTTTAACTGTGCTTTCGCTTTCTCTACGCGTGCCTTATAAAGTGCTGAATTTATTATAAACAAAGGTTCATTTTGTTTCACCTGTTTACCTTCTACAAACAGCATCCTTTCCAGATAACCTTCTACGCGTGCATGTATCTCTACATAACTTGCGGCACGAATACGGCCTACATATTCACCAAAAATTTGCACATCTTCTTTCTGAGGCTTGTCAACTATGACAAGGGGACGCAACGGCTCTTCTTTTTTTCGACATCCTGTTGCCAACATTAAAAGGGCGACTAATACGATACCTCCTTTTACTAATCTTTCTCCTACCATTACTAATATCTATAAATGACATTTAAATTTTCTATTGTTCTATCTCTATATTGTAAGAATGAAATAATCGTACCATTGTTCAATACAATCTGTTAAAAAACGCTATACCCCTAAATATTAACCATATAAATAAACAACCAAATAGAATAACTTCTTTATTAAAAATGGGGTTCGTAGAATTATTCCACAGACAAATGCTACATAATCCACAAAACAAATATAAACCAAATACAAATAATGTATTTATGGATAGTCAGAGTCATCAGCTATAAACACAAAAAGGAACCAACCTTACGATTGATTCCTTTCATTTGTTTGGAGTCTGTGACTCTAAAACGGCGGCTATCTACTCTCCCACTTTTACGCAGTACCATCGACGTGGTTGGGCTTAACTTCTCTGTTCGGAATGGGAAGAGGTGGATCCCCAACGCTATAACCACCTTAATACCTTTAAGATGTTTGACCTTGGACAACGTTACTCTAACGTAACTTTTGCTTTGTTAGTATCTCTACTAACCCTGCTGATATATCAATCCTTCCTTACGGAAATAGAAAGTCTCGGGCTATTAGTACTACTCGGCTTCGACATTACTGCCCTTACACCTGTAGCCTATCTACGTCGTAGTCTACAACGACCCTCAGGGAGATCTTATCTTGAGGCTGGCTTCGTACTTAGATGCTTTCAGCACTTATCCAATCCAGACTTAGATACCCGGCGGTGCACCTGGCGGTACAACCGGTAAACCAGAGGTCTGTCCAACAC